>CAYXUS010000114.1:0-4703 GCA_964468415.1 uncultured Caldithrix sp.
AGCAAATCTTGCCGTTTGGGATTGATGGCAATGCCCGCATCGGTCACGATGGCGTCAATCACATCGCCCGGCGCGGTAACGGTGTGCACGCGATCCACAATAATGGGATTGGTTTTGCGGTACAATGGCACGGTGATGATGGTCATGTAGGCGTCGGCCGCATCCTGAAATCCGCCGATGCCGTGCAGCAACCAGCCGTCGGAATGGGTATTTACGTTCACGTTGAAGTCCAGATCGATTTCCGTGCCGCCCAGAACCGAAGCCTTAACCAGCGGTGCAAAGCAGCCCTTGGTGTGGTAGTTGTACGAAACAAACGGATTGGTTTCGATGTGATTCCAATTGTCGCGCAACGATTCCACGCCGGCCAAATCGAACGACTGTCCGTCCAGAATAAAACGGGTCAGCCCTTCTTTAAGCAGATCGACCAAAAACTTGGTGGAGCCGCCGCGTACGAAATCGGCCACTACTTTCTTTTCGCGCATGTAATCGGCCACGTATTTGACAAAAGCCAGCGACATGCCGCCTGCTCCGGCCTGAAAAGAAAAACCCGGCTCGTCCATCAAACCGGAATCGCGTACCAGTTGTGCGGCGTAGGCGGCAATCTTTAAACGCTCGGGATTGGTAGTGATGCGCGTAGTTCCGGAGACGATTTGGCTGGGATCGCCCAATTTTTCCACCGGTACCACGTAATCCACGTTGCCCCCCTCAATAGACCACGGGTACGTGGGGAACGGCACCAGATTATCGGTAACCACCACCACTTTGTCGGCGTAAAGCGAATCGGCCAGGGCAAAGCCCAGCGGTCCGCAAGCCGAAGGACCGTGCACTCCGTTGGCATTGCCGTGCGTATCGGCCGTAGGCGCGGCAATAAAAGCCACATCGATGTGCAAATCGCCATCCTGAATGGCACGGTAGCGTCCGCCGTGGGAGCGCAAAACGGCTGTTTTTTTCAGCCCGCCCAGGGTACACAATTTACCGACCGGCCCGTTCATGGAGCCCTGAATCTGTTCGATCACCCCGTTTTTGATGTGATCGACCAACGGTTCGTGCACCGGAAACAAGGCCGAAGGCGCCAGCACCAGGTTTTTCAGGCCGCGTGCGGCCAATTTTTCCATGACCATGTTCACCAGATAATCGCCGTTACGCAGATGATGGTGAAAGGAGATGGTCATTCCGTCTTTAATTTCCAGGCGGTCGATGGCTTCGTCCAGATTTTTCAGGACTTTGCTGCCCAAATAATCGGCCCCGCTGGGAATGGGCGGTCCTACTTTGCGCCCGCTCGGTTTGTGCTTGCCAATGCCCTTAAAGGGGATTACTTTTTTGCCGTCGATTTCGGTGGGCACTTCGCGCCCGATGGCATTTTTAACCATGCTCATTATCTTACTCCTGTTAATTTTTATTGGTATTGCTTTGTTTTATTTTTCCTAAACCACAAGACGGTATCCACGAATTCTTATAAGTTTTCGTGGATATGATCCCGTAATTTAAAAAAACCGGACATCCGTTCGTAAATTTCGGTCATTTGTCGACCCATGACAAATTTAAAATTCATGTGCTTCTCAGGTGCATCCCGCCTCCGCAAAAAACTTCTTGAAACGTTAAAATCTGCGCCGTAAATTACTATTAACTACTTCGGTAGACAATATAATCATTTTAACGCTAATAAGGCAAGACTATGCGCCAAATAATCGAACGCATGCAGGCCTTGGGATTCAGCCAATACGAGGCAAAAGTTTACCTGGCCCTGCTGCAACAACCCAATGTCACCGGCTACGAACTGGCTAAAAACTCGGGCGTTCCCGCCTCCAAAATTTACGCCATTCTCAATAAACTGATCTCCCGCGAAGTGGTGCAGGCCATCGATTCCGAACCGAAAAAATACGTACCGCAACCACCGGACGAAATTCTTTCGCGCATGCGCGGCGACTTTCTGGAAACGGTGGATCTGGTGGCGGAAAAATTGGAGCAACTGTACCAAAAGTCCGACACAAGCGATGAGCACATCTGGAATTTGACCGGACGCAACAGCATTTTGCGTAAAATTCTGGATTTCATTAATGACGCGCACCAGTCCGTTTTTCTTTCGGTGTGGGACGAGGAAGTGGATGAAATAGCCTCCTGCCTGAAAAAGGCGCACGAGCGCGGCACGGAAATTTCCATTGTGCATTTCGGACAGCGCGTATTGGGGCTGGGGCATGAATACCGCCACGGGCGGGAACATCAAATCCGCATTGAACGCGGCGGACGACGTATTGTTTTGATTGTGGACGATCGCAAGGTAATTTTGGGCCATTTTTCGGAAAACGGCTCCAGCAATGCCGTGTGGACCAGCAACAAGGGCATGGTACTGCTGGCCAAAGATTACATCATTCACGATATTTACACCATTTTGATGATGCAAAAATTCGGTAAAGAAGCGATGGAGATATTTAGCATGATTTGAGCTGGGAATTGGGAACTAGGAACTTGGAACTGGGGCCAAAACTAAATAAAATAATTAACCCATTTAGGAAACGGCCATTGCGGAACAAAATTTGTGCTTAATTGTGGAGAATTCCCACAATCCCAAGTTTCCAATTCCTAATTCCAAGTTCCCAGTTCCAAGTTCCAAATTTCAAATTCCCAGCAACAAAAGAAAGGAGCAATAGATGAGCGAATTGCATTGGAAAAGCGCCATTACCAAAGTGGAACCCAACAAATTAGTAGTACGCGGCTACCGGCTGGATGAGCTGATCGGTAAAGTGTCGTACGCGCAAATGGTGTATTTGCTTTTCAAAGGCGAATTGCCTTCGCCCAACGTGGGCAAGCTGATCGAAGCCATTCTGGTTTCTTCGGTAGATCACGGTACCACACCGCCCTCGGTGTTGAGCGCCCTGACGGTAGCCTCCACCGGCGCCCCGCTTAACGCCGCGGTTGCCGCCGGTATTCTTTCCATTTCCAAATTTCACGGCGGCGCCATCGAAGACTGCATGCGCATTTTGCTGGAAGCCAAAGCGCTGATGGACGAGCAAAACATGGATTACGAGCGGGCGGCGGAAACGATCATTAAAAAATTCCGGGAAGAAAAGAAACGCTTGTCCGGTTTCGGACACCGCTACCATACCAACGATCCCCGTACCAAACGCCTGTTCGCCCTGGCCGAAGAACTGGGATTGGCCGGCGATTACACCAAACTGGCGTTGGCTTTCGTCCGAAAACTAAAAGAGATTACCGGCAAAGATTTGCCACTGAATGTGGACGGGGCCATCGGGGCTTTGCTGTGTGAATTGGACATCGATCCTATTTTGGCCAATGCCTTTTTCATGATTGCCCGCGTACCCGGATTAGTGGCCCATATTTACGAAGAAAAGACGCGTTACAAACCGATGCGTAAAATCCATCCCACGGATGTGGAATATGACGGCCCGGAAGAACGGCCGGTTCCGGATGGAAATTAATTAAAAATTACGGATTACGAATTGTATTTGAAATTGCTATTGGGAAACGGGAATTAGCTGTTGATGCTAACAAACGCTTGCCGGTTATCCGCATTGCGGGGCGTACCGAGGCCCGGTTGCCGGGCCTCTCGGGACACGGTTTGTTTTCCGAATTTTTCTGCGTGCAGAAAAATAGCGAGGGAACATCCGGCTCATCAGGGCGCCGGATTGGAACCCGAACACGATTAAACAAATACACGATTAACACATAAATAAAGGAGATTGCCTATGAGCAGACAACAGGTTCTGGAACTTTTACCGGAAATCAATGAGATCCAAGACGAAGGTCTGAAAGACAAGGTCATTGCCTGCTGGGAAGAGGCCATTGCCTATCGCAACTGGACAAACGACGAGCTGAACAGCATCCCGTTTACGTTGCTGGCCGATAACGTGAAAATTCATTTTATCGAGCACGTACGTACCTGCTGCCGCATGGCCATTGCCATCGACAAGGTGCAGGAAGAAGCTTACGGCGATCGCCGCACGCCGGTGAATCGCGATTACCTGATTGCCGGATCGCTTTTAGCCGACGTAGGCAAATTGCTGGAATACGATAAAAAGCCCGACGGCACCATTTACAAAAGTGATTACGGCAAGCACATTCGTCATCCGTTTAGCGGTGTGGGGCTGGCCTTTAAACACGGGCTGCCTTCGGAGGTAATGCACGTGATTGCCACGCATTCCAAAGAAGGCGACGGCGAAAAACGCTCACCGGAATCGATCATTTTCCATCATGTGGATTTTATCGATTTCGAACTGGTAAAGTAAATAAATGTTTGCCACTGATCTTCACAGATCAGCACTGATTTTAAGTAAATGAAGCGTAGCCATGAATGAAAAAAATCAAAATGAAAGCATCGTTTTTGAAAAGGAACTTTCCCGGCTGATTATCAAATGCGCATTTGAGGTATTTAATAGATTGGGATATGGCTTCCTTGAAAAAGTTTATGAGAATAGTCTGATATTCGAGTTAAAAGAAAACGGTATCCGAGCAGAGCAACAGGTTCCTTTAAAAGTGTATTATAAAAATAAAATAGTAGGCGAATACAAAGCCGATATATTGGTAGACGGCAAAATTATTCTTGAATTAAAAGCTGAAAAATACCTTAATAAAGAACATGCATCTCAATTGTTAAACTATCTCAAAGCCTCTCAGATTAAAATCGGTTATTTAATTAATTTTGGTCTGAAAGGAGTAGAATTTAAAAGATATGTTTTTTGAAAAAT
>CAYXUS010000115.1:0-16007 GCA_964468415.1 uncultured Caldithrix sp.
CGCCTGCGGGAAATTCAGCGCCAGTTCAAACAAACCTATTCCGACGTGGAAGTAATGAGCACCGTAGGGCTGGTGGGGCATGACGGTTGCCATTCAATGATGACGGATACCTGGAAATGGCCCAATGGCTGTTTCGCTTGCTGGCACGCGATTTTTACAACTCGCAAGATACGCTCAATATCGATGCGCCGGATATTCGCGCCGTGTATTATCAGGATGCCGGTCACAATGCCATTCGCATCGACTACGATGTGCCGGTAACCTGGCCGGATGACACATTGAGCGCTTCTATGGAAAATTATTTTTATCTGGATGATGCCTTTGGTAATGTGCAGCGCGGTTACACGACCAACGACGGGTATTCGGTCATCTTGGAACTCAAGCAACCGTCTCAGGCCACTTTGCTGACCTATTTGCCCAATGCCACCTACAACCATTTGCCGACCAAGGCTTACGAAGGTCCGTGGATTCGCGGCTTGCGCGGTGTGGGCGCGCTTTCGTTTTACCATGTGCCCATCGGCGAACCGTCCGGCTTGATGTTTCAGGTACCAGGCACGTTCCGCTTACGGGCCAATTTCCCGAATCCTTTTAATATGCAAACGAAAATCGTTTTCGAGCTTCCTGCCGCGGGCGATGTGGAGATGAATGTTTTTACCGCCAACGGGCAATTGGTGCGGCGGCTGGTGCATGGCCGTATGGCTTCTGGACGGCATACGATTTTGTGGAACGGGAAGAACGCGGCGGGACAGGTGGTGGCCAGCGGCGCCTACTTTGTGCAGCTTCGTTGGAATACGCGGGTGGTGGTGCGCAAGATGGTGCTGGTGAAATAAACGGGAAAATTCGTTTTGCAAATAAACCTGCGAAAAACGGCATTCGTCACCAACGGGTCGGTTTGTTTCCGTATTTTCGAAAGGAAATTTTTGGGAGAAGGAGAGTATGCGTACTTTAACGATTTTTGTTTTGTTTGCCCTGCAGGCAATGGCACTGCGTGCCGGTGTGATTGAAAAGACCTACCGTTTTAACGAATACCAAATCATTCAATCGGGCGATTACCAGCTCGTTCGTTTTCCCGACACCCGTCTTTTCGGTGCTCCCGGCAAGCCCGTTTTGCCTTATCGGGCGGTGGCACTTTTGCTTCCGCCGGGAGAAGCGGCGCAAAAAATCGAAATTATTCGCAGCGGCGAAACCGTCATTCCCGGTTCCGTGCGCCTGATGCCCGGTCAGTTCGTGCGCCCGCTTTCCGCAGGTTCCGGTGGGGACTTCCAATTCAATAAAGCGTTGTACGCCGGTAGCGAACCTTATCCCGGGCAGCCGGGCGCAAGGCTTACCACCGCCTTTATGAACGGTTACGGATTTGCGTTTTCGATGTTTACGCCGCTTTCGTACATTCCCGCGCAAAATCAGGTGCGCTATTACCGGCAGGTAACCGTGCGCATCACTACCGCCCCGGCCAGCACGGCGCAAAAGGCGCTGGAATTGCTGCGCAGCACGCCGTCTGTTTTGCAAAAAGTGCGATCGCTGGCGCAAAATACGGAAATGCTTGATGCTTACCCGCAGGCTGCCTCTCCCGACCGTTCCGAATCGTACCAGCTTTTGGTTGTGACCGATGCGCAATTTGTCCCGGCTTTTGAAGACCTGCGCTATTTGTATTTGATTCGTGGGCTTAAAATGAAAATCGTCAGTACCGATTCCATTTACCGCGCCCAACCGGCGGCCACGCACAAAGAATCCGTGCGCAATTTCATTATTCAGGAATACCGCAATCACGGCATCGAATACGTGCTGTTGGGCGGCGATGTGGAATGGGTGCCGTACTGCGGATTCTATTGCGCCGTGCAGTCCGATCAAATTTATCAGGACGATAACATTCCGGCGGATTTGTACTATTCCGCCCTGGACGGCACCTGGAATGACGACGGCGACGATAAGTGGGGCGAAATTGGCGAAGATGATTTGCTGCCCGACGTGGCTGTGGCCCGTTTGCCCTTTAGCACTGCCGACGAATTGCAACGCATGCTGCACAAAGTCGTGCAGTATCAGGATCACCCGGTGTTGGGCGAGTTGAATCATCCGCTGCTGGCCGGGGAAAACTTGTGGGACGACCCGCTGACCTGGGGCGCCGATTACATGGATTTGCTGGTCGGGCATCATGATGACAACGGTTACACCACCGACGGTATTGCCGAAAGCGATCCCTTCGAAACGCTGTACGACCGTGATCTTTACCCCTCAGAATGGAGCGGCAGCGATATTATGCAAAAAATCAATCAGGGGAAATCGTTCGTTTACCATGCCGGGCACTCCAACACTACCTACGCCATGCGTTTGTACAGCAGTGATATTACGGACGAAAATTTTGCTCAGGTGGATGGCGTGCGGCACAACTTTACGTTGGTCAACACGCAGGGCTGCGATTGCGGAGCGTTTGATTACGAAGACTGCATTGCCGAAGAGATGGTCAAAATCGACAATTTTGCCGTGGGCTTTGTGGGCAATTCCCGCTATGGCTGGTTTAACGAGGGCACGACGGAAGGCCCGTCCACTCACTTACAGCGGGAATTCGTCAATGCCATTTACCACGATACCCACTTTCGCATCGGTGAGGCGCACATGTATTCCAAAATCAAAACCTCCCCCTGGGTCAATGCACCCGACCAGCACGAAGAAGGCGCCATGCGTTGGTGTTTTTACGATTGCAACGTACTCAGCGACCCGGCCTTGGGCATCTGGACGGAAGAACCGATTGCCGTGCAGGCCGACTACCCGCACACCATTCAAACCACTACGACTTCAATGGAAGTAACCGTCACCTCCGGCGGCGATCCGGTGGCCAAACTGACTTGTGCGCTGGTTAAAGATTCGGTTTTGTACGGTACGGGTGTAACCGATTCCCTGGGCCATGCCGTAATTACCATCGATCCGCCTATCGGCCAGACCGGCCCGGCCGACTTAATCGTTTCCGGCTACAATTGTTTGCCCACCTTTTTCCCGGTTGAAGTCGAAAAAACCTCGGCCATTGGTGCCGGAGCTTTGGTGCCGTTAACCTCGCAGTTGATCGGTAATTTTCCCAACCCGTTTAACAGCAGCACGGTCATTCATTACCGGGTGGGGACAAAAAATAACGGTGCGCAGGTGCGTCTAACGGTGTACAATGCGCTGGGGCAACGTGTGGCCCTACTTGTGCACGGGCGCCAGAAAAGCGGAACCTACCGGGTGGCCTTCGATGGCACGAATATTCCCACGGGAATCTATTTTTACCGTTTGACGATCGGCAAGCGATTTGTGCGTAGCAAAAAAATGATCTTGCTGCGCTAACGCTTTTACCCGAAATTGGAGCCAGTTGCCCGAGATTGCAGGAGCTGTTTCGGGCTTTGGCTTTTGTTGTCCTCTTAGCTTTTTTTCTGCTTTTTGAACAGCATTCACGGACGCCCCCGCCAAAATGCCTTCCCTGTTTGCATCATTTGGCAAAGCTTGCTAACTTTCGGTTTGCATGTTTTACACAAGGGAAAGTTATGAATCGAACACTGGCAATTATCAAACCCGATGGGGTACAGGCCGGATTGATCGGCGAAATCATCAAACGCATCGAAAACGAAGGATTACGCATTGTGGCCATGCGCCTGATTCGCATGGATCGACGTAAGGCCGAAGGCTTTTATTACGTGCACCGTTCCAGGCCGTTTTTCGAAAGTCTGATTGATTACATGACTTCCGGACCGGTGGTGGTGATGGCTCTGCAAGGCTACGATGTGATTCAGCGCTGGCGTTCGCTCATGGGTGCCACCGATCCCCGGAAGGCTGCCCCCGGAACCATCCGGGCCGATATGGGCACCAGCATCGAGCGCAACGTGGTGCACGGTTCGGATTCGCCCGATTCGGCGGTTTACGAGCTAAACTATTTTTTTACGGGAACCGATTTCGTGGAATGATGCATTATGGAGAAACAGAAACATACGATTCTGGGCACTGCCGGACACATTGACCACGGTAAAACCGCATTAATCAAGGCATTAACACAAATCGATACCGACGTTCTGAAAGAAGAAAAAGAACGCGGCATCACGATTGAGCTGGGCTTTGCCTACTGGCAGGATAATGTGACCATTATCGACGTGCCCGGACACGAGCGCTTCGTGAAAACGATGGTAGCCGGGGTAAGCACCATCGATTTGTTTTTGCTGGTTATTGCCGCAGACGATGGCGTGATGCCGCAGACGATTGAGCATCTGGACATCTTGCGTTTTTTTGGCGTCAAAGAAGGCATCGTGGCTTTAAACAAGATCGATTTGGTGGATGAAGAATGGCGTGAACTGATCGAACAGGACATCCGGCAATTTCTCGATGAACGGGGATATGCGCATGTGCCGATTTTGCCGGTTTCCGCCACGAATGGCCAGGGCGTCGAAGAATTGCGCAAGGTGCTGTTAGAAAAGATTGCCCGGGTGCAGCGTCCGGAGAACAACCGCCCCTTCCGTTTGAATGTGGATCGCAGTTTTTCCATTCGGGGCGCGGGCACCGTGGTAACGGGTACGGTTCTGTCCGATAGTCTAAAGCCCGAAGAAGCCCTCGTCGTGCTGCCGCAAAAAAAGAACGTTCGGGTGCGTGGCATTCAGGTGCACCAAAAAGATGTGCCGGAAGCGCACTTCGGGCAAAGAGCGGCCATTAATTTGAGTGGAGTCAAAAAAGACGAAGTGGAGCGGGGAAGTACGCTTGTTCGTCCGGGTACTCTGGAACCGACCCGGGAATTTTTAGCGGTGCTGCACACGGCCAGCGAAGTGCCCGTAAAAATAAAAAAGCATCAGGAAGTACGCGTGTATCTGGGAACGGCCGAATGGCTGGGACACATTACCTGGTTTGAGGATGAATCGGCTTTGCAACCCAAACGTGTGTACCATGTGCGCATTCGCTTAAAACAAGATGCCGTGTGTGCGCCGGGCGATGCGGTGCTTATTCGTACGGTTTCTCCCTTTTACACGGTGGCCGGAGGCCGGGTTCTGCAAAGCGATTCGCCGCCTTTCGGAAGAATTAAAAAGGAATGGCAAAATTACTTCCGAATCTTTGAAGAAGGAGAATTAAAAGAGCGCGTCCTTCACTATTTGCAATTTGCGGGATTTTCGGCGAAAACCAACGAAGAACTTGCCCGGCATTTTTTCGAAAAGTCGGGAACCACGGAAAAAATTCTCCGCCAATTGGAAAAAGAAAAAGCACTTCAGCGTTTTGATTTTCACGGGCAAACCTATTTTATTCCGGTGGAAAATTTAAATCGTGCCGAAGAAGCTCTCCTTTCGGCATTACGCACGCACGATAGCCCAGTGCACCGGGAAAAAGGATTCAATCGTACCGAGCTTTTGAATATTTTTAAACGCTTTCATGGGAGCGAAGCATTCCTGGAACGTTTGCTGCAACGCATGGTTAATCGCAAAAAACTTGTTTTTACCGGCGAAGCCTACTTTTTGCCGGAGCATGCCGACCAAAGCGAACGGGAACGGCTTGCGCGGCATCTTGCCGAAAAAATACGGACAGCAAAATTTCAGGCGCCTTTACTCGGCGAAATTACGGCAGAAGCTGAAGCGCAACCGCAGGTAGTCAAATGGGTATTGGGTGATCTGGTTAAAAAAGGCACGTTGCATTCGCTAAACGGGCCGCGTTATTTGCACCGGCAAACCATGGAAGCCTTGCTCGGCTTTTTACGCGATCATTTTGCGCAGCACGAAACAATCGATCTGGCGGCAATCAAAAACTTTACCGGTGTAACACGCAAATATTTAATTCCTCTCATGGAATACCTGGATCAGAATCAATGGACAATACGCGATGGTGACCTGAGACGCAAAGGCCCCCGATTGTAGCGCTGCGGATTAAGCCTTTTCCTTTGTATTGCTTATTATTGGAAATCTATTAAATTTGCCAAGGGCAATGAAAAAGAAGGAGATTCCGATGGAATTAAAAGTCGTGAAAATCGAGAAGCCGGAAGAGATGAATTTTATTTTGGGCCATTCCCATTTCATTAAAACCGTAGAAGATGTGCACGAAGCTCTGGTCAATTCCGTTCCGGGCATTAAATTTGGTCTGGCCTTTTGCGAGGCTTCGCAGCAGGCCCTGGTGCGCTATTCGGGAACGGATGATGAATTGATTGAGCTGGCTAAAAAGAACGCGATGAATTTGGCCGCCGGGCACAGCTTTATTGTCTTTTTGGGGAATGCCTTTCCTTTGAATGTGTTAAATGCCATCAAAGCGGTACCCGAAGTTACGCGTATTTTTTGCGCCACTGCCAATCCTACGGAAGTGATCATTGCCGAAACGGAACAGGGAAGAGCCATTTTGGGCGTGGTGGATGGCGTCAAAACCAAAGGCATCGAAACGGAAGAAGACATCAAGGTGCGGAAAGACTTTTTGCGCAAAATCGGGTACAAACTTTAACGGAGAAGGCATGGCCAATTTACAGGAACTTTACGACTTCTATTTGGAAACACAACCGTCGGCCGGAAAAATCCGAAATGCAACCAATTTTTTAATCCACGCCTGTCAGGCATTAAACGTTTCGTCTCCCGAGGAAATCGAAGACGAAAAGTTAGCAGAACTGCCCCAGGCTATTGAACGTTATTTTGCCGGAAACGGGCCCAGAGCTATTCGGGACAAAAGCGCCCTGGCCGAAATGATCGGACGTTACGGTCCCAAAGGCAGGTGGCGTGAAACGTTTGAAGTGCTGTTGCAAGACCCGGACGAAAATTTACGCCAGTTTGTCTTGCAATCTCTGGAATATTCCGCACGCGCGGAACCCGAGTTGGCCTTGCCTTATCTTGAACGGTTCCGCAAAGAAGAGAACGCCTTAATGCGCCGGGTGGCCGCCATACTTAGTTTGCGTATTTTGTGCTCTCCACAAAAGGATTTTATTCAGCCCCATCTTTTGCGCTGGATTAAGGAAGATTCCGAATTTGCCCAGGTTTTAATCGAATTAATGGAACTGCAAACCATACAGGCGTTTAATGATCCGGATTGTCGTGCGGTTTGCCAAAATATGTTAGGCCGGTTAGAACGCAGCGAACCAGAGAACCAATAACCTAAGAAGTAATCATGACGCATAGTTGGGCTAAAGTGGGCGTATTTATTGCATTGATTCCACTAATAATCGTGCAATGTTACACAGCAGTCCCCAAAAAGCCCCCTCATCCCAATTCTGCCTTTCGCCATTACGAAAATGCGTTAATTTGCCAATTTGATGCCAAGTGGGACAGTGCACTGGTACAGATTAACCGTGCCATTAAGATGAACAATAAAATCGCTCTGTTTTACGTCCTCAAAGCGCAGGTATTCGATTCGTTAAATCAGATAGATTCGGCCATTGCGGCCTACCAGCAGGCGCTAAAAGTGCGCCCGTACGCTCCCGATGTAATGGAAGCGTTGGGAGAACTTTACATCCGCCACGGAAATCATGAGCAGGGCATTGCCTATCTGAAAAGGGCCTTTGCCCACGATGAAACGCAGACGCGTTTGTTGCTACGCATTGCCGAATTGTACATGCGGCTGGGCAGGAAGGAAGAGGCGAAAGATGTTTTAACCGATTACAAAGTTCGAATGGACCTGGCGCATTTGTCGGCTGATCCCAAATACTTTCTTTTAATGGGCGAAATTGCCTACCAGGAAAAGCGCTGGCAAGATGCGGCGCACTATTACGAAGCATGTCCCTGCAAAAGGTGCTTTACCCCCCAGGAAGCAATTCAGGCTTTTAAGGTTTTGTTTAAATTCGGGAAGCTCGATAGCTATTACCGGCTGCTAACCGGAGTGGAACAAAGAAAATTTAAACAGGGCATTTTATTTTACTATCGGGGATTGTACTACCGCGAAATTGGCAATTTAAACGAAGCCGAGCATCAATTTCAACTGGCACTGCAGCATGGCAGCCAAATGCCCGAAGTGCTTTACGAAATGGCACAAATTTATCACAAACGCGGTCAAAAACAAAAAATCGAGCCGTTAATCCGACGCCTGGAACGCATTGCTCCGCGCAGTCCCTATCTTGCCAAAATGCGGGCGTTACTGCAGTAAAATGGCTCAGAACGAAAATTTTAAACGTAAAAAACCGGCCTTACCCATTGCTCCGAATTCCGTATTTTGCGCGCCCTCCTTCAAAAAACCGATGACATAAACATCCCAATTGGTAGCCATGTTCCAGCTTAAAGAGGGCACCACCACGTAGGAATGATCGTTGGGATTGTACAGGGCAAAAACATCGGCACGGACCAGCGGGGAAAGATCGTAAGCCACTTCTTGAAAAAGTGTCCAGCGCGCCGGGCTAAGCATATCGGCATCGGCGGCCTGCCACTGGTAATAGCCCGCGTTTTGCAGCACTCCGTCCCGGTTAAAGCGTGCTTCGCTGTGCAGGTACAGGGAATTGGAAAACGAATAATCAAACGAAACGACGGCCTGAATGTTTGCCCGATCATTGGCTGTTAACGGCGAAAGAAAGGGAAGGGGATGGGTGGTCGGGAGCCCTTTGCCTGGCGCGTCGCTGATTTTAAGTTCGCCGCGGAAGCCCGCATCTTTAATGTAACCCGACCAGGCCAGTCCGGCCATTCTTCGGTTGCGTTTAATGCCCAGCAAAAAGAACCAATCGTATTCTCCGGTGTGTGTGGCCCACATGAGGGCTGCCGTTTGTTCTTTCCATGTTTTGGCCGGGGCATAAGCAACTTCCCAATGCGAAACCGGGCCGGTAAAGTATTGCAGACGTACGGCGTCGCTTCCCGGATGCTCTTCGTAGTCAAAATCCAGAATGGAAAGCGGGTTGAACAAGTCGATGATATTCCAAACCAAACTGGTGCCCCAGGCAATGCGCTGGCGACCCAATGAGCACTCCCATTTTTCCCCCTGATAATCGAGATAAAGCCGATCAAACTCCAGGTAGCTGAACCATTCTGATTTATCGACCAGAGTCCAGCCCAAATCGACAAGCGGGTAATGGTGAACAATTTGAGTTTTAAAATCCGGAATGCGCTGCACGGAATTGCCGTAATAGGTTCGCCAGCGGCTTTCCAGAGCAAAAGACCATTGCTGGCCAAAATACCAATGCTGATTCCAGCGGGCGTGAAGCAACTGATCGTTAAAGGTTCCCGTGAGAAAAGGGTAGGTGGTTCGCGAATAGAGATATTTTACGTAGCCGGAGCTTTCATAATCGAAGGCTTGCAAAAGGGAAAAAGTACACAGCACAAACAGCAGAAAGTTCGGGAGTGTTTTTTTTGACATTGCAATTCCTTATGTTACATGGGATCAACTCTGGCTTTGAATCTGGTCGTCCGCCACTTTGCCGTCTTGCAGGGTAATAACGCGCCGGGCGCGCCGGATTACCCGGGCATCGTGGGTGGAAAAGATGAAAGTCATGTTGAATTCCTTATTAAGATTTTCCATTAAAGTCAGCAGTTCGTCGGCGGAATGGGAATCGAGATTGGCAGTCGGCTCGTCAGCCAATACAAATTCCGGCCGGGAAGCCAAAGCGCGCGCCACGGCGACGCGTTGCTGTTGTCCGCCCGAGAGTTCGCCGGGACGATTGTGAATGCGATCGCCCAGCCCTACGGCCTGCAACAATTCGATGGCGCGTTGTTGCCGTTCTTTTTTGCCCACTCCCTGAAGCAACATGATGAATTCTACGTTTTCCAGTGCGGAAAATACCGGAATAAGATTGTAAGCCTGAAAGACAAAGCCAATGTGGTGCAGGCGGTATTCCACCAACTGACTGCCTTTTAGGTCGGCCAGGAGAATTCCGTTCACCGTAATGCGGCCTTCGGTAGGTTTATCCAGCCCGCCAACCAAGTTCAGAAAGGTGGTTTTGCCCGAGCCCGAAGGCCCGACAATGGCTGTGAATTCTCCTTTCTCAAACCGTAACGAAACGTGGCTCAAGGCGTGTACGGGAACCGCCGTTGTGTGGTAGGTTTTGCATAAGTTTTCTACTTCAATCAGTGCCATAGTACTTCTCCGAATCTTTGTTACACGGTACGAATCGCTCGTGCCGGTTCCAGATGAATGGCCTTCCAGGCCGGTAAAAGCGCCGCAATGTTTGCGGTAATCACAATGAAAAGTGTGAGCATAAAGTACATGCTGCCGGGCAAGTTGGGGTACAAAATTGCGCTTAATCCGAACGAACTGAGACTGGCCTCGAACATGGAAAGATTAATGCCCGTGTGCTGCGTGATGGTAATGGTGATTTCTCCGAGAATAATCCCGATGATGCCCCCGCTGAGCGAAAGCAAAAGCGATTCCAGCAAAATCATGCCAAACACCCGAATCCGTTTCATCCCAATGGCCATGAGCATGCCCAGTTCACGCGTGCGATCGACCACAGACATGAGCATGGTGTTGGTGATTCCGAACAGTACCGCCAGTAAAATAAAGACCAGGAAAAAGTAAGTGTACAGAATCATCAAATCGGACATGTAGGCCACAAGCGGGGCGCGTTCTTTCCACGATTGCACCAGCAAATGCGGGTAGCGTTGCTTTAGTTGGGCGGTAACCCGGGATACCTCTTTGGCGTTGGTGCAACGGACGGCAATTTCGTGAATAAGCGGAGGTGCTTCTAACTGACGTTGTAAGTAATCTCTTAAAAGAAAAACATTCCCTTCGTCAAAGCGGGAAGAGGCCGTGTGAAAAATACCCACTACCCGGCAGGCAATGTTCACCAACTCGCCGTGCAATCCTTCGAATCCCAGAACAATTTTCGAATGCTCGTGCAGGGACAAACGTCTGGCCAATTTTTCACCAATGATGATGGCATTCTTGTAAGATGTGCCGAAATAGCTGCCCGCGATGATTTTGTCGTGCAGTTTGGTAACCGTTTGTTCTTCGCTTGGTACAATTCCGTTAATTTGCACCGGAAACGAAGAAGTAGCCGATGAAGCAATGCCCGTAAAACTGGTGCGGGCCGTAACGCCTTGCACTTGAGGCAATCTTTTGATTTCGCTGGCTATTTGCACACCCTGCGGAATGAATTCCCGAATGCTCCTGGTTTCGTCAAATTTTTTGTTGTGTATTTGCACGTGTCCCAAATTGCGGTCGATGGCCGTGTTTACCATCGATTCGCCCATGCCCACCATCAGCCCTCCGGAGAATAATCCGCCCCACAGGCCAAAAGCGATGGCTAAAAGCACTACAATACTTCGATTCTTATTTCTCCAGATATTTTTCCAGGCCAACGAAAGTACCATGCTCACCTCCTTACGAACGAATCGCCCGACTGGGATCTAAGCGTCGGATGAATATGATCGGGTAAATAAATGTGGCAAATGCAATCAAAAAAACAATAAGCGCCTGATTGAGAAAAATGTAAGGATCGGTGCTAAAGGAAAAAATCGGTTCAATGCCCAGCATCTCAAAAGTGTGGGCTGCCTCGCCGGTCATCCGAATGGGATGCAGGTGAAAATACCAGACGACAGGGGTAGCCCCCGCCATGCCCGCCAAAGCCCCCAAAAACGAAATGAAGAGAATTTCCCAGAAAGTTACCAGCAGCAACCGAATTTTCTTCATTCCTACTGCAATTAAAATGCCGAATTCTTTGACCCGTTCGTTAATCATCATGATGATGGTGCCAAAAATCCCGAAGGCAATAACCACGTACAAAATGGCCAGCATGATCATGCCCGAAACATTATCGAATTGGATATCCTGGTGGAGCTCGGGCAGCATGGCTTTCCAATCGAGCAGAGCATAGTGGGCCGGAAGTATGGTACGCAAAGTTCGTTTTACTCCGTCCAGATGCCGGTTGTCATCGATCATGATGGCAATGGAGGTCAGGCGGTTCCCGGTTAAAAAGAGATCTTGTGCCGCCTTTAGGGGCAGGTAAAGCATCATATTGTTTAACTCGCGAATGGGATATTTAATGATGCCTTTTACCGGGTAGAGTCCAGCGGCAATTTGTCCCTGGTAGGCCTGGCCGTAAATAACAAGGCTATCGCCCGGGGCTACTTTAAGCATGCGGGCCAATCCCTGGCTGATGAGTACGGCCCGATCATCCGCCGTGAGGTAGCTTCCCTGCACCAAACGCGAGGCAAGATTTGTCGCCTGATCTTCCATGTGAGGGACAATGCCCACTACTTCACCCACCCGCGTCGTGGTTCCGAAAGAGATTAACGCAAACGACTCCAGACGCGGGGCGCAGCTTTCCACATGATTTACGTCCAATAACGCGGTGTAGGCAATGCTGTCCTGATTGAATGTATTATCCAGCGAACGGTTTTCCCAGTAACCGGGATGCTGAATTTGCAGATATCCGTTATAAAAGTGTGCGGTGGAACGAATCATGTAGGCATACGATCCTAATTGCATGGAACGCGTGGTAACCGCGGTAATAACGGCAAAGAAAACAGAAGCAAGGGCAATAAGCGTTCTTTTCTTATTCCGCCAGATGTTTCTCCAGCTTAAATTCAAATACATGGCAAGCTCCCGTTTCTGCTTTCAGCGCACGCGTTTCATGTTTTGTTGCGAAAAAAAGTCCGGAGTAAGTTTAATGTTAAAGCGAATGCTTTTGTACTGCAAAATGGTTTTGTGCCCCGGCTTGTTGTGGGGCAGCACTTCCCAGCGGGTGGGCAATAAACGTCCGCCCATGGTTTTGATTTTACTGCCGGTCATTGTTTTGATGAGTTGTCCGTCCTCGTCGTAGTATTCTGCCTTGAGCATCAAATAGTTTTTTTGGGAGATCCAGGTGATAATTTTTCCCCAAACCACTCCCGCCTCCGGTTTGGGATCGAACCGAATTTTGTAGCAAGTGTAGCCTTCGATGGTTTCCCGGCCAATGATGGTATGGGTGTAATCTTCGACAATGGATGACTCGCGTACCAGATCGTCGTTGGTGAAATCCGATCCCATCCAGGACTGCATCATCATGGACGGGGGAATTTTAATGAGGCGCCGGATGGTAGGGATCCAGTTCCACACTTCGCGTTTGCGTTTCAGAGTAACCGTGCCTTTGTCCCGGGCCGGTTTGGTGATTAATATCAGGGCGTAATCGGGCTCTAAAGCCCAAATTTTCATGGTAATGGAACGCTTCCACGAGGGCTTAATAACGGTTAACGTGGCTTCGGAAAAGGAACTTTTCCCCCGCAGCAAATTGTTGGATTTGCGTACGATTTCGGTGGCTTTCTGGTCAGCAAAAGAAAGGCTGACACCTAACAAAAGAAAAAGGGAAATACGTAGAATGTGGATTGTCTGCTTTTTCATGGCCATCCTATGACGTTTGTTGTTTGGTTAAACTTCCTAAAAACAGATCGAGTACCGCGGCGGCAATTTCTTCTGCCCGGAAGGCGTTTACTTTTAAAAAGATTTGCAGGTAAAGACCGTCAAAAATCGCCAGAAGCATGGCGGCGTAATGACTGGCATCGACCTTGCGAAAAATTCCCTGCTCTGTGCCTTCGTTGATGATATCTGCAATCAGTTGGGTGTAACCGGCGTATATGTCGGCCAGGTTCAGACCTTCCGCTGTCTGGACAGCCTCGTCGCGGTAAACTTCGGCCATCCAGAAATCCATGACGATTTTGATGAAATCACCGTACTGATTGATGAAATCCACGAAATAGATTTGGACAATTAGTTTAATTTTCTCGATCGGGTCCGGAGCGCTGGCAAGTTTTTTTTGAAACTCACGATCGAAGTCCTGAAAAAGGAAGACAAAAAGGGCAGAGAAGATATCCTTTTTGCTGGTGAAGTATTCGTAAATGGTACCTTTGCCCATCCCGGCCTCTCGCGCAATGTCGATCATTTTGGTGGCATTAAAGCCTTTCCGGGCAAAGACGTTAAACGCCGCCCGTAGAATTTCTTCCTTTTTCTCCTGACGGTTTACGATTTTGGGCATTGAATTTCCTGTGTTTAATTTGACCGACACGTCGGTCGGTAATATACGAGTTCTATTTTAATTGTTCAACAAAAATTTTAAAGAAAAATAGGGACAAAATTTTTGGGATTTACGCCGCTGTCCAAAACATTGCCTCGTTGACGCATCTTCTTTGATTTTAATCCTGCCCCTTTGTACATTTGTTCGTTCGCATTTTTTACTGAAGGGAGACGACATGCGTTTTGTTTTGCCAATTCTTACCGTTTTGTTTGCGGCACAAATAGCCTTTGGTCAATACTATGGAGCGATTCGCGTGGATCAACGGGGATTGAGTAAAGATTACCAGATTGTTAAAAAATACCGTTTGCAAATTGAAAGCGGCATTTCGTACATGAGCGACACCGATATTCCGAATATTCCCAATCTGGAAGAGCAGCAGGTAAACCTTGCGCAAACATTGCTGCGTTTCGGATTAAGTAAGCATTTTGAATTGCGCATGGGTAGCCAGATGGTGTACCGCAGGCAAAAGCTGCTGGCCTGGAAGCACAGCGTAACGACGATTGGGGGCATGTTTGTTGGTGCCAAATGGCAGTTTTTGCAGCACAAAAAAGGGCTTTTGCCCAATACCTCTTTGTTAGCCCGGATTAATTTGCCTGTTGGCTCCAAAGAAATTGTCTCGTCAAAAATTGAACCGCAAGGCGGCATTGTGGCTTCGCATCCGTTGAGCGAAGCGGCACGCCTCAATTACAATGTGTTGGTTTGTTATCGTGACCAGAGCTTTCTGGAATATTTTTACGCCGCACAATTGGTGGTGGATTTTTCCCCGCAAACATCGGCGTTCATCGAGTTTGCCGGAATCGATCCGGACAACGCGCGCGGGCAGGTTATTTTTGACGGAGGGTTAACCCTGTTAGCCAAACGGAATTTAATGTTTATGCTTTACGGTGGCAAAGGACTTAACAACGTGGCACCGGATTGGTTCGTACGTTTTGGTGTGGGCGTACGTTTGCCGCGCTAAGCCAATTGAGAAGAATTAAAAATTACGAATTACGAATTAAAAATTTGCACAGATTTCGACTGGTCTTAGGGAGGAAGGGTGCCGGTTATTGAACGAGATGAAAAATGAAAAATGAAAAAGGAAAAAGGGGGGAAGGCCGCCGGTTGCCGGGTGGCTCTGCGCCCGAGAGGGAATTAAAAATTACGAATTACGAATTACGAATTACGAATTACGAATTTGGGCCACTGATCTGCACAGATTGGCACGCTTTCCCTTAACCCTTAACCCTTTACTCGTGACCCTTCCCCCGAATACACCATTAATCCCGAAGGGGTGCCTTCCCCGTAGGGGCCAGGCCACTTCGTGGCGGTAGGAATGACGAAGGATTTTGCTTCGTATTTGTGAAAAAGGCGATAAAAAGTTAGAAAGGAGAAATAGAAAAATGAAGACAGTAAAAGTCGGAGACATTTCCATTGGCGAGGGACATCCGCTGGCCCTAATTGCCGGGCCGTGTGTAATCGAGAGTGAAGATATCGTGATGAAAACGGCGGAAAATGTCAAGAACATTGCCGACCGTTTGGGCATGCCGCTCATTTTTAAATCGTCGTATTTAAAAGACAATCGTTCTTCGGCAACCAGTTACCAGGGGCCCGGGTTGGAAAAAGGTTTGCGTATTTTGCAGAAGGTCAAGGAAACATTCGGCATTCCGGTCCTTTCCGATATTCACGATCAGCACGATGCGCCGGCCTGTGCCGAAGTGCTTGATGTAATTCAGGTGCCGGCTTTTCTTTCCATGCAAACTTCGTTGCTTTTGGCCGTGGCCCGCACGGGCAAAGTGATCAACGTAAAAAAGGGGCAGTTTTTGGCCGGTTCAGACATGCAAACCGCAATCAACAAGATCACGGGAGAAGGCAACGATCAAATTTTGCTCACCGAACGCGGCACGTTTTTTGGCTACCACAATCTGGTGATTGACATGCGTAATTTAAAGGTGATGCGCGACCTGGGCTATCCCGTAGTGCTCGATACCACGCACGCCATTCGGAAGTACGGGGTTAGCAGCAGCGATCGGCGGGGTGGCGCCAAAGAATTTATCTTCGGGTTAACGCGGGCCGGTGTGGCTGCCGGAGTGGATGCATTGTTCATCGAAACCCATCCCGATTGTGATGGTGCGCTTTGCGATGCGGCCAGCATGCTGCC
>CAYXUS010000116.1:0-13811 GCA_964468415.1 uncultured Caldithrix sp.
AGGCCGATACTTCCCGGGCCAAACTGTTGGATCATGTTTCCGCACGGCGGATCGATGTGATTCGCAATAATGTGCGCCATCGTTACGACCTGTTGAAGTTCATGCGTTTGGGCGATTTGAGCCAGAACCCCTTGCTGCGCAGCAACGATGTGATATTTGTGCATTACCGGGATTCGTTGAAAAGCAATTTGGTGGTTGGCGGCGAAGTGGGCCAGCCCGGCGTTTATGAATTTGTGCCCGGCGATTATTTGATGCTGGCCGTGAAACTGGCCGGAGGCATGCTGCCCTCTGCCGATTCGAATCGTATTGAACTGTACCGCCGGGGGAACGAAGGGGGATTTGTGCGCCGTGTGTTGCGCTTACCGGCGGACAGCGCCCTGGCCCTGCAAGCGGGCGATCAGCTTTTTGTGCGCGCCAAACCTAAAAATCGCGAGCAGAAATTTGTCGAAGTGGAAGGCGAAGTTAAGTATCCGGGCGTTTACCCCATCGAAGAGGGCAAAACCCGTTTGTCGCAAGTGGTGCAATGGTTCGGCGGATTTACGGAAGATGCCGCGCCCGAACTGGCCTTTGTGCAGCGAGAAGTAAAGCGCAATAAAAAGCTGGAAAAGGGTCTGGAAGCCATGCGCATGATGAATGTGCAAAACAAGCAAATGCCCACTACGGACATGAGTTTTATTAAAGATTATTACCGCCAGAATTTGCAGATTTTGCAGGCGGACTTCGGCAAAATTGCGCAGGGCGACAATCCGAATCTCGACTTTTTGTTGCAAAACGGCGATCGCATTGTGGTTCCGGCCAGAGTGATGGCGGTTACGGTGGCCGGGGCGGTACGTAATCCGGGTATTTACCCCTATGTGAAGGGGGCAACGCTTAAAGACTACGTGAAAATGGCCGGTGGCTATGCCCCGCGGGCCAGGAAAGGGTTGACCAAACTCATCAAGTACAAAAGCGGCGCCTGGCTGGATGCCGCAGGCAAATCGGTTCCCGCGCCCGGCGACAAAATTTTCGTTCCGCAGCGTAACGAAATCGAATTTTGGCCCATGCTAAAAGAGGTGGTCACAATGGTCGCCCAGCTTGGGACCATTTTTATCATCATTCGTAGCGTGAACAAGTAACAAGGAAAGCTGTTTCGTGAAAGAAACCATTGTATCCATTCTGCAATATATCTGGCAAAAACGGAAGATTAATCTCTGGAGCTTTGTCGCCTCGATTTTGATTTTAATCGTCGTCGTATTTTTTGTTCTTGAGAAAAAATATACGGCCGATGTAACCATTCTGCCCCAGACTTCGGACATTTTTTCCCAACTGGGCGGCGGTGTCAGTGCGCTCTCCGGATTGTTCGGACTGGAAATAGGTTCGGGTTCGTTTAAATCGCAGGAAATGTATCAGGAAATTCTCCATTCCCGCACGCTGCAAAAACGTCTGCTCGATACCGAATTCGAAGTGAACGCAGACGGGAAAAAACAGAAAATGACGTTGTTGAAGTTTCTGGACATTGATGGCGATTCGCCGCGGGAGATCATGGAAAAAGCCTTTAAAAAGCTGGAAGATGATGTCATTTATACCAACATCAGCAGCGAAAGCAATATTTTGCAGTTAAAGGTAACGCTTAAAGATCCGTTTTTGGCGGCCGAAGTGGCAAACAAAATGGTGCAATATTTGAAAGAAATCGTAAAAGATCGTCTGGAAAATGACTTTATTACGCAGATGAAGTATTTGCAAACCCGCATCAATACGGTTTCGGACAGCCTGAAAATTGTCGAACAAAACTTGCAGCGCTTCTTGGAAAAAACGCGTGATTTGAATAAGCCGCAAAATGTGGTTAAGGAAATGCGGCTGAAACGGCAGATTACAGAAAAATCCACCATTTACGCGGAATTAAAGAAACAGCAAGAAATAATGGTACTGATGAACGTTACCAATCTTTATCCGGTAAAAGTGCTGGATAAGGCTATGGTGCCTTACAAAAAAAGTCGCCCCAGGCGGGCGTTGTTGCTAATCTTTTTCGGGCTG
The DNA here is from genome assembly GCA_964468415.1 of uncultured Caldithrix sp. GTDB lineage: Bacteria > Calditrichota > Calditrichia > Calditrichales > Calditrichaceae > Caldithrix. The sequence goes on from CAYXUS010000116.1 coordinate 2,014, forward strand.
CTCATTGTGATGGTTCAATTTTTCGTAAATTGGCTGATTGTACGGTTAAAGGATTTAAAAACGCAGGTTCTTCCTGCACAGGGCAAACCGCAACATTTGCCGAACAAAGTGTGACGATTTAGAACTTTCGATAACGATGGCGTGAAGAGGTGTAAGAATATTGACAGAGCCAAAGCGCAAATATTGGTGGAGAAAAGGTGTTTTTTTTGCAGTTAATTTCTTTGCCATCCTTTTGATTGCGCTCTCAACGGTTTTCCTTTTTCGGCCCCAATATACCGCCAAAGCTTTATTGTTACGGCATCCTACCAGTCTGGGATTTCAGGATCAGTTTAATACCATTGCTCAGGTTATCGGGTTAAAAAGTAAATTCGGTAATTTTATCATTTCTTTTGAATTGTACCAGAACATTCTGGGCTCCCGTGCGTTTCAGCAAAAACTTTTTCACAAACCATTCACGTTTAACGATCACGGGAAAAAACGCACCGCCACCTTATTGCAATACCTGAACATTACCGGCAGGAACGAAAAAGAAATTTTTGAAAAAGCGTACAAAAAATTCAATGACGATATTTTTTATCTGCACAACGACGAATTGGACGGCGCTTTGTCCGTTGAGATAACATTGCCCAATGCCGAGTTGGCCGCCAAAGTGGCCAACACGATGATCGGACAGCTTAAAAAACAGGTACTGGCCATGATTGTGAGCGAACGGGACGAAAAACTGCGGTTTATTCGGCAAAAGATCGCCGGAGTCAAAGCGAAAATGGATTCTCTGGACAGCCGTTTGGAGCATTTTTTAGCCCTGGCCAAGGATCCTACTTTGCCGGCGAATCAGGTGCGTCGGATGCGTATCGAACGCGAAATTACGGTGCAAACCGCTGTGTTAACCGAATTAAAAAAGCAGGAAGAGATGTTCCTTTTGCAACAACTGCCCATTCTTAAACCCGTTTGGGTTCTGGATTCGGCCGTTGCGCCTTACCAAAGTTCGCGTCCCAAGCGAATTTTGTTGTTTATTTCGCTGGCGACCATCTTTTTCTTCCTTGAATTTCTTTTCTTTAATCTAAAAGCCTCGCTGTCCGGCGATTCCCGAAACAAGTAAACCGATGCCTAACGAATGGCCATGCGTATGAACCTACCATCCAAAAACGAACTTCGAAGTCTGGCGATAAATTTTTTTAACTACGGCATTTTTCAGTCGTCAACCTACATTGTGCCTTTGATTACCATTCCCTACATCATTCGTGTGGTGGGCATCGAAAATTACGGGATTATCAGCCTGGCCAACGGCATTGCCAATTACATCCGCGTTGGCGTGGATTACGGCTGGAATATTCTGGGCATTCAGTACATTGCGCGGGCCGGTAAAAACAACAAAAAACGCGGAGAAATTGTAAGCGCGATTTTGTCCCAGCAAATGTTTTTGGCCCTGGTAGGAGGCGCCATTCTGGGCTTGGCCGTTTTGCTTTTGCCTAAGTTGCAGCGCGAATCTCTGGTGTTTTTTCTGGCTTACGGTCTGGTTCCGGGCAATATGCTCATTTTAACCTGGTTTTACGTGGGAGCGGAACAGGTTAAGGATTTAAACTACATTTTTCTTTCTTCGAAATTGCTGTACGTTTTGCTGATTTTCTTTTTATTAAAACCGTTAAACAATTTTATGTGGGTGGTAGCTTTTAACAGCCTGTCGCTATTGGCCGCCGGAATGGGCAGCCTGCTTTTGCTGCGTTTTAAATACGGCATCCGGATTCGTCTGTACGGGTGGAAAAAGTTTTCGCCGCTTTTCAAGGAAGGCTGGCCCATTTTTGTCTCCTATTTTTCCACGAATTTTTACCGCAATTCCAATATTCTAATTCTGTCCGTTTTTGCCAGCGAACGGATTATCGGAATTTATTCCGTGGCCGAAAAAGCGGTTAAAGTGGTGCAAAGTACCTTTATGCCGCTTTCCCAAACGTTGTACCCGTACATTGCCAAAATTTCCAAAACAGATGAAGTTAAGGCGGCAAAATATTTGCGTTACATTATCATTGGCATGGCTGTTTTAAGCGGAATGGTTTCGGCCCTGATGTTTGTTACGGCTCCTTTGATTATTCGGCTGTTGGCCGGAACCACACCGGCGCTTGGCGTATTGCTGGTGCGGGTGGGCAGTTTGGTGGTTCTGTTCGGAGTTCTGAATTACATTCTTGGCGTTATTTATTTGACCAATTTCGGATTCAAGGAAAAGTTTTCGCATGCGGTGGTTTCTACGGGGATATTTGGTATTGTAAGCTGTTTTATTTTGTCCTATTTTTTCAGCGCTACGGGAACAATGCTGAGTTTTACGCTGTCCGAATTGTTTCTGTTGGTTCTGCTGACGCACTATGTGCGAAAATACAAACGATTGGGTAAACTGGTATGAAACCGCATTGCAGCATTATTGCCATTAACTGGAATAGCGCTCGGGACACCATCGAGTTTGTGGCTTCGCTGTGGAGCCAAAATTACGAGAACTTTTCGTTGATATTGTTGGATAATGATTCTACGGATGATTCGTTAAGCAAAATAAAAGCATGGATGAAGGCACCGGGTCGTATCCCCTCCGGATTCGAATTGGGAAAGGCGCTTCCCGAACGCATTCCGTTTGTCGAAATGGAATGGCAGGAAACGGATTCGTTTGTTCTTAGCGAAAACGAGCCGCTCAGGCAGGTTTTTTTGCTCAAAAACGAACGGAATCTGGGGTTTGCCAAAGCGGTTAACCGCGGGCTGGAATTTGCCCGCAAGCAGTTTGGCAGTCCGTACTATTTTTTACTTAACAACGATATTTTTATCGATGCCTCCGCTCTGGAAAAAATGATTGCTGCGGCGGAAACGAATCCCGAATTTGACGTGCTGCAAAGTGCGATTTATTATTATGATGCGCCCGAAAGGATCTGGAATGCGGGCGGGCGGATTTTACCCTGGGGACAAACCCGCTATTTTCGGAAAATGCCGCAAAGAAAAATTTACCGCACGTATTCAATTAGCGGATGTGCGCTTTTGTTGCGCAAGCAAACCATCGATACCCTGGGCCTGCTGGACGAACGTTTTTTCCACGGAGAAGAAGACCTTGAATATGCGCTGCGGTTAAAGAAAAACGGGCGGAAATGCGCGGTTGTTGCCGATTCCCGCATTTATCACAAGGTGTCCGTCGGCGCAAATAAACAATGGGCGCGTAAATCGGGACGTTTGATTAATGCGGCGCTCAATCGGTTTTTGAATATGAAGACGTATTTCCCGGCCTGGTTCTGGAAAATTTGGCGCGTAATAACATTGTTTTATTATTTTCTGTTGCTATTGATTTTGTACCGGGAATCGCTCAGAGATTCCTGGAAAATAATTCGTTTAATTTACCACTATTCGGGACGGATTTCTGCGGTTACTCCGCAGCTTTTACAGGAAATTCGGGATAAGTTAAAATGATCGAATTATGGAGCAATACCATTGCGGTTTCTCTTATTTTTTCGCTGATTATCGTTGATGAGGTCAAGCGCTTTAAGATGATTGTTACACCGGCCGTTTTCTTTACCGCTCCGTTTTTGTTCATTATTCTGGTTACTAATTTTTTGTTGGTTTATTATCAATATCCTCCCATTTCATTAAGGGTTATGTGGTTCCTGGCCGGACAGGCACTGATCATTTGGTTGTTGGGCCGGGCGCTGGAGCGTTATTTTTCCCGGGACACCAGCCACCTAAAATCCGCGGTGGATCGGCTGGCGGAATTTTATGCGCGTTATGCCTTGATTTTTATCGGATTGGGTCTGTTGGCCGCACTGTTTATTATCGGAAAAGCATTCTATCTGTTCATGTCCCACGGAAGCTGGCATTATTTTGGCCATTCCGATTACGAGAAGGTAATGTCGCAGGGCATTATCGCCCATTTAATTCATCTGGATAAAATCAGTTGCTTTTTTTTGGTGCTGATTTACAAAAAAAGCAAACGAAGTTTTCGGGTGCTGTATTGGCTTGTGTTTCTATTGAGCTTTTTTGCTTTGGCCCTGGTGCAAATTAAGCATCACATTTTGCATTTGATTTTATTAATGTTTTTGCTTTTGATTATTACGCGCAACGGCAGGGAACAATTAAAATCTCTGGCTACGGGATTTGTTTTGATTGTGGCGGTTTTTAGCTCGTTTTGGGTAATTTTGGCCTATTTGAGCCATATCGAGCAAACGTCCAAAATTATGAATATTCTGGCGAAATATTTTGTTAACTACCTTTTTTCCGGTACCATGAATCTGGATTTGTGGATGCGGCATAGTTACGTGCTTCCGCAATGGAGCCCTTTGGTCACATTCCGAAATTTGTTTCACGTGCTCATGGGCAATCCGAGAATTTATTCTAACGTGTATTATTTATCGATGGATTTTTCGTACATTGCTCCTGCAACCATTTCCAATGTGGCTACGGCCTACGGCCCGTTCTTTTTGATAGGGGGCTGGCCGTTTGCGGTTTTTTATTCGATTTTTATCGGGGCTTTGAGTTATCTGTTTTTCTATTTTTCTTTAATTAAAAGCAATGTATTTGTCTTGTTCATGAATTTAATTTTACTGGTTTATTTGCTGTTTTCATTTTTTGGCGCCTATGTTTTATTTATTTCGTTTTATGAAGTACCGATTCAACTGTTTTTGATTATTTTGTTCATTCATTTCGTTCATTTTATGCTACATCCGAATGAAGAAAAGCAGCCGGAATCCGTTACTGCCGGATATTCCGGATCGTAGAATTGCCATGCGAAGTTTTTTGCGGCAAAGGCAAATTTAATAAAATAGGGAGTAACGAGAAAAAGATGGCGGAAAGGAATTTGATGAAGAAAGTGAAATTGTTGTATTTTGCCAACAGCTATCCCTGGCCTGGCGGACAAATTGTTATTTTTGAACAGGTTTACGAAGATCTAAGCAAAACGGATGAAATAGACATTAAAAAAATCAGCGTTAATTTGATGCGCTCCTGGAAAATTGTGCTTTCCATGCTGCGCGTTTTGTATGGGTTTGTTCTTGTGCCGTTTTATGATGTGATCAGTTTGCAGGCTTCCTACAATTATCTTCATTTTTTGGGGCCGTTACTTTATGGTTGGGCAAAGTTGTGGCGCAAACCCTTTTTGGTGCGCACCAGTGCGGGCAACAATATTGAGCTTTACCACGAACGAAATCGCTATTTTAAGAAAATTCTGGACAAAACCGTTTTTAATGCGGACACATTTTATTTGGAGACCAAATATCAGGTCAAATATTTTTCGTACGTCAGTAAAAACAAAGTTGCCTACATGCCCAACAACAGGCGTCTTATTAACGGCGAGTGGACGCCCAAAAAGGAACCGGCAAAAAAATTCGTGTTTTTAGGCGGCATCGACGAGCGTAAAGGGGCGCAAATGCTGATCGAGGCTTTTTCCGAAGTGGCGGAGCAATATCCGGTGGAATTGGATTTGATTGGTCACGACAGTCTCGGTTTAAAAGAAAAAATTAAAAGTGCGCATGTGCATATTCGTGCCCCGTTTAAACCTGCCCAAATTTACGAGGTTCTAAGTCAATACGATGTGCTCGTGCTGCCCAGTTACCGTGAGGGCATTCCCGGGGTGATTATCGAGGCGTTTATGCTGGATAAACCGGTTATTACCACCTATTTGCCCAGTATTATGGAGTTTATGGAAAACGAAAAACACGGTTTGCTGATTCGGGTGGGGAATAGCGAAGAATTAAAGAAAGCCATTATCCGAATGCACCAGGACATTGATTTGTACAATGCCATTTCGGCTAATATTCATCAGGTTAAGAAAGAATTCGATCGTGCCCGCTGGTCAAGAGTTTATGCGGACGAAGTTCTTCGCCTTGCCCAAAAAGCAAAGATCAAAAATTAAAATTCGCAGCGAGCAAGATGAAATTTAACATTAAAAAAACAATCAAACGGGAAATTTGCCACTACGCTTCGCCCGATTTGGTGATTACCAGCCGGCACAACAAAATTTACGTGCAACGGGACGGCAAAGAAACAATCGTTAGCCTGCCTTTGAAAGGCTGGAAAGAAGTTTTTAGCTTTTCGCGCAAATTGCGCCGCGCCCTGCGGCTGGACAAATGCAATGTGGTGCCGGTGCAGGAGGGATTGGTGATTGTGCGGCAGGGTGCCGTGTATTTTTACGACGAAAGGCAAAAAAAGCTAACCCAAACATTACGTCTTAAAAACTGCCGGAACCTGTTGCACCAGTCCATTGCGGTCATGGAAAACGGGCGTGAGATCATCTTTGGCGAATACGGCGTGAATCCGCAGCGCAACGAAGTGCCGGTTTACAAAAGTTCGGACGGCGGTCGTACCTGGCAAACGATTTTTACCTTTCCTCCCGGAAAAATCCGGCACGTGCACGGTTGCTATTACGATCCCGTTGAAGATAAGGTGTGGACGCTGACCGGTGATTTTGACGGCGAAAGTCACATTTTGTGCAGCGACAAAAACTTCCGGAATGTGGAATGGATCGGGGACGGAACTCAGATTTACCGGGCGTGCAACGCGTTTTTCGAGAAAGATGCGGTGCATTGGATCATGGATTCGCATATTCAGGAGAGCTTGCACATCCGTTTGGATCGAAAGAGCCGTCAAATCCAAAAGTTGCAGGGCTTTCCCGGGCCGGTGTGGTACATCAAACGTTTGCGGGACGGTTACTATTTGGCCGCGACGGCACAGGAAATAGGCGCCGGAGTAAAAGATCGCTACGTGCACTTGATGGTTTCTAAAGATTTGCAAACCTGGCAAGATTTGCATTTGTTCGAACACGACGGGTGGCCGAAGGGCTATTTTAAGTTCGGGGTAATCGGCTTTGCCGACGGGCCGCAAACCGCGGATTCCTTTTACATTTTTGCCGAAGCCGTAAAAGGGCTGGACGGCAAAACCGCCTTGTGTGAAATTGTTGAGAAATGAGACGCTGAAATGGAAAACAAATTAATTCGGGATTACTGGACCATCATCGCGCAGAAGGATCGTTCCGGGCCGGAACATTATTTAAAACCGCTGAGCCATCTGGAAAAATTTCTGGCGGCGTTCGGATTAAGCGTTAATCAGCCCGATTTGGATCTTGTTGCGCCTGTGCAAAACATCGGTGATGTTAAACCGGCCTTTAAAAATTTGACGGATGAAATTCTCTTGCAACTGCGCTACGAGGTGTACGCGCAAAAAGAACCGGAACAGGTCAGCCCATGGGCGGAAAAATTAATGCGCTTTTGCGAAGTGCGCTATCACGATCTTGAAAAAAGAACCGTTGCCAAATTGGGAGATCGCGCGGCGGCCCGACTGCATTTTTTGCATCTCATGGTTTTTTTGATGGATTACGGAGTCTTTAGCGGTGATCCGCGCTATTTGAACATCGTATTGAAACTCGAACGGCAACGCTGGGCCTTTGACGAATCTGCAATTAAAAAAGCGCTTTCGTCCCGGGGGGCGGAGTTTTTGGCAGGACTTTTTCACTTCCGTCTGCTTTTGCTGACCGAATACGGACTTTCCCGAATTAGCAAAGGGCCCGCGTTATGAGCAAGATTGTCATCTTTTCACCCAGTCAATACAGTTTGTACACCATTTGTGTGACCGAGCTTTTAAGACGAAAAGGCATTGAAATAAAGGCGATTGTCGTATTGCGCCTGCTCAATTTTACACGCTTTCGCAAAGAGTTCAAGCGGGACGGCGAGCGGCTGCTGAAGAAAATCTGGAAAAAGGCCGTACTCAGGGAAAAAGCTTATTCTCCTGCCGATTACGAAACCATGCTCGATTTGCTCGGAAATGAGCGGATTACCGTGAGAAATGTGAAAGAATTCAAGAAAAAATTTTCGATTCCCGTGGTATTTTGTAACGATCTGAACGCGCCTGTTGTGTTGGATGTGTTGAATGAGACCAAACCGGATTTGGTGGTTTTTACCGGCGGCGGCTTAATTCGCAAACCCGTATTGCAAAGTTCGGGACACGGCATTTTGAATTGCCACATGGGCGTGCTGCCCCGTTACCGGGGCATGGACGTGATCGAATGGGCCATTCTGGAAGAACAATTCGACCAGATTGGCCTGACGGTGCATTTTATGGATCAGGGTGTTGACACCGGAGATATTTTGCGAATCGTAAAAATTCCTTTACGCTCGTCCGAAGAAACCATTGCCCGGCTTCGCGAGCGCTTCGAACCGATTATGTGTCGCACAATGGTCGAAACCGCCGTCGATTTTTTGAATGGCACGATTCGGCGCAGGCCGCAAAAAGCGGAAGACGGAAAGCAGTATTTCATCATGCATCCGCTATTAAAACGGATTGCCGAGCAAAAAATCAGAACAAAATTCCGGCCCTCCGGCAACGCGACGGTTGCCAATGACTGAGATTGGGGCCGAACGCTTTTAAACAACGGTGAAAACGAATGAAAGCCTTGCGCTTATTACACACATTGCGCTATTTGAAACCCGTGCAAATTTGGGGACGGCTGAGCTTTGCGGTAAAACGTAAATTTTTCCGGCCAATCATCGTTGCCTCGGTAAAGCGTCAAAAAATCTCTTTACCGGGTAAAGCATTTTCTTTACTCTTGCCGAAGTGTTATCCGCAATCGAGCGTGCAAAATTTAAGCGAGCGGAGATTCGTTTTTTTGCACGTTCCTGCCGATTACCATGCGGGCATCCGCTGGAATGACGGTAGCAAATCTAAATTGTGGCTGTACAATTTGCATTATTTTGAGTATCTCTTGCCCTTAACGCATGAGGTCGGTGAGAATAATTTTAATCCGGCCCGGTCGATCATCCAAGATTGGCTGCGGAACAATCCCGTTGGCTATGGCAATGGCTGGGAACCTTACCCCATTTCGTTGCGTACGGTAAACTGGATTTTTTTCTATGTTGCCTATCGAAAGTTCTTTCGGGACGATCCGGCCTTCGAACAGAACTTCTTGAAAAGTTTGTATCGGCAAATAGCCTACCTGAACCATTTCCCGGAATTTCATCTCTTGGCCAACCATCTCTGGGCCAACATCAAAGCATTGCTCTTCGGCGGAATTTTTTTCGCGCAACCCCATTGGCTGGACAAAGGCGCGCGCCTTTTTTTGCGGGAAGCGGACGAGCAAATTTTGGCGGACGGCGGGCACTTTGAACGCAGCCCCATGTACCACGCGCTGATTTTAACGGACCTGATCGATTTGGCCAATTTGCTGCAAAATTCGCTGCCAGGCGAAGCGGCGGAATTTCCTCATGCGCAGATGTTAAAGGAAAAAGTGCATGCCCGAATTCCCGAAATGCTTCGCTGGCTGGAGACAATGACCCATCCCGACGGTGAACCCGCTCTGTTCGGAGATACGGCGTTTGACATTGCGCCGTCGTTGCAGGAGATTAAGAAATACGCACAGGCAGTTCTGAAAACGGACTTTTCGGAAACGCCTGTCTTTGCCACGGTCAGCTTAAAAGACAGCGGCTATTATGTGAAGCGAACGGAGCGCTTTTATTTGGTTATCGATGGCGGGGAATTGGGCGTAAGCTACCAGCCCGGCCATGCCCATTGCGATTTGCTGAGTTATGAGCTTTCGTACAAAGGACTGCGTTTTGTGGTCGATAGCGGAGTGGGCGAATATTTGCCCACGGAGTTGCGCCGGAAGGCGCGGAGTATCTACGGGCACAACACGCTGGTAGTAAACGGATTGGAGCAGGCGGAAATTTGGTCGGCCTTTCGCATGGGGCGGCGTGTGCATCCGGAAAAGGCAGAATGCAAAAGCGAGCCCGTATTTACTTTTCAGGGGGCCTATTCCAATCGTTTAAAGCGCAAATTGGCGTACCGGCATCAGCGCCGAATTGAGGTGCGCGACACCGTCAACATTACGGATCAGTGGCAGGCTGCAAGCGTAAAATCCGTGGAGAACTTAATCCACCTGCATCCGCAGTGTACCGTAAAAGCGGGCCCGGGCTATGTGCAGGCGGAAAGGGATGGCGTCGGGATGCGCATCGTTTTTTCGGCGCACCATGTAAAGGCGGAAATTCGCGATTGGTTTTACGTGCCCGAATTTGGCCGTGTGCTTGCGGCAAAAGTTTTGGTCTTAATGCCCAGAGCTTCTCTCAGCGAAATGTCGTATGCCATTCAGGGGCTGTAAAACGTGCAACCAAAAGTTTGGCGCCCTTGTTTCTCCGGAGTTTTGTTAGCCACAATCAAAATTTTGCAATAATACGATCCACTTGAAATTCAAACGATACGGCAAATTTTTTCAGACGAAATTTTAATAATTGCGATGATAAAGGTACTGAGTTATCATGCCTGAACGCTTTTCCGCTCCCTTTGCGGCAAAAAACAAGCCGCTGCCATCTCATTTGCATTAAATTCGGTGTACGCCTAAATTTAAGCGGTCTGAATTTTAGCAAGTAGGAGCTGTACGTTTGCGCATTCTCTATGTTTCACAATACTTCCCACCGGAAATGGGCGCCCCCTCGGCGCGTGTGTTCGAACTTTCCAGACGCTGGGTTAAAAACGGAGACAAAGTAACGGTTCTGACGGGATTTCCCAATCATCCTACCGGCATCATTCCTGCGGAATATCGTGGTTACCGTTTTTTGGAAGAAGAAAAGGAAGGCATTCGCGTGGTGCGCACCTACATTTTTGCCGCACCGAACAAAGGCTTTTTTAAGCGGGTGCTTTCGTACGTGTCGTTCATGTGCTCGGCTATTGTGCAGGGTACGCGCAAGGTGGGTAAACAAGACCTTTTGATTGCCACCAGCCCCCAGTTTTTTGTGGGCATTGCCGGACTGATCATCAGTCGTTTGAAAGGCGTGCCGTTCGTCTTTGAGGTGCGCGACCTGTGGCCGGAATCCATTGTGCAATTGGGGCAGCTTAAAAATAAAACGATCATTCGTTTTTTGGAATGGATCGAAATGACCCTGTATCGTAAGGCGGCGCATATTGTGGGCGTGGCCGATTCCACCGTTAAAATCCTTACCGAACGCGGCGTGCCTGCGGAGAAGATCTCGATTATTAAAAACGGTGTGGATTTGGAGTTGTTTACCATGCGCTCCGATACCGAAGCTTTGAAGCGCAAACATGGTTATCAGGGCAAGTTCATTGTTTCGTACATTGGCACCCACGGGCTTTCGCATGCGTTAGACAAAGTGCTGGATGCGGCGGAGCTTTTGCGGAACGAACGGGAAATTTTATTTTTACTGGTGGGCGAAGGGGCAGAAAAAGAGCATTTAAAACGAAAGGCCGCTTCCTTAAATTTAAAAAACGTGGAATTTCTGGATCAGATCGGCAAAAAACAGTTGCCCGAATATTATGCGCTTTCGGACATTGTTTTGGTTACGTTGCGTGATTTGCCGCTTTTCCGCAGCGTAATTCCATCCAAAATTTTCGAGATCATGGCCATGGGGCGACCGATCATCATTAGTGTGGACGGGGAGTCGCGCAAGCTGGTGGAGCAGGCGCAGGCCGGGATTTTTTGTCAACCGGAAAATCCGCAAGAGATGAAAGAGAAGATTCTCTATTTAAAGACACGTCCCGCACAGCGTCTGGAATTGGGGCGTAACGGTCGGCGCTTTGTGGAAGAACATTTCGATCGCAACAAATTGGCCGACCGCTATCAGGAATTGTTGCACCGGATTCTGGCAGAACATTCGTAGAGCGGCCTGCCGAGGAACGCTTAAAATATTTTTATGTTCCCGAGAAGCCAGATGCGTTTTTCGATCGGGTTGCTTGGCTTATTAAATGCTGCCTTGCCATTACTGATAATCATTTTGTACGATTAATTACCTACCTTTTAAAAATACGAAAACCATGGAAGGCTTAGATATTTTTTCTAATTTGTACCC
>CAYXUS010000117.1:0-1750 GCA_964468415.1 uncultured Caldithrix sp.
GCACCATTTTTTACCGTAAAAATTATGCACTATTAGGGTTAAAATTTTTTGACATTTTTCAATTGCTTTTTTAAACTATTGGTGAATTATTCCTTAATTTAGAGAATTCACGATTCTCGATAGATATGAGGAGTCCGACTACGGGCCGAAGAATTCACTCCGCTTTAATCCTTTCTTAAAATGCTTTTATGCCTAATCCATTCACAGGGGATATTGTACCCTTTTCAACCCATTGTGTTGCATTTGGCTTTTGTAACCGAGGTGGCGGAGCTGTCTCCCGACGGAGATGGCAATCTTGCCTGATTTATTGTTCACATACCAGGCAACGGTTCTTTGAAATGTGTGGCGTTTAATCCAGCGGACTGCGAATGCCCAACAAATTAACTCTGGCAATATGGGTGTAAATCATAGTGGTTTGCAGATTTTTGTGCCCCAACAGTTCTTGCACGGAGCGCACGTCATACCCTGCTTCGATTAGGTGCGTAGCAAAACTGTGACGCAGGGAATGAATAGTGGCCCGTTTGGCGATATCGGTTTGGCGCAAAGCGGACTTAAAGGTTTTCTGCAAGCTGGCCGGATGCATGTGATGGCGGCGAATTTCGTTACTCCGGGGATCGATGGACAGGAAAGGTGAGGGGAACACCCAGAACCAGCTCCATTCCAGCGATGCGTTGGGATATTTTTTGCGCAGCAGATGCGGCAATTCGACGCCGGGCAAATGCTTCCGGCGATCTTGTTCATACAACTTGCGCACTTTTTGCAAATGGGTTTGAAGTTCTTCGCGTAATGAAAGGGGAAACAGTGTGTGACGATCTTTGTCTCCCTTGCCGGAACGCACCCAAATGACACTGCGTTCAAAATCCAGATCTTTAACACGCAGGCGAAGGCATTCCATGAGACGCAATCCTCCGCCGTAAATAACCTGCGCCATAAGGCGTTGAGGCTGGGGCATGCGGGCAAAGATGGCTTTGATTTCTTCTTTGGACAAGACGACCGGTAACTTTTGTCGCGGGCGGGCCCGTACCGCATCCAGCTGGTCATCGATATTTTGTTTAAGGCCAAAACGGTAAAAGAAGATCAACGCATTCAACGCTTGATTTTGGGTACTTGGCGCCACCTGCATATCGACGGCGAGATGGCTTAAAAAATACTGGAGGTCCTGCGCGGTAAGGGTTTCCGGTTGTTTTTCCTGTAAGAAATGACGGAAGCCGCGGATCCAGCGCAGATAGGTTTTTTCGGTATTGAGAGCGCGCTGTTTAAGCCGAAGGGTCTGAATGGTGCGATTAATGTACGGTTCCCACGGATCGTTTGTTTGCGGAGTAGCCCAATCTTTTTCGAGATGTTCTTGCTGCTCCAGGAAATACATGTAATGCCGCAGAGCCGTTCGCGCCTGTGCGACTTGCCAGTCTTCGAAACGCGAGGCCAGATGGGTGTAGAAATTGTCAAGTTGCTGCTTGTCGAGATGTTGTTGCAGCGGAGTTTTGTTAAAGCGATAGGCCATTTTGACCCAGGTGGCATAGAAAGGAATGTACTTTTCGTGAATTTGCGCCACATCGTTGAGATAGATTTTGAAATCATCGATCATGTTTTCTCTCCCCTTTTGGGTTAAACAAAGCATAAGACGGGAGATTATCCATAATCGGGCGAGAAGGTAAGACGGATATGTAAGGGTTCCAGAATCCATTCGGGAAATTGCAGGGAGCAGCGGCGTAAAGACTTATAGCGCTTCCGCATAACAAATTTCACGGTC
>CAYXUS010000118.1:0-7227 GCA_964468415.1 uncultured Caldithrix sp.
CTACTTTTTCTTTTCCTGCCATTTTTCAATGGTAGAAAGCTGCGAAGCCACTCCGTACAACTGGATGGAATTAGGATCGAACTGCGTACTGAAATAGGCCAGAGAGGGCAAAGAAAACAGCCACTTGCCCAAAGCCAATTCCTGATCCATTTCATCGATCATGCGGGCATAGGCCTGCTTATCCCCGATTTCGCGTGTGGACATAAAGGTGTAAATGTACTGCAAAAATTTGGCAAAATCGGCGCGCTCCGGAGAGTCCTGCACGGCATCCATGCGGAAAAAGTTCTTGTCGGCCCGGAGAGAGGCCCTGTTTACGGCACGGTGGCCAAGCCCGTCCGAATCCGTGATCAAATGGATTTTATGGGTAGCCAGATCCGGTTCCCGCAAAAAGACATCGTACAAGTCAAACATAAAATTGCTGCGATAATTGGTAATGGGAACCAGAATCGCATCGTAGGCTCCCTTTTTGATTTCTTCATTGCTCAATGTTTTTACTTTGATTTTACCCTGAGAAATTTGCGGATCGCTCAGAATTTGAGCCAAAGCCTGTAATTCTTCCCGGAATCCGTAGTTCAAATTCACCGCAATCAGCACCGAGTCGGGCAGGCTGGAAAGATCTGCGGCTTGCAGGAGCGTATCGGGTTCTACGATATCTTCTTCCACGTAATAAGACGAAGAGGGGAAAATACTGTAATTGATGTAATCATCGTAGTTGTCTTTACGCCCTTTGTAATCGACAATGTGTCGTTGCTGTTTTGTGCCCACTTTGTAAAAGCGTTCGACAATTTGTTTGGTATTTATTAAACTTCGCAATGCTTTGCGCTGGGTACGATTCAAATGCTGCACATTGAACAAAATGGCAAAAAACGTGTTGCTGATATTCGATTTGTAAAAGAAATCGGAAGTATCGCTCAGAATGGGAGAAAGCGCCCCGAAAGGTGTGCGAAGTAACGTATTGATTTTACCGCGACTCAATTCCGTAGTAAAAGTGCTATTATCAATAAAGGGTTGCAATATTACTTCTCCGATGTGGGCCGGCCCCGCCGGATTTTTCGGAAAATAGATCACATCTTTGTATTCACCGGCGTACATGTAAGGGCCGGTGCCATCGGTGTAATTTAGCTGATTGTACGTGGCCGTGTGAGGCAAAATTTTAAACGAAAGTACTTCTTTGATGTCGTCTTCGGTCCAGAGACGATCGCCTTTAAATTGAAATTTGATTTCATTATTATCGTCCGGGCCGGTAAAATCAAAATTCTCCACGGCCTGTCCCACCAGCACGTAATCGGGAGAAAGGCTTCCCAGGCGCTGAATGCGTTTGAGCGTAAAGCGTAAATCATTGGCAATAAAATAGACCGCCTCTTGCGGGGTAATCTCAACATCTCCTTTATTAAGCAGAATTTTGTAGCTTTCGTGCCATTTCACATTGGGCTTCAGGCGTACCGTAACCACGTTATTGGCATCAATTTCAACCAGTTCGCCCAGTCCGTCTTCGTAGGTTACTCCGCTGGGATTGGCGGAAATATTGAACAAGCCGTCGTAGAGAACTTCGTCCAATTTGTCGGCAATGGGCACATTACTGGGAATATGAGGATCCATGATCGGCTTTTGGTGCGAAATGTAAGGAATGACGATTTTCCCTTTCAAATTTGGCGACAGAAGAAAATACAGCACGATGGCCACCGCCAGGACAACTCCCCCGCCAATAATCCAATATTTTTTATCCATTTTTTTCTTTTCATTGCGTGCATTCATGGGTTCTCTCCAAATTTTGCTTGCTTTGTTTTCGCGTTTTCCCGAAGAAAAACATCTCTGCTATTTTTCTTCCGAAAGCGACACCAGCTATTAATGCTTTTTAATAATCGGCTTTTGGGCCATTACGCTAATCTGATACAATTTAAAGGCGCCCTTCTTGAACCGCACCTCAAGAATATTATTGCTGGTCTTTACAATTTGCAACGGCCCTACCTGACATTCGTAATTGTTCTCCGGGCCGGGGGCGGTAATAGTAAAGCGCCCCTCGTTTTTAATGACTTTTCCGTTAAAGGTGATTTTTTCGTACCACTGTTTCTTCCCGGCCTGTTTGGCTAAATTTTTGGGCAAACGAATGTACACGTCGAACACAGGAAATTGTGCCGGTGAAGGAATTTTCAGGTTCACCTTGAATAAATAGGTATTTGTACCGGTGGGATTGTTCGTAACCGGCAGCGCAAAAATGCGGCGGTATTTCCTCGGACGGGTAAGCAGTTTGGGAATTTGCGGGTCGCATTCGGCTACACGATTTTTGATGGTAATGTCGTCGCCACGATAATGACGCCCATGCACCACTACTGCCCGCGCTTTTAACACTCCCTGATCGTCCGGGTTGGCAATCAACTGTTTGTACAAATTTTTGATGGCTTTTTGGGGAAAGACAATGTTCTTCAAATGTTCCAGCTCGCCGAGCAAAGCCTGGTAATCGGCCTGGGTTTTCTTGTCCGGGAAAAAGCTCAATTGGTACACCGGTTGAAAAGCTTCGCTATCGTACAGGCTCTCCACATTTTGCACTGTGTTGATGTTTTCGTCCACAAACTGGCGCGCACGCAACCGCGACTGCCCGACAATTTTCTCCACCAATGCATTTCCCAATTGTCGTACCAATGCCATCTTTTGCGCCTTAATGCCGGCGTAATTAATAAAATCCCGATCATTAAACAAGGCACGCAAAGCCGTTTCGGCCTCGGCAAAATTATCGTTGGCAATGGCCGCTTTAATGGTTTGGGCCTGTTTGTCCAAAGACTCTTTGTCCAGCTTTTGGTAAAGCGGCAACAAAAAGTCCAGGTCCCGATTTTTCTTCAGAAGGCTCAAAATTCCGTGCAAATCATTCCGCTCTTTCAAAATATTGATTTCCGGAACCAGGGCATCCGCACGACGATACTTGGTCAACAAAGTGTTAATTTGGGCCCGTACATTATCGATCTCTTTTTGCAATGCCCTTACACAGGTGTAGTTTTTGTAAGGCTGCAATGCGGGAATGTTCGTCCTGGGCATGGTGTAAAGCATCTTGGATAATTGTGTGACAATATCCGAGAAGAAAGAATTGGAAGGCATTTGCTTTTGCCGTCGTACCCGATCTTTAATACCCTGAATATTCTTTTTAATTTTCCACACATCGTCCACCAGGGCATTGTAGGCACGGACAAATTTGCCTAATTGTTTCAGGTCTTTACTCATAAGCAGGCCGGCTTTGGGAAGCAACGTTTCAAGTTGGGGAATGGCCGTTTCAATTTTGGTTGCGTCCCGTTTAACCCGTAATTTTTGTTTGTAATACGGTACAATCTCGACCAGTCGTTTTGCCAAAACATCATGCACCGCCATGATCACATTACTGGGAAATTGGTCGCGCTGGTCAAAAAAGGCGGAAAATTGCGGCAGCATTTTCAAAAATTCCGCTGTATTGCCGTGCGTTTTCTGCTCGTTGTTCAACAATTCCAGTACCTGAAGATAACGCTTCTGAAATGTTAATTCATCGTTTAACTTTTCTTTTAGGGCCAGGTAATTCTGATACGCTTCGTCATTGGTATTCCGAATGTTTACGGGAAAAATGTCTTCGATTTTTTTCAGCTCTTCCTGCAGTGTTTTCAGGCGGGCATTTTTGGCCTTAATACTTGAAATTTCTTTCGCAAATTTCAAATCCTCAGGAAGTATGGCAATGCCCAGCGCTTTGTACGGACTGCGATCTACGGTGTTTTCTTGCAGAGTTTGTAAAAACGCCTCGTATTTTCGTTCAAAGGCAAAGCGCCAGCGCGCCACATAGCGGTAGCTCATTTCCAGAACCACATCCCGTTTCACCAGATCGATTACCCAATAATAACGCGGCACATCCGGCGCAATGGGAAAAACCATAAGATGATCCGGTTCGGGACTTTGGTCGGGCACTTCAACGACCCGTCCTTTGCCCTGATCAAATGTTTTCGTCAGATAGCTGTGAAAGGCATCTTTTTGTTTAATGTCCAGCACAAGAAACATATTCTCCTGAGTTGCCGGAGGGAAAACCATGTAATATTTTTTGTCTTTTTTTAATTTGAAATTTTTGTCTTCTTTTTTTATCTGGATGAATCCGTCTTCGATGGGATTAATTTCGGGGACGGGTTTTAATTGCTTGTAAGCGGCACAGCTATAAAGTAGCAGGCCCATTAAAAGCAAACTAATCGCTTTTCTCATCATAACTCCTCGCGGTTTGTTTTTACCGAAAAATTAGGCAAATTTGTGTTTAAATACAATGTTATGTTCAAAAATTTACCTTTTCGTTTTTAACCCCCTTTCGGGCAATTGGTTCACACCTTCTACAAAGCGCACAAACGCGCCGTCTCAAAATTTCATTTTTAAGACCTTTGCGAAATTTCGCAAAGATTTTTTGCAAGTTTTGCCATTAATTTTTAATGTTAATACCGTAGCCAAAACGTTAACATGCAGAGCAAAGTGGTGCCGGTAAAGGCAAAGCAAACTATGAACAAACTAAAAAAATGGTTTCCGCAAGCAAGAAATCTAATTTTTATTTTCGTCTCGGTGGCGGTGCTCATGGTTTCCAGCGCAATTATCGAATTGAACCAAAGCAAAAAAGAATTGCTGCAATTGATGAGCACGCAATCCCATTCTCTTCTGGAATCTTTGCTTATTGCCTCGCAAAACATTTTGCGCAGTAACGAATATCTGGGTCAATCGTACAAAAAGCGTTTGTTAAACAATGCCACCTTTGTAAAAATTCTCTACGAACGCAATGAATTAAATAATACGATATTACATCGCCTGACACAGAGCAATAAAATCTACAGCATTCAGGTTTTCGCTAAAAACGGACGCTTATTGTTCAGCAACTGGCTGGCCGATCAAAAGAGCCCGCGTCCCCCAAAGCCGCCCATCGATTTGCTTTACCCCATTTTTACCCGCCAGGCCGACACACTCATTCTGGGCATTCGTCCATCGAAAAAATCCGACGAGTACCAGTACACCGTGGCCGTAGCGGCCAAAGATCGCAGCGCCATCGTTTTGAAAATGGATGCCAGCGAGTTAATCCGTTCCAATGCGCAGGCAGGGTTTGGCCATTTGCTACGCAACATTGCTTTACAAAATCCTTTTATTATCTACACGGCTCTGCAAGATACCACAACCCTTTTGGCTGCTTCGGGCAATGTGCGGGAGTTGGAGCCGCTGAATGCCTCTGCCTTTTTACAACGCTCTTTTTACGATTCGCTTTTTCTGACCCGCATCACCAATTTCGATTCTTTGCATGTGTTTGAGGCCGTGCATCCTTTTTCGTACAAGGGGCGCAAAATGGGGCTTTTTCGGCTGGGACTTTCCCTGCAACCCGTTAATGACATCAATCGTCGCATTTATCGCCGGCTCCTTTTCATTACCATTCTGCTCATCTTGTTGGGCAGCTTCATGCTTACCTACATTTTCACTAAACAACGTTTTTATCTTTTGAAGAAAGAATACGCCGTTGTCGAAACCTATTCCCGGAACATCATCCAAAATGTCAGCGACGCTATTCTTGTTTTCGACCGGCAAAAAGGCATTCGTATTTTCAACACTGCGGCCGAAAAGCTTTTTTCGGTAAAAGCCGATGATGTTTTGAATCGACCGCTGGAGACGTTACTGCAAAAAGCCGGTTGCACAGAATTGTTTACCGAAAATTTTAGCATGAACTTTTTTGAATGTACCCTGCAAGGCAGGTTAAAATATTTGCTGGTCTCCAAGGCCTATTTTACCGATAGCGATGACACCCGGAGCACAATAATCGTAATACGGGATTTTACCGAGCAAAGAAATCTGGAAGAACAGCTAAAACGTAAAGAACGTTTGACAGCCATGGGAGAACTGGCGGCGGGTGTCGCTCACGAAATCCGCAACCCGCTGAACACCATTGCCACCATTGTGCAACAGCTCGATAAAGATTTTGAACCGGCCGAGGGCGCGGAAGAATTCCATGAATTAGCCCGACTGGTGTACAACGAAGTCAAGAGAATTAATCAGACCATCGAAGATTTTTTACGATTTTCCCGGCCGGAACCGATCCGCCCCGAACACTTTAAACTTCGTCCTTTCATCAACACCCTGCTTCTTCAATATTCCACCAGCGCAAAAGAAAAAGGCATCGACCTTTCCGCCGAAATTCTTTGGGACGGAACCGTTTACTGGGACAAAAACAAAATGGCCCAGGTACTGGGCAACTTAATCCGCAATGCCATCGAAGCCATTCCGGGAAAGGGCCAAATTACTCTGCACATCCAAAAAATTTCGGAGGAAAGAATTGAGCTGGTCGTGGCCGATACCGGCCCGGGCATTCCCCCGGACGTGCAAAAGAAAATCTTCAATCTTTATTTTACAACCAAAGCCCGCGGCACGGGAATCGGTCTGAGCATTGTGCAACGCATCATCGATCAGCACAACGGACTGATCAAAGTCCACAGCGAACCGGGCAAAGGCACTCAATTCATTATTCAATTGCCCATCGTCTGTTGCAAAAAATCAGACTAAAAAATTTTGTCCCCCGTTCCGTGCCACCCAAAACCGGAAATTCGCCCGTTTCGTCTTTTTGTCCGCCTCATCGGTGGAATTTGTTCGCTCCCACACCGCGCCAACATTCACATAACTTATTGCAAGTATTAAACTTACCAACATCTCCTGTTTTTTGGCACGCCTTTTGAACTAAAAAAAGTAAACAAAAAGTTAAACCAAACTACTGGAGGTAAAAATGAAAAACATCATTTTAGCCATAGCTTTGGGAATCTTCTTCGCAGCCAGTGCTTTTGCTCAAGATTCTCTGCAAGTACAACATCGCTATCGCAACGCAAACAAAGATATGCATGCCATCATGCATCAAGGCCAGAACGGCCAGCACGGACAGGGATTTGTCGATGAAAACGGTGATGGTTACAACGACAACGCCAAAGACGACGATGGTGATGGCATTCCCAACGGAATGGATCCGGATTACACCGGGCCCCAAATGCACAACGGCCGGGGTCACGGATTTATCGATGCCAACGGCGATGGCATTAACGACTACGCAATGGATGATGACGGCGATGGCATTCCCAACGGACAAGATCCGGATTACGTACGTCCGCAAGACGGTACCGGCCATATGAACAAAAATTTCCAAGGCAAAAGAAGCGGCACGCGTGGCTCAGGCTTCGGAATGAATGGCAATGAGAACAACAGCCCCAAAGGCAAAGGCCACGG
>CAYXUS010000119.1:0-17265 GCA_964468415.1 uncultured Caldithrix sp.
AGGTAAAGCAAGAACTGGAACGGGTAGATGTGAATAACATGACTCCGCTGCAGGCTCTGCAAAAACTGGATCAACTGAAAAAATTAATCGACCAACACAAATAAAAACGCACCGTGCGACTACGCTACTACCCTGCAAAATAAGACAAATACCCGACTTTTGTTTGATTAAAAACAAGGAGAACCAATGAAGCGTTCTTTTATTGCCTTAGGGGTTTTTCTTTTCATCTTGACAAGTTGCGGACCGGAAGTAAAAATTTTAACGCCCAATTCCAAATGCCAAACCACGGTAGAAGGATTTTATCACGTTCGTGTGTACATGAAATGGTCGGAAGAAGCTCCTACCCTGTTCTGGAAAAGTAAGGGGCAACTGCACGGAGTCTCCGGAAAAATTCTGGAAATAAACGATGAAGGGGTTTTGTTCGATCCCCGCCGCGAAGGTCCCTTTTACGATCCCAAACCCAAATTTTTCCCAAAAGATCAGATTGTCACTTTAATCGATTCGGCCCGCCACGTGATTTTGGGAGAGATTCCGGAAAAATATACGGACGGCTGGCAAATGGTTCTTTGGGTGAAAAATGTCAGCTTGAAAAATACGGAAGTCATTCCCCTGAAATTGCTTCCGAATAGCCCGTTCGGATTTTGTATGGTTCCCGGGCTTTATCATATCGAGAGAATTCAATTTAAAAATAAAGTAGGCATTATTGATGAGGGTCTGGAAATTCCCAATTTGTTTTTTAAAGTGGAAAGGAATAAGGCAAATTACATTGGGGATTTGTATCTGGACCCGAAAGAATTCGATCAAAGTGTTATTGGAATTTCGTACAAAAATGTTTACAGCCCCAAAGAAGCATTTTGGGCTGGCGCTATCGGTGGCTTGTGGGGCAGTGCACTGTATCACGCGTACAAAGCAGCCAAAGGAGCCGACGGAGTACATTTTTTGATGATTAAAAAGAACGAAAATTTTAAGTCCATACTCAAACGGCCGCTAACCGTAAATTTGTTGGGATTTCGGCAACAATAAATTGCCAAAAGTCAGTTGGGCCGCGTGGACGGTCGCGCCGGCGCCCGATACGGGAGCGATTAGCTTTGCCCGGCAATTTCCTTTAAAAAGTTTCGGACGGAAGTCTCGTTGTAGATTTCCACAATGCGTTCGTATGGTTGCTTTAGGCCTTCCGTACAATTGCTGCACATGGGAATACTTTGGCGATCGGTTAGAATTTTTTGGCGAAAGGCCATGTATTTCTTGTTGTGAAAAACCTGCCTGAACGAAGTTTGCTCGTCGAATAAAAACGCCATAGCGTAATACGCATCCTTGTCGAAACAACACGGACTTACCGAACCGTCCCAATTGATAGTGCTGTTGAGCCACAATCGTTTGCAAAAATTGGGTAGTGTGCTTTTGATGCGGAATTTTTCGCCGTCGAATTCGTAGCGGGAAAAAGAATCGTCTTCGGGCAAGAATTCTTTACCCTGTTCGTCGGAGTAAATTTGTGCGGTTTTAAAAGCCACGCGATCCACCCGATTTTTTTGTGCAATACGAATGATGTTTTCAATTTCGTTGCGATTGTGTTTAAATACCAAAAATTGCAACTCGATCAAAGGACGTTTGCTGCCGAGTTGCCGTCTGGCATCGGATAAAAGCTCCAACCCTTTCATCACTGTCTCGAAGTTTCCCCCGACACGGTATTTGGCGTAGGTTTCCGGATTGGTGCCGTCCAGTGAAAAGATGATTTGATCCAATCCCGATTCCACCACGGCCCGGGCCTCTTCTTCCGTGCGAATAAAATGTCCGTTGGTCGAGGTTTGGGTCATAACCCCATATTTTTTGGCGTAACGCACCATTGCCAAAAAGTCTTTGTTCAAAAAAGGTTCCCCCTGATTCCAGAATTGAATCTGGTACACATAGGGGCCAATATCGTCCATGATGCGTTTGAAATTCTGCAAGCTCAGGCGGCCGCGCGGGCGGGCCATGTCGCCGTTTCCCGAAGGGCACATGGGGCATTTTAAGTTGCAGATGTTGGTGGGCTCGATCATGACGATAGGAGCAATCCCCCAAACAACCGGCTTTTTGAGCCAGCGCGAAAGATTCATGGAAAGAAGGATTTTCCCGGTATTCAGAAGACGACGCGGGGTGTGCGAAATTTTAAAAATAAAAAGCGAACGCAGGGCAGCTTTAAGCGGAACAACCGATAGAGTTAAGCGATCGAGATTAAATTTAGACATAAACCTTACCTTTTGACTATGCCGGCTTGAGTAACAAATACCTGTGCGAATAATACGAAAAATTCCGCTTATGGTTCAAATAAAGATGGCAGAGATGCTTAACCGCGAATCAAACATTGTTGTACGTAATAACCCGATTGTTGCCGCATTAAATCCAGATCGTACAAACGGGGATTATCGGCCCACAGGTGAATAAGGTGGTACAATCCGCCGAAAATAAAATGCAGGAAAGTGGGCGCATCAATGGTCGGATCAAAAAAGCCCTGTTCCACACCCTGTGCAAAGGTTTTGGAAAAAGCAACCACGAGATGGTCGTATTCGCTGCGTGAGGCGTCGATGCCCTTTTTACGCAGTTCGTTGTGCTCTTTAATGACTACCAGGCCCAAACGGGGATTTGCGGTAAAAACGTCGTAGGCGGTTTTAACCATTTCGTGAACTTTTTGCAGGGGATCAAGCGCATCGTTTTTACTAATGGCATCGATTTTTTCGCCAAGGTCCTGCCAGATGGTTGCGATCATGTGGTACAACAAATCTTCCTTGTTCCGGTAATAGGTGTACACACTGCCGTGGGCAACACCGGCCAGTTGGGCAATTCGGCTGATTTTTGCATCCCGGTAGCCGTCTTCGGCAAAAACCTTAATGGCGGCATTCAAAATTTTTTTTGCCTTTTCTTCTTTTTTTAGTCGCATAAAATTCCCCCGTGTTTCTATGATTCACTCGAACAACTTTTGTTCTTTAGTGACGAAATAAAGCCTGCTGTTCACGTTTGGTCTTTTAACCAATCTTCCTTTAAAATAGCCATTAAGTAAAAGTCGTGATAACGATTGGCAAAGTACATGGCCTGGCGCAGTGTGCCCTCTATTTTGAAACCGACTTTTTCATAGGCCTTAATTGCGCGCTGGTTTTCTACACTTACGTGCAGTTGAATGCGATTAAAATTCAAAGTCCCAAAGGCGTAATCGACCACGAGACGGGTGGCTTCTTTGCCGTAGCCGTGCGACCAGTTTTTCGATTCGGCAATGGCAATGTAAAAGGTGGCCATACGGCCCACCCAATCTATGCGAACCAGAGCCGTGGTGCCAATAGGAACATCGGGTTCGATGGTGGCAATGGTAAGCCAGATGGCGTTGTGATCGTCCTGGCGCTTTTCCAACAAACGTTTGTGGTGCTCGATATTCGTCGGTAGCGCGTAGTAAAGGTAGGCACGCGCCTCCGGGTGATTTTCGGACAAAGCGATTATTTTTTCATCGCCGGGTTCCGGGGCACGCAAATAAATTTTTTCACCAATTAAAAAAGGATTTAGCATGGAGCAGCTCCGTTGTTGCTGTAAGAATAGAACATCTTGTTCAATTTTGTTTTCCCATAAGAGAAGAGAGAACCGCTTTGGAACAGCCAATCTTTTAAACTACCACAATCAGAATTAAGATCGGCACTTTTCGGTTTAATACGAACGAAAACCGTAATCGTCAATTAATTGTTCGATTAATCGACCGTCCTGATAACTCAAATTAATAATGAAAAATCCCGTATCGTAAAATTCGGGGTTTACGTCTTTTTGGGTCCAGCGGCTTTCCGCGTCAAATAATATCTCGGTTTTTTCCGAAATTTCTACAGGTAAATCCATGCGCAATCTGAAAATTTTGTTCGTTTCGATAGGTTCTTCACTCATCAGCATGATTCCTGCGGGTGAAATGTTAATCAGGTGCCCCAGGACTTCGTTTGTTTCCCGATCAAACACACGTAAATAGTAGATTAAATGCCTGCGTTGCAGTTTGCGTTTTTCTGACATACAGCGCCTCGATTAAAGTAATACCATAAAAGATGATTATTTATGTGAATGGCTTAAAAGCTAACCCAAATTTGAAGAAACGAAAATCACCCGACATAATTGCGGCTCCGGGAACGTACTTTACAATGTATTTTATTAAAAAATTGAACGTTCGCGTCAATTTTGTTTAAAAGCAATGCGAATGGTGAAGAACAATTTTGAATTTGTGTTCAAAGCATAAAGGAATTTAGAAAAAAATTGTGATATTTTACAAAATTTTCTTGTAACTATCGAAGTTAAAAATAATCAAATTGAAGCAACATCAAAAAATTAGCCGTTTTGCTCCCTGCTGCAGGCAGGTGTGCGCTATTGCGTAATTAATTAAAAATACATTATATTGGGAATTTACAAAATAAAGATGGAGAGATAAAATGGATGCCTTAGGTCAACATATTTTAGTGGAATTTATGGGTTGCGATCCGGATGTTTTGAACGAAGTGACGACCATTGAACAGGGAATGCTCGAAGCGGCCGACCGGGCGAATGCGACAATTATTAATTCGACTTTTCATTATTTTTCCCCTTACGGAGTCTCGGGAGTGGTGGTGGTGCAAGAAAGCCATCTGGCAGTGCACACCTGGCCGGAGTATCAATATGCTGCTGTGGATTTGTTTACCTGTGGCGATACGGTGGATCCGTGGAAAGCTTTTGATCACCTGAAAGAAGTGTTCAAAGCACAAAATTATTCCGCTCTGGAAACCTGGCGTGGTTCCTTAAATTTGCTCAAGCGCATCGATTTCGATCCCAAAGGAATGCGCGAAGAATTTTTGCGTTACATGCAGGAAGGACGCTTTGAACGCAATGTATGGTTAACCGATAAAGACGAAAACATCGCGCTTTCGTTGCGCCATACGGGGGATGTGTTGTACAACGAACGTTCACCGTTCCAACATATCAAAGTTCTGGATACGTATGCGTTCGGTAAAACACTAACCATCGACAATATGATTATGTGCACCGAAAAAGATGAATTCCATTACCACGAAATGATGACCCATCCGATGATGTTTGCCCACGGTAATGTGAAAAAGGCTCTGGTCATTGGTGGTGGTGATGGTGGTGTGGTGCGCGAAATTCTGCGTCACCCCGAGGTTGACAAGGTTACCATGGTGGAAATTGACGAGAAGGTGGTGGAAGCTTCCCGCCTGCATTTGCCGCAAATTGCCAAGGCCTTCGACAATCCCAAATTGGATCTGAGAATCGAAGACGGCATTAAGTTTGTGGCCAATGCTCCGGAAAATTCGTATGATCTGATCGTTGTGGATTCGACTGATCCCATCGGTCCGGCAGAAGGGTTGTTCTCTACGGAGTTCTATCGCAACTGCCATCGCATTTTGAATGACAACGGAGTGCTGGTGGTGCAGGGCGAAGCCCCGCGTTTTAACGAAAAGGTGTTTGCCGAAATTCACCAGACTTTAAAAGATATCTTCGGTGACGGGCGCGCCCACGTGATGTTGTTCCATGTGCCTACCTATCCGACGGGTGTCTGGAGCGGACAGGTGGCTGTGAAAAATGGCATGGACCCCCGCAAGATTGATGCGGAAAAGGTACAGGCTTTTTGCGACGAGCACGGTTTGCAATATTACAGTCCCGAGGTGCACCAGGCTGCTTTTGTTTTACCACCGTATGTCAAAAAAATGCTGAATATGGAATAGCCGTTTGGCAATTGTTGCGTTTTTTCTTAAACTCTAAACAAGCATCCCAAAAAACGGGTGCAATAATAAGATGTGGTCATTAACGAGGAATGGGACGAGATGATAATCGTAACCGGTGCAGCCGGATTTATTGGCAGTTGTGTGGTTTCGCGTTTGAATCGCGAAGGGCGCGAGGATATTATTGCCGTGGATGTTTTGCGCTCCAACGACAAGTGGAAAAATTTACGCCATCTTTCATTTATCGATTATCTGGACCGCGAACAGTTGTTTGATTTTCTGGAAAGGAATGATGGGATTGAAGCCATTATTCACATGGGGGCTTGCAGTGCCACCACCGAACGCGACGCCCATTATTTAATGGAGAACAATTACCGCTACACCCTGCGTTTGGCAGAGTTTGCCGCGAAGCACGGAACGCGGTTTATTTATGCCAGTTCGGGAGCAACCTATGGCATGGGCGAGTTGGGTTACGATGACGACGAAGAAAAAATTCATCTTTTGCGTCCCATGAACATGTACGGCTATTCCAAGCAGCTTTTCGATTTAAAGGCCCGCCGCGAAGGATGGCTAAAGCACATGGTGGGCCTTAAATTTTTTAATGTGTACGGCCCTAATGAATATTTTAAAGGCGACATGGCATCGGTAGTTTTTAAGGCCTTCAATCAAATTAAAGAAATGGGCTATGTGCGGCTGTTCAAATCGCATCGGCCGGATTTCGAAGACGGCAAACAATTGCGTGATTTTGTGTACGTAAAAGATGTTCTGGAAGTGATTCTCTACTTTTTGAATCATCCGGACAAAAACGGATTGTTTAATGTCGGCTCGGGTAAAGCACGTACTTTTCTCGATTTGGTCACGGCCACCTTTGCCGCTATGGGCAAAGAACCGAAAATCGAGTTCTTCGATATGCCGCAACATCTGCGCGATCGTTATCAGTATTTTACGGAAGCCAAAATCGACAAGCTTCGTAAAACCGGTTTTGTCCGGCCATTCCATTCATTGGAAGAGGGCATTACCGACTATGTGCAAAACTATTTAATGCGCGATCTGGCGCATTATTAATCTGGAATAAGAAGAAGAGAATAGATGAAACGCTCCGTATTAAATGCCACACTTGAGGAACTTGAACAATATTTTCAGGAATTAGGCGAGCCGCGTTTTCGGGTTAAACAGGTGTACCAGGGGGTATTCCAGAAGGGATACGAAGACTTTTCGCAATTTACCAATCTGTCAAAAAGTTTGCGCCAAAAGCTGGCCGAAGATTTTACCCTGCGCACATTTCGTGAAATCGAGCGCGTCGTTTCCCCTGTAGACGGCACCACAAAATTTTTGTGGCAATTAGCCGATGGAATGAAGATCGAAAGCGTCATTATTTACGAGGGTAAACGCGTTACTTTTTGCATTTCGTCGCAGGTGGGCTGCGCGTTGGGATGCACCTTTTGCGCCACCGGGAAGATGGGCTGGTTACGTGACCTGACCGCCGGAGAAATTGTGGAGCAGGTGCTGCAAATGAAGAAAGAAGCGCTTCGGCCGCCTACGAACATTGTGTTTATGGGGATGGGCGAACCCATGCTCAATTACGACGAAGTAATGCGTGCCGCAGAGATTCTGGCGGACAAAGACGGATTAAGCTTTAGCCGGCGTAAAATCACCATTTCCACCAGCGGCATCATTCCGGGAATTCGCCGCATGGCCGATGAAAATCGTCCTTTTAAATTGGCTATCTCGCTTAATGCGGCTTTTCAGCAAAAACGGGTTAAGGTGATGCCCATTGCCCGCAAATATCCTCTGGATGCCCTGTTACGTGCCGCCAGTATCTACACCCGGCAAACCGGAAAACGTATTACCTTTGAATACGTTCTCATTGCAGGCTTTAACGATAGCGATGAAGATGCCCGGGAACTGGTGCGCATCACCAGAAGGATCCCCTGCAAAATAAATATCATTCCCGTTAATTCGGAGGATTCCCGTTTCCCGCCACCGACGGAAGAACGCTTGCGTCATTTCGAAAAAGTAGTACAAGACAGCGTTTACGCCGTAACCGTGCGCAATCGCAAAGGATGGGAAATTCAGGCTGCCTGCGGCATGCTGTACGCCAAAAACGAACGGAAAGCGAAACATCGAATTTCCGCCATCGAACCGCTCACTTTGAAAAAAGATGTAAGTTAAACGCCCGGTTTGGGTAAATCACTTTGCTTTAATCTCGAAGAAGGAAATTTGCGTTGAACCTGTTACTTGTGATTTTTTTGCTGATTGCATTTGCCTATTTTACCCTTTTGCATTTTGTTTTTTGGGGGCTAAAACGCCTGAGAATCAAAGAAAAAACCACCCAGCCTCATGTTTCGGTGGTCATCGCGGCCCGTAACGAATCCCGGCGCATTGTTCCTACCTTAGATTCATTATTAAATTTGGACTATCCTTTGGAGCGGTACGAAGTTATTTTTGTGGACGACGGTTCTACCGATGACACAGCCCGGGTTATTGAATCGTACGTACAAAAGCAACCCAATTGGAAGCTTATTCGCCTGCGCAGCCGTGAAGATTTTGCCAGCGGGAAAAAACGGGCCTTAAAAGAAGGCATTCAGCAGGCCCGTGGCACGTTGATTTTTACCACCGATGCCGATTGTCGCGTACCCTCCGGATGGCTAAAATACATGAGCGCCTATTTTGAGCCTCAGGTGGCCATGGTTCTGGGCTATTCACCCCTGAAACGGATGAAAGGGCCCCTCAATTTGCTGTTGCAGTTCGACAATTTGTATTCGGCAATCATGGCTGCTGCGCCAACCATGTGGGGCTTTCCCCTGACCAGCGTGGGAAGAAATCTGGCATACCGCAAAGACGTTTACATGCAGGTGGGCGGTTTCGATGCACTTAAAAACCATCGTAGTGGCGATGATGTGTATTTAACCGAGCGTTTTCGGCTAAAAAGCGGTTACCAAATTACGTTTTGCGCACACCCTCAAACCTTTGTGGAAACCCTGCCGCCAACCACTTTTACGCAGTTCTGGCATCAGCAAATCCGCAAAAACAGCAAAACTTTGCGTAAAAGCTGGGATACCACGCTGTTTTCGTTGCTCGGTTTTTTAGTGTATGCCTACTTGTGGCTGTTACCGGTACTGGCGCCGGAACTTTTGCTGCCCTGGGCAATGGTGATTGTTTTGAAATTATTTGCGGAATTCATAACTTTGCGTAAAGCGGCCGTACTTTTCCGGAAAAAATGGCTCATTCCTTATTTGCCGTTTTTCCAAATACTGTACCCGTTGTACATCACTTTTTTTACGTTGCTCGGTCTGTTTCAGGCATATCAATGGAAAAAATGAAAAATCGAAAGTGGCGGCCGAATGCGATAAATCCCGAAGAATGCGGGAAATTTAAATCAAACGGGCTAAGGAATGCGTGAACAGTTCAAACAAAAAGCGACCTTTGTTCTAAAATATTTTGTCGGTTTCGCTCTGCTGTTTTGGGTGTTGGCCCGTATTAATCGCCAGCAAATGGTTGAAACCCTTCTCAAAATTCGCTGGCAAACGCTTTTCATCGTTTTGCTGGTGGCTTTTGTTAACCTTGTCATTCAATTTTTGCGCTGGAAGTATTTGGTCGAGCAACAATCCAACGATTATCGCAAAAAAGATTTGATCCCGTCTTTTTTTGCCGGTTTTACTTTCCGTTTGCTCCTGCCCGGTGGCCATGCCGAAATTAGCAAGGTATTTTTGTTACCCGGCAAAAAGAGCGGGAAGGTTATGGCATTTGCCATCGAAAAGTTTTTTCAGACCTATGTAAAAACGGTTTTGGTACTGGGCGGACTGCCATTTTTGTTTCCCCGGTATCGAACCTTATTCTGGGCCATACTTTTACTTGTTTTGGGTGTTTATCCCTTTTTGCCTCGCCTAATGCGCTCCCGGCTTTTTCGGAAATTTCAGGAAAAAGAGGTGAACTACCATCCGATTTTTTTTCGGGCTTTTGTTTATTCTTTGGGCGTGTTTGCAAGCCTGATCGTCCAATACTATGTGGTACTTAACGACGCTCACCGTATTTCGTTTTTGCACACTTTGTTAACGGTTATCTACATTTGGGGAGCCGGATTGATACCCGTCTCGGTTTCCGGGCTCGGTGTGCGGGAAAATATTGCCGCCTACATGTTGCAACGCTATGGTGTGCCGGCCTCCAGCGCCGTCGGATTGGCTTTGCTGATTTTCTTTATTAATGCCATCGTACCGGCGCTGATCGGTGTTTATTTCGTCTATCGGCGGCAGCATCATTTTAAAGAGGCCAAAGATACACTTCGCAATGTCTCACAGCGGTTGTACAACAAAGGCAAGAAAAATGTCGCCAAAAAATGGCGTTCGTCCGGGTAAATGTTAGCATATTGTGTCCGCTCCAATTCCCGATGTATTAAAGCGATTTTGGCAAAGATAAAAAAAGCCGGCACATTAGGGCCGGCCTTTTAACGTTTGAAGTTAATCTTCCAGCGTACTCAAATCACCCACGTCCTGTCCCAGAGCCTGAGCTTTAAGCACCCGTCGCATAATTTTCCCGCTTCGTGTTTTCGGCAAACTGTCCACAAAAGTAATGCTTTCGGGTCGCGCAATGGGGCCTACCTCCCTGGCTACATGGTCTTTAAGTTCTTGCTCCAGCTCGGGTGACGGTGTAGCCCCTTGCCTGAGAATTACGTAAGCGTGAATAGCATTCCCTTTAAGTTCATGTGGCAGCCCGATTGCTGCGGCCTCAGAAACCGCCGGATGGCTTACCAGAGCGCTTTCGATTTCCGCAGTTCCCAGACGGTAACCACTTACTTTGATCACATCGTCGATGCGCCCGATAATCCACACGTAGCCGTCTTTATCGATGCGGGCAGAATCACCGGTTTTGTACCAACCTTGTTTTTCGTAATCTTTCCAATAGGTTTGCACATAGCGCTCGGGATCGTTAAAAATAGTGCGGGCCATACCGGGCCAGGGATTTTTGATGACCAGTTTGCCTTCTTCGCCCGGGGGTACCTCGTTGCCTTTTTCATCCACAACCGCCACTTCGTTGCCAAAGAAGGGCTTTGTGGCAGAGCCGGGCTTTAAGGGGGTGATGGGCAGCGGAGTAATCATGAAACCGCCGGTTTCGGTTTGCCACCAGGTATCCATGATGGGGCAACGTTTTTGTCCGATTACTTCGTAGTACCAACGCCACGCTTCGGGATTGATTGGTTCGCCCACAGAACCCAACAGCCGCAGAGAACTTAAATCGTAGCGTTTGGGCCAATCGTCACCAAACCGCATTAAGCCGCGAATGGCGGTGGGAGAAGTGTAGAGAATGTTAATGCCGTATTTTTCGATCATTTGCCACCAGCGATGCGGGTAGGGATAATTGGGGGCGCCTTCGTACATCATCACCGTGGCACCATTGATAAGCGGGGCGTACACGATGTAAGAATGGCCGGTAATCCAGCCCGGATCGGCAGCGCACCACCAGCGATCTTCTTCTTTGATATCGAACACGTAGCGATGGGTTGTGGATGTGTACACGGCATATCCGCCATGCGTGTGCACCTGACCCTTGGGCTTGCCGGTTGTGCCGGAAGTGTAGAGAATGAACAGAGGATCTTCGGCATCCATGACCTCGGTGGGACAATCGTTACCATTGGGGCAGGAGATAGGAAGCTGGCGTAAGTCATGGTACCAAAAATCGCGTCCGCTTTCCATGTACACATCGTGGCCGGTGCGTTTTACCACAATGCAGCTTTCCACCGTGGGAGAGCGCTTAATGGCCTCGTCCATCGTCTTTTTTAAGTCGGTGATTTTGCCCCGTCGAAAGCCGCCGTCGGCGGTAACCACCACACGGCTGCGGGCATCGGCGATGCGTTCGGCCAAAGCTTCGACGCTAAATCCGCCGTAAACCACGCTGTGCACCGCTCCGATTTTGGCACAGGCCAGCATGGCAAACATCAGTTCGGGAATTTGAGGCATATAAATGGTAACGGTATCTCCTTTGCGTACGCCCATGCTGTGCAAGATACGTGCGAAAATGGTTACTTCACGATTAAGAGCATGGTAGGAAAACGTACGCAGATCACCCGGTTCCCCCTCCCAAATCAGGGCCAGTTTATTGCGTCGCCAGGTTTTTAAGTGGCGATCGATGGCATTATGTACGATGTTGATTTTTCCGCCAACAAACCATTTGTAAAACGGCTTGTTGCTATCGTCCAATACTTTATCCCATTTTTTGAACCATTCCAGCTTTTCCGCTTCTTCGGCCCAAAAACCTTCGCGGTCTTCGATGGAACGTTTGTACAAGGTGTCGTAATCCTTGATATTCGCTTTTTCTACCACCTCGGGTGAGGGATAATAGACATCACCTTCCAATTTACTCATTGGGTTCCTCCTTGGTTATATTGAACAAAAGTTGTTTCGGATGGTAAAATTTAGGAAATTCAAGGAAACAAATGGAAAAGACAAACGGTACATTCTTTGAAGAGCATGTGGGTATCCTTAAATTACTTTGAATGTTTATAATAAAATATGGAATTTTTTTAAATCTGCAAATAAAAATTTGAACGAAACTGGCTGGTTTTATGTTGAATTTTCGCGTTTTTCTGGTAGGTGCCCTTCTTTTTGTGTGCTTTCTTTCATGTAAAGAGATTCACAAATCGCCGAAGAAAGACACCAATCGTGTGACGAATGATTCGCTGGTAGTTTTGTACGAACACGGGCTATTGGATGCCATTCATGCCCAATATGTAAAAGCACCGGCGTACTGGGGCGTGGAATTGCGCATTGTTTACCTTGCGCCGGAAGGATCTTTTGTCACCCCGGGAGATACACTGGTAAAACTGGACAAAACGCCATTTCTTGACAAACTGGATGACGCCCGCGCCAAGCTGGAAATTGCGCAGGAAGAAATGAAAGATTTAAACAAACAAAATGAAGAGATCATTTTCGAAAAGTTGAATGTAATCGAAGGTCTGCGCATGCAATACCAGATCGATAGCTCCAAGTTAGCCAATGCGCAGTTTGAATCGGAAATTACCCGCCAAGATTTGCAACTGGAATTGGAAAAGACCCGTCTGGAATTGGAACGCGCTTACAAAGATTTGCAAACGCAAAAAGTTATTAATCGCACTCAGAAGACATTGAAAATCGTTAAATTGCGTCAGGCGCGCGCCTGGCTGGAACAAGCCCTGACCCGGCTTAAAAATTTGAATTTGGTTGCCACACAATCCGGAATTGTGGTGTACAGCCATTCCGGGCAGCGTGGGCGCATTCGGGAAGGTGCCACGGTATTTCCGGGACAAAGCCTGTTAAAAGTTGCCGATTTGAATAAAATGAAAGCCGTGGTTTTCATCAACGAAGTCGATCGGGAATCAATCAAACCCGGAGAAGCGGTACGGATTTTGGTGAATGCCTATCCCGATACGCTTTTCGAAGGGAAGGTGGCCTCGCTTACCAAAATTGCGCGTTTGCCGGATGATAGTAAAACGGTTAAAGGGTACGAAGCCGAAGTGTTTTTAAACGAAGGGAATAACTACCGATTAAAGCCGGGATTGTCGGTTCGGGCTCAAATTGTGATCGATACCTTGCATCAGGTATTCCGCGTACCGGTGTGGTGTGTTAGGCACAAACAAAACCAATGGATGGTACAATCTGCAGAGGGCAGAGAAATTCCTTTGCAGATTGTACGATTTAACGACGGATTCGTTTTTGTTCGTGGGGCATTGCAGCCCGGAATGTCTTTAAAACAAGAAAGATGAAAGGTTAGAAAGGAAACCCGTCTATGGGATTTTTCACCGGAAAAATACAATGGATTAGCCGGCATAAAATTGCGGCGATTGTATTGCTTTTACTCGCTTTTTTGGGAGCCTATTTTGTCTGGCCGGGCTCGCAGGATGCGTTGTTGTACACGGTCAAAAAGGGAGAGCTGGTGCTTAGCGTACCAATGGACGGGGAATTGAAAGCGGTGGAATCGTACATTGTAAAGGCTCCGGCCAATGTGTGGGGAAATATTCGCATTGTTAAATTGGTTCCCGAAGGGACGCGCGTTAAAAAGGGTGATTTTCTCATTCAATTCGACACCTCCGAACAACTGCAACGTTTGCAAGAAGTAAAAAATTCACTGGAAACCGCTTTGGCCACATTAGCCAGCACCAAGGCCGATATTGAAAACCAAATGGCAGAGCTGGAAAGCAACATCAAAATAGAACGTTACAATTTGGAGCAGGCCCGTTTGCGCGCAAAAAACGCTGTGTACGAAGCCGTCAATAAACGTCGGGAAATCGAGCTCAGTTTGAAAAAGGCCGAGCTCAATTATCAGCGGCTAATTGAGAAAAAGAAGTCCCTGGAGCAGATAAATGCAGCTAAGTTACGCAAGGCCCAATTGGAAGTGGAGCGTGCGCGGATAAAAGTAAAACAGGCGGAAGACGATTTGAAAAATTTGACGATTACCTCTCCGGCTTCCGGCCTGGTGGTGTACGAAAAAGTGTGGGATAGCAGCGGGATGATCAAACTGAAGGTGGGCTATTCTCCCTGGCGCTCCCAATCGTTAATCGAGATCCCCAGCCAGAGCAAAATGAAAGTGAGCGGCGCCATTGACGAAATCGAAATTTCCAAAATTAAAAAGGGACTACCTGCGGAAATTCGTCTGGATGCCATCAAAGATTCTGTGTACACCGGTCGGGTTACCGAAATTGCCACGCTGGCGCACAAAGAAGATCAAACCGGCAAAAATGTTTTTGATGTGGAAATTTTAATAGATCAGGAAGATTCGCGCCTAAAACCGGGAATGACCGCCCATTGCGAGATTATTGTGGATCGTCTGGAGAATGTGTTGACTATTCCCATCGATGCCGTGGAATTGAAAGACGGCAAATCGATTGTGCACAAAGCGAATGGCTCTGCGGTGATCATTGAAACCGGTTTATCCAATGACGATTTTGTGGAAGTGAAACATGGGCTGGTCGAGGGCGACAAAATTCAATTGCGACCTTTGGGCAGGCGTCCCGAAAAAACTTCGAAAAAGAAGAAACCCAAACCCAAGAAAAAAACTCAGAGAGTCATTATTATCGGATAACTTTAAACTATGCGAAAAATAAGATTCAGTACAAATCGTTTGCATTGGTTGGGAGAGCATTTGCCGGGCACCCGGTTGCTGCGTCATTTTTTTAAAATTGATGAAGAATTGCTGCGCATTGGCCTGCAAGGCATTGCCGAACACAAATTGCGTTCGTTTTTGACTATGTTGGGGATTATTTTTGGAGTAGCGGCGGTAATTGCCATGTTGGCCATCGGAGAAGGAGCGCGTCGGAAGACCCTTTCGCAATT
The DNA here is from genome assembly GCA_964468415.1 of uncultured Caldithrix sp. Classification (GTDB taxonomy): domain Bacteria; phylum Calditrichota; class Calditrichia; order Calditrichales; family Calditrichaceae; genus Caldithrix. The sequence continues at coordinate 15,008 of CAYXUS010000119.1, forward strand.
GAAAACACTGGGGCTGAACAACATTATTGTGCAAAGCAAAGAGGACGGTGCCAAATCGGAGGGCAGTTCTCCGGCGGGCGTGCTTACCCGGGGAGATGCCGAAGCCATTCTGAAAATTTTACCCACGGTAGATGCCATTGCTCCCTTAATCGAGCTTGATCAGGAGGTAATGTACAAAATTCGTTCTCAGGAGGCTGTTTTAACCGGTACCGATTCCTCCTTTTTTAGGATGATGAATTTGCATTTAGCCGATGGGTGTTTGTTCAAAGGTATTGAGAACGCAACGTACCAGAGGGTGTGCGTATTGGGGCAAGATGTGGCCCGTACGTTGTTTTTGGCAGAAAATCCTCTGGGTAAACTGATTCGCATTGGCAAGGTGTGGTTTCGCGTTATTGGGGTGTTGGCACACCATGATGTGAGTACGGCTGGCGCCAAGGAGGTAAATTTTAACACCCACATTTTTGCGCCGTTAAATACGGTTTTTGTTCGCTTTGATCGCCCGAATCCGGACAGCCAGTACGGGCAGCTGGTCATTCATGTTCGGGATGAGCAACAAATTCTTTCTACCGCGAAACTAATCGAAGAAATTTTAATGCGCCGACACGATAATCAAAAAAACTTTTCCATGATTGTACCCGAGCAGCTATTGCGCCAAAGTGAAGAAACGCAGCGATTATTCAATTTAATCATGGGAGCCATTGCCGGAATTTCTCTGCTGGTTGGCGGAATCGGAATTATGAACATCATGTTGGCCTCGGTTCTGGAGCGGACCAGAGAAATTGGTGTTCGGCGCTCTTTGGGAGCAACGCGCAGAGATATTTTAAGCCAGTTTTTGCTGGAGGCTATTTTGTTAAGCTTAATCGGCGGAGCCGTTGGAATTGTTTTTGGATATTTTTTAAGTTACGCGATCACATTCTTCAGCAACTGGGAAACCTCCGTGAGCTGGTGGTCGATTGTTCTGGCCGTAGGGGTGAGTAGCGGAGTCGGAATCGTATTCGGGTATTTTCCGGCGAAAAAAGCCGCCGAACTCAATCCGATCGATGCCTTACGCTACGAATGAGTGAACTATTCCACAACCGGCTTTACGATTTTACCCATAAATAAAATGGTGTTGCTGCTCTTTTCGTAAATGAAAAAAAGAAAAGGGCGGTTAAATGCGATAGTTTTGGGGCCTGGGTTACCATTTGCCCTCCCGAACCCGATATTGGTTACTGCCGCTGCTTTTGTGCCTTGCTCGTTTGTTTCAACAAATGCCTTGTGAACTACACGGGTGATAAAAACGGATTGATCGGATGAAATACGGGAAAAATCGGCCTCAGGGGTAAAGGCAACGGCCATTCCCATGTTTTTTAGAATTTCGTTAAGCATAAGTCCGTACGAAAAAGAGAATTTGGGCATCTTTAGAACAGCCTGATCCGTTTGGCATTGCTGCAACATGTTTTGCCATCCGCCAAACGACAGAGAATCGATGAAGTCGGGTAGGATTTCCGGCAGGATGAGCACCATCCTAAATTGACCGCTTCCGTAAGGCAATTGTACCACCTGTAATTTGGAACTCACGTAATAGGGAAAAGCATATTGCGCATACATCATGTGACAGGTGGTGTTACCGGTAAAGCCGTAAAAAGTTTCTTGTTTGGTTTGCTGCGCGTCAAACGCGTATTGCCATTGGCCGTCAAAATAGAGAGCGTTTAGCAGAAAGAGTACCTCATCGCGGTCGATATGGTTTATAATTTTGGGAATTTTGCCCTGGGTGTGAAGATTAACCCAATGGTTAATGACGGAAACGGCAGAAGTGTCGGCAAAATTTAGTGCCTGTACGGTGGCTTCGAAATAGCGGCGATTCACATCGATAAAATCGGGAAGTACGGGAAATTTTTCATCGTACCAGATGGAATTGGCAATTTTAAAATTCACCTGTGGGTCTAAATTTTGCAGTTGATCGTAAAGATGACGAAATAGTGCGTTGATACTGTCGGGCTGCAGATCGGTTAAATCCAATGTGCTCCGAATGGCCTGATAAGTTTGTCCGGAGGCTCCGTTCAAAGCCATGCCCAACGCCATCGATGCGCTGAAGGGGGAAATAAAAACATTGGCCTCTTCCGGAGATGCCTGACAAACTTGCCTGAAAAGTTCGAAACTGAAACGATTGGTTGAGGCGACTAAGTGTGCCTCTTGTGGCGAAAGAACGATGGCTTTTGTGTTTTGTTCGGGTTGCAAGGGTGCCGTATTTCGTTCGCAGGAAACCACGATTAAAA
>CAYXUS010000120.1:0-6670 GCA_964468415.1 uncultured Caldithrix sp.
CGGCATAACCTACCGCCGGGTGAGCGATATCTCCGATCCCTTTCCGGAAGAGGCGACACCTTTGGCAGAGGGGAAAACCGGCCGGACGCAGAAGGTTTATTACATCGGGGTCATTTCGCGCTATCCGCCCACGTTAATTTATCAGGGCTACCAGCCCATTATCGATTATTTGAATGCACACACCCCCTACCGCTTTGCCTTAAAACTCAACCGGACGTACCGTCAGGCCGGACAGCAGCTTATAAACGGTAAAGTGGTGGCCGCTTTTTTCGGATCGTATTTATTTGCCCGGGAACGGGAGAAATACCATTTGCATTGTGTTTTAAAACCCTTGAACGAACAATTCCGTCCGGTGCTGCACGCGGTACTCGTCGTTCCCCTGCATTCGTCCATTCGTTCGCTCAAAGATTTGCGGGGGAAGAAGCTGGCGCTTCCTTCGCCTTATTCGTATTCGGCCAACTGGCTGCGTCTGGGCGCTTTGCAAAAAAACGGATTGCGTTTTTCCGATCTGGATTCGGTGCATTATTTTGCCCATCACCACACGGTGGTGTACGAGGTTTTAAAAGGGCATTTTGATGCGGGCGTGGTTAAAGACCGGGTGGCCAAAGAATTTTTACAGCGCGGCATGCGCGTGGTGGCGCAGTCGCCTCCCATTCCCAGCTCTCCCGTAGTCATGGCGCCCGGGGCACCGCCCGGAGTGATCGAAGCGCTCAAGACAGCCCTGCTGGCCATTGACGTGCACGATCCGCAAATGCGGGACATGTTAAGCCATTGGGATCGGGAATTTGCCTACGGATTTGTTGTAGCCCACGATGCGGATTACGACTCTCTGGAGCAGGTTATCCGGGAAAAGGAGAAGAACGAATGGCCGCGGTAAAGATGTTGCGCCGGAGTTTGCGCTTTCGCATTGTGGCCTTGACGGGCGGGGTGGTCGTTACGCTAATGCTGATTATTTCTCTGGGCATTTTGCTGCAATGGCGCGCCCTTATTCTGAAGGAATTGCACAACAAGGCAGAGTCGATTACCCGGGCTTTTTCCATTTCGGTGCTGGACGCTTTGATTTACAGCGAAAATCAGAAGTTTCGGGTGGAAGATTTGCTGGAATCGTACATAGCCGATTTAAAACGAAGCGTGCCGGGCATTCGCACCATTATCATTACCGATGTGCAGGGGCGGGTTATTGCCCATTCCGATCCGGCCATGTACAACCGTGTGCTGAACGATTCGCTTTCGCGCCAATTAAGCAAGGTAAACCGATTGGTAAGCGGAATTTATCGGCTTCCCGGGTACGGCTGGGTGATCGAAGCCGCCATGCCGCTGCAAATTTGGAGCAAACGCTGGGGATTGTTGCGCATTGCCTTTGATGCCAATGAAACACGTGACGAAATTCGGCGTTTGTTCTTTTTATTGTTCGGGTTAACCGTTCTGGTGGCGGCGGTTGTGTTGTGGGTGCTCTCCTATTTAATCGGACGAATGTTCCAATCGCTGGGAAGCCTGGTACAGGCGATGGATTCCATTGATCTGGAAAAGGAACTGGCCATCGACTTACCCCAGCGCGACGACGAGATCGGATTTTTAATTCGTCGCTTCGAAATGCTGCGCCAGCGTTTGTACCAATCGCATCAGCAATTGCTTTTGGCCCAAAAACAGGTGTACCATGCCGAGAAGCTGGCATCTATTGGCAGGCTGGCCTCGGGCGTGGCTCACGAGATCAATAATCCGCTGAATGGGATCAAAAACTGTTTGTACGCCATTCGGCAAAATCCCGATGACGGGGAACTGCGGCGTAAATATCTGGAATTGATTGACGAGGGCCTGACCCAGATCGAAACCGTGGTGCAAAAGCTGTTGGGTTTTGCCCGTACGGCGCCCAGGGCGGTAACGCACGTGGATGTGAATCGTGTGATTCGGCAGGTGGTGGAATTGCTGGAGTATCGTTTAAAACAAAAACACATCGAGGTGCAACTGCAGCTTGCCCGCCACCTGCCGCCGGTTCGCGGCGATTATTCATTGTTGCAGGAAGTCATCATGAATTTGCTGTTGAATAGTTTCGACGCGGTGGAAGACGGTGGCCGGGTGCGGGTTCACACAAAGCAAAAAGACACACACTTTGTGCTGGTTACGGTAGAAGACAACGGAGAAGGAATTTCAGCGGATGATTTACCCAAGATTTTCGATCCGTTTTACACTACCAAAGACCCGGGGGAAGGCACGGGACTGGGACTTTCGGTGGCTTTGGAAATTGTGGAAGCGCACGGCGGGAAAATAGAGGTGCAAAGTCAACCGGGGGTGGGCACCGAATTTACGATTACATTACCAATCGGAGAAGACGAATGAGAATTCTGTTGATTGAAGATGAAAAAATTACGCGTATTACTTTAACCGATATGTTGCGCAAAGAGGGCTGGGAAGTGGAGTCCACTGGCACGGGACAGGAAGGATTGGAGCTTTTTTTGCGCCAGCCGTTTGATGTGGTGATTACCGATTTGCGCCTGCCCAAAATGAACGGTCTGGACGTGCTGAAACAGGTAAAGGAAAAGGCTCCGGATACCACGGTGATTGTCATGACGGCCTACGGGAGCGTGGAGACGGCGGTGCAGGCTTTGAAAATGGGCGCGTTTGATTACCTGAGCAAGCCTTTTTCTCCGGACAAGTTGCAAAGCATGTTGCGCCACGTGCAAAACATGCGGCGCATTTTGGATGAGAATGTCCGCCTGAAAAAGCGCCTGGAGATGATCGAAAAACGGGAACTCATTGGCAACACGCCGGTCATGCGGCGCCTGCTGGAAACGGTGCGGCATGTCGCCCGGCACGATTCTACGGTGTTAATTGTCGGAGAAAGCGGCACCGGCAAAGAACTGGTGGCCCGGGCGCTGCACCAGAATAGCTGGCGCAAAGATCAGCCCTTTGTGGCGGTAAATTGCGCGGCCATTCCCGAAACATTGCTGGAAAGCGAATTGTTCGGACACGAGAAAGGGGCCTTTACCGGTGCGGTGAAACGTCATGTGGGCTATTTTGAGCGGGCCAATCACGGCACCCTGTTCATCGACGATATCGATGATTTGCCCATGAACATGCAGGTAAAGCTGCTGCGCGTTTTACAGGAACGCGAATTCATTCGCATCGGCGGTTGGGAATCGGTAGCCGTGGATGTGCGGGTTATTGCGGCCACCAAAGTTGATCTGAAAAAACGGGTTGAAGAAAAACGCTTTCGGGAAGATTTGTATTATCGTCTGAACATTATTCCCATCTATTTGCCTCCCCTGCGCGAGCGGCGGGAAGACATTCCCATTTTGATCGAACACTTTCTGGAAAAGCAGGGGGCAAAAGATTGTTTGAAGTGGTTTACCCCGCCGCTCATGCGCCGCCTGATGGAATATGACTGGCCGGGGAATGTGCGGGAACTGGAAAATTTTGTGGAGCGCTTTGTGGCTCTTTCGGGAATGCAATCGTTCGATCCGTATGCCCTTTTGCCCGGCGAGGCGGCCCAGGGACTGACGAACAAAGAGGGGGCGGCAGAAGCGGACGGCGTGTTTCCTCCTTTTAATGCGTACATGGCGGCCAAAGAGCGGGAAATCATCGAGTGGGCGTTGAGCCGGGCCGGGAATAATGTTTCGCGCGCTGCCGAATTATTGGGCCTGCCCCGTACCACCCTGCGCAGCAAAATGGATAAACTGGGGTTATGAAAAAGATGTCGGAAAGGTAAACCGTGCGAGAGAGGGCAATGGAAGAGGAAAAAATGGAAAAGGAATCACGCGCTGCATTGGCCAAACGCTATGAGCGCACAAAACTGGTTCTGAGCATTGGTGAATCGGTATTAAGTTTTGTCTTATTATTGTTGTTTGTACTTTCGGGATATGCGGTGGAATTGCGTAACTGGGTAAATACGCTGGCGGTCAATCCTTATGTGCGTTTTTTATTGTATTTTGCCTTTTTGGGGCTCGCTTTTTCGCTCGTGGAAGTTCCCCTTTCGTTTTACGGCGGGTTCTATCTGGAACATCGTTACGGCCTGTCAAATCAAAGTTTTTGGGGATGGCTGGGCGAAAAAATGAAAATGTTTTTTGTGGCGCTGGTGCTGTTTGTGCCTTTATCTTTGGTGTTTTATTATTTGCTTTTGCATTTTCCCCATACCTGGTGGCTGTGGATTAGTGTGGTGCTTTTCGTGTTTTCTGTGATTTTGGGGCGCCTTGCACCGCAGCTTATTTTTCCGTTGTTTTACAAATTTGAGCCTCTGGATGACGCCGAACTAAAGGCACGCATGGAACGATTGGCGCAAAAAGGAGGCTTTACCCTGCAGGGAGTGTACCGCTTTAACATGAGCAAAGATACCAAAAAAGCCAATGCCGCATTTACCGGTTTGGGCAAATCGCGCCGCATCATCATTGGAGACACGCTGTTGGAAAATTTTTCCCCGGACGAAATCGAAGCGGTGTTTGCTCATGAAGTGGGGCATTACGTGCATCGCCATATTTACAAACTATTGATTGCGGGAACGGTGGAAACGTTTCTGGGGTTTTATTTGGTGTACTGGCTGTACAATGCGCTCTGGCCGCGGATGGGGTTTAGCGGGCAGGCCGATTTGGCCGCGCTTCCTTTGATGCTGCTGATTTTCGCCTTGTATTCGCTTGTTACCACGCCGCTGAGCAATGCACTTAGTCGCCATTTTGAATGGCAAGCCGATGATTACGCATTGCGCAACAGTAGTAATCCGCAGGCCTTTCCCCGGGCTTTGCAAAAATTGGCCGAACAAAATTTATCGGATGCCGAGCCCAGCCCTGTGGTTGAATTTTTCTTTTATTCCCATCCCGCAATCCGCAGGCGGGTGGAGAAAGCCCGACAAATGTTAAAAGCAAATGAATCGCAAACGACGAAACGCAGAGAAGGAAGCAAAATATGAAGCTGAATCAAGAAATTCGCATTCTGCTTATTGAAGATGAAGATTATGATGTAAAACGAGTGGAACGAACCCTGTCGCCGTTTAAAGAATACATTAAAATTCGCGGGGTAGCGGCCGATGGCAAAACCGCATTGCAAATGCTGCAGGAAAATCACGGCCAATTCGATGTGGTGATTATGGATTACCAATTGGCCGGAGGCATTGCCGGCGAAACGTTAATTCACCAAATCAAAGAAATCGATTCCACCTTGCAAATCATTGTCATTACCAAAATGACGGTAAATATTTCGGATTTTGAATTTGCCAATCGCCTGCTAAATGCGGGGGCCATGTGGTATTGCACCAAATATCCGGGAGACATCGAAGAATTTATTTACCAGCCTACCGATTTTATCCTGAGTATTTTGAACGCATTCGAAAAGCGTCGTTTACTTAAACAGGAGCAAAAATCCAAGCGGAAACTGAATCAGACGATCGAGGAGATTCTGGCCAGAAAGGTAATCATCGGCGAATCGGAGGCCATCCGGGATTTACGCAATAAAATCAAACGTGTGGCGGCCCAGGAAGCTACCGTATTGATTACCGGTGAAAGCGGTACGGGTAAAGAGCTGGTGGCCACCCACCTGCATTATTTAAGTAAACGCCGCTTTGAAAAGTTTTTGACAATTAACTGCGGAAGTTTGCCGCAGGAGCTGATCGAAAGTGAATTGTTCGGTTTTGAGAAGGGCTCGTTTACGGGGGCACACACCAAAAAGATCGGTTTGTTCGAGGCGGCACACCACGGCACAATTTTTTTGGATGAGGTGGGAGAATTGACTCCTTCGGCACAGGTGAAACTGCTGCGGGTTTTACAAGACGGTGAGATCGACAAAATAGGCCGAACCGATAAAATTAAGGTGGATGTGCGGGTGATTGCCGCTACCAACAAAAACTTGTTGCAGGACATTCGGGAAAAGAAATTCCGGGAAGATCTGTTTTATCGGTTGAATGTGATTAATTTGCACATTCCGCCTTTGCGCGAACGTCCCGAAGATGTGAAAATTTTGCTGGATTATTATTTTCGGCATTTCGGGCAGGAAATGGGGATTGTCGTGCCCAGCGTTACACCGGATGCTTTGAACTATTTGCAGAGTTTTGACTGGCCCGGCAATGTCCGTCAATTGCAGAACGTGGTGCAACGCTTGCTTTACAGCACCGACGGAACGGTTACTTTGCAAGATGCCAAGCAGGCTTTGGGAGTTTTTTCCAGCGGAGAACAATTAAGCGTTGAAGGGCAGAATTTTCATTGGAATGCCGAACAGATTCTCCCTTGGCGCGAAATGGAACGCGCTTTAAAGCGCAGCTATTTTGAATTTGTGCGGCGGCACACCCGTTCGGATGCAGAGGCCGCCCGGAAATTGGGACTTGCTCCGCCCAATTATCACCGCATGTGCAAAGAACTGGGCATAAAATGAGGGCGAATGGCTATTGACACGGGTTAAAAGATTGTTTATATTTAGCAACTCAAAATAAAACGGGGCTGTAGCTCAGTTGGGAGAGCGCTTGAATGGCATTCAAGAGGTCAGGGGTTCAAGTCCCCTCAGCTCCACATTAAAGCCGTCGGAAGACGGCTTTTTTTGTTTTTGTGTCGGGGAAGTTTGTGCGCAAGTTTGTCCCGGTTTGCGAGTGGGAAGCTCAGTTGAGAGAGAGAACCGAAGGAACATCGGAACAGCGTATATAACGGAAAGACTCATTAAGGAGAAGTGCCCACAAAACAAAAAATAAAAGCCGGCG
>CAYXUS010000121.1:0-15731 GCA_964468415.1 uncultured Caldithrix sp.
ATTCTGTTTAATGGTACGAAAGAAAATCTCTATCTCCCAACGCGCTTTGTAAATATCAGCAATGGTTTTGGCATCATTGTCAAAATCATTGGTTAAAAAGGTAAGCGTCTTATTGCTTTCCGGATCAAAATAATGGATTAACCGCAACGGATACGGATAATTCTTATGGGAATGATACCCGGTAAATTCAATGATTTCGTCTCTGATAATATTGGATGTATTACGCTTTAACACTTTGTATTTAGCGTTGGATTTGGCACGTGTAACAAAACGTATGTTATTGTCTTTAAAGAAACTATAGAGCGTAAAATCATGATAACCGCGGTCGATGGCCACATAACTATCAGTGGGAATATTCATTTGGCGAGCAACTCTGGACTCATGTGTTTTGCCATCGGTGATAATCAAAAAAGTAGGCAGCAACCCATCTGCCTGAAGCAGTGTATGCATGCGAACAGCCGATTTTGTTTTACGAAAGCGTGCCCAGGGAAAGAGTTTTAAACTCAAATCGATTGTCGTGGCATCTAAGAAAAATAATTGACGATTAAGTTTTATCTTATATTTTGGTGCCAAATTCTGAGCTCTTTTTAACAGAAGGAAGAATAAAGCCTGAAAAACCTGATAGGTTCTTTTGTTATTAGCATCAGACAACGTGGAACGTTTGACCGTTGTGGTTCCCAAATGATAAAGTTTGCTGTAAACCGAGTTAATTCCGCTGACCGTTTCTCTAAGAGAAGCTCGGCCGCTTAATTGGGCAAATAACATGTAAATAAATTGATCCCATGTATGTAATTTACGTGAACGATAATCGCTTTTGTGTCTGTTAACAACATCTTGGAAATCAAGTCTTGAAATTAAATTTAACATTTGTCCAAAAATTGTTGTATAATAGCTCATGGCTTGGTAACTCCTTTTCGTATTATGTATTTAGGTCAAAAACAAATTACGAAAATTTGGAATACCAAGCCTGTCTTTTTACTTCGTCCTTTAACTTTAACCGGACACTAATGAATTTTGGTAACCAATAATAAAGGCAGCGTAATGGATTACAACAAAAACCCCTGGCAAAAACTTTCTTCCAAACTTATCTACCAAAATCCCTGGATCCGCCTGCGGGAAGATCGGGTTATTACCCCGTCGGGCACCAAAGGAATTTACGGCGTGGTAGAAGCCCATCCGGCCATTGGTGTGGTGCCACTTACTGCAGATGGCTACACTTATCTGGTCGGACAGTATCGTTATACATTGGATGTGTTTAGCTGGGAAATTCCCGAAGGCGGCGGTCACCCGAACGAAACCACCTGGGACGGCGCCCGTCGCGAGCTGCGCGAAGAAACCGGACTATCGGCACGGCAATGGACTTACCTCGGTACGGCTTACACCAGCAATTCGTTTACCAACGAGGTGGCCTATTTTTATCTGGCGGAAAAGCTCACACAGGGCGCGACCAATCCCGATCATACCGAAGAATTGGCCATCAAAAAGCTTCCGTTCGATGAAGCCTGGCAAATGGTACTGGAGGGCACCATCAAAGATGCCATGTCTGTAATCGGATTGCTGCGGGTAAAAGAAATTTTGCGGAAGCGAAAGGGACGTTAGCTCACCTTGCCCCGGAAAAAGACACTTAAAAAGCGGAATTCGGGAATGTTTTCGAAAATAATGGTAAGAATGGCTAAAATCGGTACGGCCAGAATCATCCCGGCAACGCCCCACAAATAGCCCCAAAAAATCAACGAAATAATAACCATCAGCGGACTCAAATTAAGGGAACGGCCCATCAGGCGCGGTTCGACCACATTGCCCATAAAGGCCTGCAAAAGCGTAATGGAAATCAAAATCCAGAATCCCTTACTAAACGAACCGAACTGCACCAGGCTGAACAAGGCCGGCAACAATGTGGCGATAGTCGAACCGATATTGGGGATAAAATTAAAAAGGAAAATCAAAAAGCCCCAAAAGACGGCAAAATCCAGTCCAAAGGCAACCATAATTAAAATGCTAATGCCCCCCAAAGCCAGGCTGGCCAAGGTTTTTGCCCCCAAATACTTTTGCACCTGCGTCGTCACGCTATCCAGAATCGAAATAATGCGTTCGGCCTGAGCATGATCAAACGCCAGACGCACCTTCACATCAATTTTACGCTTGCCCATTAAAAAATAGGCCAGAAAGATAATCACGATAACGGTTTTCAGCAAAAAGGTAAGAAAAGAGCCCACGCTGTTTAAGACATTTTTGGCCAAATCCAAATTCCGAATCGCCGCGATCCAATCGATTTGCGACCAGGTTTTGCGATCCAGATAAATCTGATACTTTTGCTGATTCAGGATGTGCGTCATGCGTTGCATGAATTGATCCAGCGATTGCAGGATGCGGGCCTGATATTTGGGAAACTGATCGACAAAGATCTGCACATTGGCATAAACCAACAGGCCTAACAAATACAAAACTACAAAAGCCAGGGTTAAAGTAATTAAAACCGCCAGAGCATTGGGAATTTTCAGGCGCACAAACAGTTGCACCACCGGATCGAGAATAAAGGCCAGAAACAGAGCCACCAGAAACGGAACGATAATTACCCGTCCGATGGACAGAACCCAGACGATCAGAAAGATACTGATCAGGGCCATCGTAAAATGTACAATCTGGCTTCCGGATGTTAATTCGTTTTTTTCCATCAATACTCTTGCGTTTTAGAATTTTAGCTGTTTTTAACCGATCCACACGGTTTTAATATTGACAAATTCTTTGATTCCGTAATGCGAAAGTTCACGCCCGTAACCCGACTTTTTAATGCCGCCGAAAGGCAAACGCGGATCGGACTTGACCATGCCGTTAATAAAAACCGAACCGCTCTGAATTTCACGGGCCAGGCGTTTTGCTTTGTTCAGATCGGAAGTCCACAGGCTGGCGCCCAGGCCAAATTCCGAATTGTTGGCTACGGCAATGGCTTCCGCCTCGTCTTTAACGGGAATAATGGTGGCCACCGGGCCAAATGTTTCTTCGGTAAACACGGCCATGCCCGCACGTACTCCGCTTAGTACCGTGGGCAAATAATAAGCGCCTTCTTTATTAGGACGTTTTCCTCCGGTTAAAAGTTTCGCCCCGGCATTAATTGAGGCCTGTACCTGCCGCTCGATTTCGCGTACCAAATCTTCCCGGGCCAACGGCCCCACGTCGGTTTTTTCTTCCAGCGGATCGCCAACTTTCAACGCTTCCATTTTCGCCGTCATTTTCGCTGCAAATTGTTCGAGTTGTTTTTCCACCACAATAAAACGCTTGGCAGCAATACAGCTTTGTCCGGCGTTAATCATGCGCGCCTGCACAGCCGTAGCCACCGCTTTATCCAGATCGGCATCTTCCAGCACGATAAAGGGATCGGAGCCACCCAATTCCAACACCGTTTTCTTGATATTCCGTCCGGCAAGCGAAGCTACCGCCGCTCCGGCCGGTTCGCTGCCGGTAAGCGTAGCTGCCTTTACCAGCGGATGCTCAATAATCGTTGGCACCAACGAAGATTTAATCAGCAACGAACGAAACAGATTTTCGGGAAAGCCGGCTTCTCTGAAGATCTCTTCGATCGCCAGTGCACAACCCGGCACATTCGAAGCGTGTTTCAGCACTCCGGCATTACCGGCCATTAAGGCCGGTGCCGCGAAACGAAACACCTGCCAGAACGGAAAGTTCCAGGGCATTACGGCCAGCACAATTCCCAGGGGATCGAAGGCCACGTAACTTTCACTGGCGTCGGTTGGGATGTACTCGTTCTTCAAAAATTCTTCGGCATGGTCGGCATAATAGTCGCAAACCCAGGCGCACTTCTCCACCTCGGCCCGTGATTCGCGGATAATCTTACCCATTTCGTCGGTAATCAGCCGGGCGAATTCTTCCTTGCGTGCGCGCAAAACTTCGGCCGCTTTGTGCATCTTTTCCGCCCGTTCGGAAAACGACCTTTTGCGCCAGGCCTCAAAATCGGCTTGCACAGCCTGCAAAATATTCAGCACATCGTCTCGGGAATGTTCTTCGTATTCTCTAATAAGCTGATTATTTTTAGGATTAATGGCTTTCATGATATGCCTCCGTTTTTTGCCTTACCCGAACAGGTGCAGCATTTTAACCGCCTCGATCACCAATAAAAATCCCAGAAAAATCATCAGTACGGCCAATCCGTGAATGAGATGGTTAAAAAATTTAATGGAAATTTTCTCTTTGTGCCTGCACAAGAATCCCGAAAGTAAATAGAACCACACCACCGAGCCAATTGCAACCGATAACGCATAGGCCAAACTGTTCAAAATCTGGAAGAACAGGCTTGGCTTGGCCTGCTCGGGTGTCGCTTTGTATTTTTTAATGATGTCATTTTCTTCATCGGAAGAAAGCAGCGGACTGGATGCGTGGTTCATTTCTTCCACATTTTTGTAAAAAATCTTCTCCATGCCCCCTACATTAATCCCGTGAGAAGCGGCGAAAGACAAAATGACAAAAGAAGAAATGAGCCAGCCCATGAACAATGTCGGGTTTAGCAAATTGACCAGGAAGCCGGTTAAAAAGCTGTGATGCCCCTTGGCCATCGCAAAAAGTCTTCCTTTGAGAACCACTTTTTCCTCGTCCGCATCAAAGTGAACCTGCGTCTTCCACAGTTTGTAACCGATGTAAAAGATGAACAAAGAGCCCAGGATCAAAATGTAAGGGATGCTGTAATTAAAGCGAATGATGATTTTCGTAAAGCCAAATACCGCGATGAAAATGTACAAAAAATCCACCACGGCCGCTCCGATCGCCGTAAACATAGCCCGGCGACGATGATTGTGCAAAGTAAACGAAACCACTAAAATACTTACAGGTCCCGCCACGGGCATAGAAAAGAAAAAGCCTGCAAGAAAGCCGATGGCGGTTAATGAAATCAAAGTTTCAATCATAACTAAATTCTATCTCATTGTAGTGCGCGATTTTAAATTTAAATACTCCTGTCTTAAAAAGCCAAAACGGATAATATCGTAATAGCGCCCGTTAAAAAATTTTGCTTCACGAAGGCGCCCCTCTTCTTTAAAGCCCGCCTTGCTCATTAACCGTAAAGCAGGTGTATTAAATGAATAGACTTCCGCTTCCAACCGATGAAAATTTAATGTATTAAAGGCCAGATCACACAACAAAAAAAGCGCCGTGCGCGCCAGCCCTTTTCCCCGAAATTCGGGTAAAATCCACAAGCGGACTTCCGCTTTGCGGTTGAACCAGCGAATGTTCGTAAGCGTTGCGCTGCCCGCAGCCTTTCCGGCATGCTCAATTTTAAAGCCTATCTCCAATGGCATGGAAGCGGGATACAGCGTTTTTTCGCTTAAATTTTGCCATTCCGGCAATTGCTTTTGCAAACGAGCCAATTGGTCGTCATCTTCATCAACCCGACGAAGAACAACCTTGTTACTCTCTAACCACATGCCTAATTAACCTTTCCGGGGCTAAAAAAGGCAAAACATTTAATGCCCGGTAAAAAACCGGTCCTGCCACCACAACAAACCAGGCCAGTAAAAATCCGGCTATCACGTCGATGACGTAATGGTAGCGCAGGTACACGGTGGAAAAGATCAAACTTGTTCCGATGATCAATAAAACGTAAAAATACTTGCGATGATATTTGTACGCAAATACCATTGTTAATAGCGTCATGGCCGTGTGCCCGCTGGGAAAAGCATCCCGTTGAATATTTTCCAGCGTATTGAGTGTGTGTTGAATGTAGGGAGTTAGCCATAGCCCTTTTAGCGGTTGGGAGTGTAATTCCGTCAATGTAAACCGGGGGCCAATGGCCGGTACCACGAAATAAAGCAAATACGAGGCGTAAAATCCGAACACAATAATAAACGCAAAATAGTCAAATTCTTCCATGCGCGAACGTCGGTACAAAAGAAAAGCCAAAATAAGGGGAAGAAAATAGAACGTTACGTAAATAAGCTGAAGATATTCGGTTAAAACAGGAAGCTGAATTTTTTCCAGCCACACGGTAGGATCCAGCCCAAAAATTGCCCGATCGATTTTGATCAACCAGCCGTCCATATCCACGGGACGCACATTGTGTACCAGATAGTGAAGTTCGAAAAAGTTCAACGGAACTATGACAATTTGATTCCAGGTACGCAGCCAATTCAGTAATTTGTTGGAACCCAAGAAAGGCAGAATCAAAATAAAGGTCATTACCGCCAAATGCAGGCTAATAAACAACCGTGCGTCAGGCACTCTCGAAAAATTAAACACAATGATTACAGAAATAATCAATTGATACAGCACCGTCACCTTGTCCGCTGCCCGAAACTTTCCCTGATAATAATTAGCCCTGTCCAAAGCCCCTTCGTCCTTCTTTGCGATTCATTTGAAATGCAAGTTTACAAATTATAAGGGAATATTTCCATGTTTTTTTGCCGGATTTGTTTCCACCTTGTTTTCCAGCATGTGCAAGGCCTGCACAATCCGTTTGCGGGTAAAACGCGGTTCGATGACCTCATCGATGTAGCCCATTTCTGCCGCCAAAAACGGGTTGGCAAATTTTTCCCGGTACTCTTTTTCCTTTTCCGCCAGCATTGCTTCCGGATCTTCGGTGTTGGAAATTTCCTTCTTGAAAATAATTTCCGCCGCGCCTTTGGGCCCCATCACGGCAATTTCCGCACTGGGCCAGGCCAAATTCACATCGCCGCGAATGTGCTTGGAACTCATCACATCGTAGGCCCCGCCGTATGCCTTGCGGGTAATCACGGTAATTTTGGGCACGGTTGCTTCGGAATAGGCATACAGCAACTTGGCCCCGTGCCGAATAATACCGCCCCATTCCTGATTTGTTCCGGGCAAAAATCCGGGTACGTCTTCGAATGTAATAATGGGAATATTGAACGCATCGCAAAGACGCACAAAACGCGCTCCTTTTACGGAGGCATCAATGTCCAGTACGCCGGCTAAATGCGCGGGCTGATTGGCCACAATGCCTACAGAATACCCATCGATGCGGGCAAATCCGACGATAATGTTAGGGGCATAATCGGCATGAATCTCGAAAAATGAATCTTTATCGATTACCGTTTGGATGACATCGTGCATATCATAGGGCTGGTTGGGGTTTTCGGGAATCAGATCATCCAGCATTTCATCCACACGATTAGGATCATCTCCGGTTTCTTTTCGGGGAGGATCTTCCAGATAATTGGAAGGCAAATAATCGAGCAGTGTGCGAATGCGTTGCAAACATTCCACATCATTCTTGCAGGTCACATGATTGACCCCGCTCTTGCTGCCGTGCGCCGAAGCGCCGCCAAGGTCTTCCGATGAAACGTCCTCGTGGGTTACCGTTTTTACCACATTAGGGCCGGTTACAAACATGTAGCTGGTACGTTCGACCATAAAAACAAAATCGGTGATGGCCGGAGAATAAACGGCACCGCCGGCACAGGGCCCCATAATGGCCGAAATTTGCGGGATAACACCCGAAGCCAGAGTATTACGCAGAAAGATTTCGGCATAGCCTCCCAGGCTGCGCACCCCTTCCTGAATGCGCGCACCACCTGAATCGTTCAGGCCTATCACCGGAGCACCGACTTTCATGGCCTGATCCATAATCTTGATGATTTTTTGTGCGTGCATTTCGGAAAGGCTGCCCCCGAAAACGGTAAAATCCTGAGAAAAAACAAACACCAAGCGTCCGTTAATGTACCCGTAACCGGTTACCACCCCATCGCCCGGAATGCGCTGTTTGTCCATACCAAAATCGGTGGTACGATGGCGTACCAGCATGTCCATTTCCACAAAGCTGCCCTTATCCAGCAAAATATCGATACGCTCACGTGCGGTGAGTTTACCTTTTTCGTGTTGTTTTTTAATGCGTTCTTCGCCGCCACCTTTTAATGCCAGTTCACGAAGTTTCATCAGTTGGAGCATATTTTTTTGATGAGCCATGCGCCCCCCTATCGTTCGTTATGAGTTGTTCGTCCAATTATTTCTTCTTCATGCCATTTTCCGCATTGACCGCTGCGCCAATACGTTCACTACATCAAGCCGTTTTCTTTAAAACTGTAATAACCGTCAAAGGTAATAATCAAATGGTCGTACAACGGAATATCCAGAATTTGTCCGCTGTGCTGCAGGCGTTTGGTAACTTCGATGTCTGCCTGCGAAGGCCGCACATTCCCCGAAGGATGGTTGTGCAAAACCAGAACGCCTTTGGCCATAAATTTAACCGCCGGACGAAACACTTCCCGCGGGCTCACCAGCGAGGCATCCAGTGTTCCCCGGGTTACGGGAAAATCGCGGATGCGTCTTAGTTGCTTATCCAGCAAAACCACGTAAAAGGTTTCTTGCTTTAAATGTCCCAACACCGGCTGGTAAGCTTTTGCCACCTTCTGCGGATCGTTAAACACGATCAAATCGCGCTCGGCCATTTCCTTTTGCAAATTACGGTAAAGCTGAAACGCGGCCATCAACGCCACCGCTTTGGCCTGCCCGATGCCTTTTACCTGTTGCAGTTCGGCCAGAGAAGCGTTGCTGAGGGCCTCCAAGGAGCCGAATGTACGCAACAGCATTTTGGCCAATTCCACGGCATTCATTCGGGAGGTTCCCTGCCCCAGTAAAATGGCGATTAATTCGGCATCGGAAATGGAAGCAGGTCCAAACTGCAAAAGTTTTTCCCGCGGCCTTTCGGCAAGCGGCCAGTCCGTAATACGCGATTTAAATGCGTTCGGTTCGTTAATACGATTCACACCAAGCCTCGGAACTACTTAGTGGCTGCATTTAATTTTCGGTACACGCTTTGCAACAGCACGTGTTTTACCAAATCACCAAATTCTTTATTTGAAAACTTCATGCACTATTTTCACCAGAGATATCCCATTACTATGTATTTTATTTGCATTACTAATTTATTACTTATTTTCAAATAAACTTAAGTACTCCCAAAAGACAAAAATTCTGTTTCGTTGATATCCGGTTATTTCTTTAAGAATGTTCTGCTCGACAAAAAGTCGTGCCAAATCATTTGCCGCTTTTGGAGACAGCCCTGTCACCATCTGAATATCTTTTATTGTAACAACAGGCATTGAAAACAGAGCCTGTAATAATTTTAAAGCTGTTTTTGCCCTTTTCCCCATATTCAAAATTTTTTTCTTCTCTGTCATATTTTTTAGTGCTAAGATATTTTTCAATGTGGTAACCGATCTTTCTGCCGTTTCCGCAACACCAACCAAGAAGAAAATAATCCATTGTTCCAATTTATTATCGGTTCTTACCATATTAAGATTTTGATAATATAAATTTCTGTTTCTTTCAAAAAAATCCGATAAATACAATAAAGGCTTTTCCAATATCTTGTTAGAAACCAAATACAGAGTGATTAATAATCGCCCTATTCTTCCGTTTCCGTCTAAAAACGGATGAATGGTTTCGAACTGATAATGCGCAATGGCTATTTTGATCAAATGCGGTAGATTGAGCGCTTTATTATTTAAGAATTTTTCAAAATCGGAAAGTAGATCGGGTAATTCGGTATGTGCGGGAGGAATAAAAATCGCATCTTTAATTGTGGTGCCGCCAATCCAATTTTGTGATTTTCTGAATTCACCTGGGGTTTTGTTTTTTCCTCTACCACTGGAGAGCAATATGCCATGTGCCTCCCGTATTAAACGGTTAGACAAGGGTAATGATCGTAATTTCTCAATGGCATAATTCATTGCCCTAACATAGTTGTTTACCTCTTGCCAGTCATCCTTTTTTTCCGGATTAATCTCATTCTTATCGGTCAAAGCATCTTCCATATTTGTTCTGGTCCCTTCAATTTTACTCGAAACAACCGCTTCCTTGTAAACAAGCATTTTTATGAATATGTCCGTATCCGGGATTAATCGGGCAAAAGAGTTTAGCTCTCCGAGCTTTAAAGAAGCATTTTCCAGATGCTCATTTATTACCGAATTTGTCCAGAAGAAGGAATGGTTAATGAGTGACGGCAAAAAATATTCAAAACCATAGCTTTTTTTATAGGTTCCGGATTTAAAATCCCTGATATCCATACATAACCTCATTTAAAGTAAAATACGAAAAGTATTATTTTACTTTAATACAGCAAAATAAAATAAAAAAATTTATATTTTACTTTCGTAAATTTACTCTCAATATGCCCAAAAGTATTTTATTATTCAATATCACTTCTTCTGAGCTAACATCTCCTTTTCTACTCTATTTCGGGATTCATACTGAAATTTTCAGCAATGCAAAACTAAATTTTGGCAGCATCAACCATATCCTAATGCCCAGCCTATTATTTTTCTAAAATGGTGGGCCTTAACGTACGCCTCTTGTTTTTGCGTACCAATCCTTAATGTATTCTACTGCTTCGGTCAGGGAACTGCCCGGGCCGAACAAACGTCCGGTGCCCATTTCTTCCAGTTTCTTGATGTCTTCTTCGCTCATAATGCCCCCACCGGTGAGCAGAACATCATCCATGCCATTCTTTTTCATAATATCCAATACCTTAGGGAAAATTGTCATATGTGCTCCCGAAAGCATGCTAATGGCAATTACGTCCACATCTTCCTGAATTGCGGTATCCACAATCATTTGCGGCGTTTGACGCAACCCGCTGTAAATTACTTCGAACCCGGCATCCCTGAAAAACGATGCCACCACTTTTGCGCCACGGTCGTGCCCGTCCAGACCGGCCTTGGCCACCAAAACACGTATTTTCTTTTCCATTGCTCTCCTCGCCAGTTTTCAAACAACGTCGGTTTGTCCGTTGGCCGGGAATCCAACGAACAAATGTTTTCATTCAAAATTCGAAAAATTTTCTAAAAGTCCGTCGGTTCCTGATATTCTCCGAACACTTCTTTCAGTGTGTTTACCATCTCACCAACCGTAGCATAAGCCTTGGCACATTCAATAATCACCGGCATCAGATTCTGATTTTCAATAGCCGCCTGTTTTAAATCTTTTAGCAACGTTTCTACCCTGGCATTGTTGCGATCGCGCTTCAACTGTTTTAAGCGTTCTACCTGACGCTTTTCCGTTTCCGGTGAAATTTGCAGCAGAGGAATTTCAATCTTTTCGTCTTTATCCTTAAAGGCATTGACCCCAACGATGTAACGATCCTTGTTTTCAATTTCCACCTGATATTGGTAAGCGGCACGGGCGATTTCCTTCTGGAAGAACCCTTTTTCGATGGCCGGAATAACCCCACCCAATTCATCGATTTTCCGAAAATATTCCTCTGCGCCCTTTTCCATCTTATTGGTCAAATCTTCCACAAAATAACTGCCGGCCAACGGATCGATGGTGTGGGGAACGCCGGTTTCGTAAGCCAGAATTTGTTGCGTACGCAAAGCAATTTTTACCGCCTTTTCCGAAGGCAAAGCCAGTGTTTCGTCCATGGAATTGGTGTGCAAGCTTTGCGTTCCGCCCAAAACGGCTGCCAGGGCCTGATAGGCCACACGCACGATATTGTTTTCCGGCTGCTGTGCCGTTAAAGTACAACCGGCGGTCTGAGTATGAAAACGCAACATCCACGAGCGTTCCTTTTTCGCGCCGTATTTTTCCTTCATGCGTTTGGCGTAAATGCGGCGTGCCGCCCGGAATTTGGCAATTTCCTCAAAAAAATCGTTGTGCGAATTAAAAAAGAAAGACAAGCGCGGTGCAAAGGCATCGATATCCAGCCCGCGCTCCAGCGCCGCTTCGATGTAAGCGAAACCGTCGGCCAAAGTAAAGGCCAGTTCTTGCAAAGCGGTAGAACCCGCCTCGCGAATGTGATAGCCACTAATACTAATCGTATTCCACAAGGGCATGTGTTCGGTACAATATTCGATCATGTCCACAATAATGCGCATGGACGGCTGTGGCGGAAAGATGTATTCTTTCTGCGCGATGTATTCTTTGAGGATGTCGTTTTGAATGGTTCCCCGTAATTTCTCCTGACTTACCCCCTGCTTTTCGGCCACCGCAGCATAAAAGGCCAATAGAATGATAGCCGGAGAATTAATCGTCATCGAGGTAGATACTTTATCCAGCGGGATGCCATCAAAAAGAATTTCCATGTCGCGTAACGAACTGACCGACACTCCACACACGCCCACTTCTCCTTCACTCCACGGATCATCGGCATCGCGTCCCATTAAGGTGGGCAAATCGAAAGCGACGGAAAGCCCGGTTTGTCCGTTTTCCAGCAAATATTTGAAGCGTGCGTTGGTATCTTCGGGCGTTCCGAATCCGGCAAACTGACGCATGGTCCACAAGCGGCCGCGGTACATGTTGGCATGCACGCCCCGGGTAAACGGGAATTGCCCGGGAAATCCCAGATCGCGATCATAATCAAAATCTTTCAGCATGTCCGGCGTACCCATAAGCTCCACCGGTTCACCCGAGGCTGTAATAAACTTGGCGTCTCTGGTTTTG
This sequence comes from uncultured Caldithrix sp., assembly GCA_964468415.1. Lineage (GTDB taxonomy): Bacteria > Calditrichota > Calditrichia > Calditrichales > Calditrichaceae > Caldithrix. The sequence goes on from CAYXUS010000121.1 coordinate 12,403, forward strand.
GCCTTCGCTACCTCTTCTTTCCAACGTTGATAGGCTTTTTCATCCATAAAACTCCCCCATTCTTTGCAAATATCTATTTCACACAGATCATTTAAAATTTTCCAGTTACGAAATACTGCTCATGAGCAAGGCTCCGTCGAACATTGGCTCATTCGTTCAAAACGCCCCGCTTTTTGCATAATATTCAGCCGGTTTGCATAAACGGCCAAAGAGCAAAGGAAGCATGAATCCCGGATAGAATCGCGTCCGTTACGGAATGGAGTGTCTACCCTGACGTTCAACTCTGCTTTTGCAAATGCAAGAACATTCATCTTTCCGCAATGCCCGTTCCGCGTTCCAACCAGTGATAATTCACCACTGAAATATTACACATTATTCACATAAAAAACAAGGGGTTGGAAAAGATGCATCCGTTTTGAACTCCCGAATTCTCTTCCAAAACCAAAAAGGCATCCTGAAAAACCACAGGATGCCTTTTGCGAATGAAGTTTGCCGTTTATTTCAAAAGAATCATCTTTTTTACTTGTTGGAAATCTCCGGCCTTAAAATGGTAAATGTAAATTCCGGAAGCCACTTTTCGTCCGGCCTGATTGCGCGCATCCCACGTTACCGAATAGTAGCCCGGCGCCTGCTGCGCACGCACCAAGGTCCGTACCTTTGCACCGGTGGTGCTGTAAATCGTTACCACCACTTTGGAAGCTCTGGGCAATTGGTAACGAATGGTCGTAGTCGGATTGAAAGGATTGGGATAATTTTGTTCCACGGCAAACGAACGCGGCACAGCCCCGTTTGCTTCAATCGCCGAAGTTTTAGGCGTTAATGTAAAATTCACGTTGGATACCGTATCCTGATCCACCGAAATATTTTCGACGGAATCGGGAGAATTATTGTAGTTTTCCATGTACGGTTTTACGGAGTAAGAACCACGTGCCAACCCCGTAAAGGCGTAGTATCCGCTGGCATCGGTAAAGGTGGTATCGTTTCGGTCTCCGCTTAAATAAACCGCGACACCGCTGTCATCCTCTTTATCGGTCATATCCACGTAGCCTTCGATCACACCGCGCGCGCGATCGGCCAGTAAATAACTTACCGTGTTTTCCAGAAGCTGTTTGGCCACATCCTGATCGCTCATCGCGTCGAAATTGAACCCGAAGTACACCGTTTGCGCCGAGGTCGTGTCGGCATCGGGATCGTAAACCAGAATTCCCATCGAGGTGGGATACGAATTGGTTCCGTACACCACGTAGGCCGGTGCAATCGGATCCTGTGCGTCTTCGTCGCCATACGCGGAATAAGAAATATTCATGCTGCCCGGCAATGCGTTCGGTGTGGTTACCAAAGGATGATTCGTGTATTCAGAACGCAAATTCAATGCACCGGCATTGTCCGTACGCCAGTTTTGGACATGCAGCACATTCTGGGCAAACGAAGAATATCCCGGAGATTTCAAAGCATCGTAGCCAACTTCTCCCCCTTCAATAAGCAATTTGTGAGTCGAATCGCTCACCCAGTTTTCCAGCTTTGTACGATAGTTTTCATCGGCAACCGGCGAGGTGTTGCCTCCGCTGGAAGAAATAATCAAATCGTAATGGGTAAAATCGGTATCGAGCGCCGCACTCACCGTAACCGTTACTGTTTCGTAACCCATTTCCTGCAAATAGCTGGCAATACTCTGCGCCGATTTGCCGTAAGCATCTTTACTGCGTGCTTCTTCTCCCCGGTCGTCAATTGTCTCTTTATTGTCAGGATCGTCGTTAACAATTAAGATTTTTCCTTTACTCTGAATAATCGCAAAGGCGTAATAGCCGTTTTCGGGGCTTTGCGTTTCGTTCTGATTATCGGAAACATCGACGGCCTTAATGCGGTAGAAGACCGAATCGCCCACCTGTACACTCATGGGGAAATCTGCGGAATAATCATCGCCGCCGGTATTCAGGAGGGCAAAGCTTTTATTTAACGAGTCGTTGTTAACAGAATAGTAGCAAATTACCGTGTCCACGCCAAAATTATCGGTTACGGTGGCGCTAACCGTTGCCGGCCAGTTGTCGATCATCTGGTCGCCCAGCGCCGTGTGTGAAATTTGCGGATTTACCGTATCGGGCCCCACATGAAAAGTAAACACGCTGTCCGGAGGGTTGGGCGGATCGTACGTAACCTGCGACTGGGTATCGACCACGGCAATGTAATAGGCAATTGTTACATTGTTACCCTGCGGAGGAATATTGGCCTGATATTCATCGGGATTGCCCGTGGCGTGCATGTTCAGTGTATCGGTCGGAGTATCCACACCCCAGATTACCCAGAATCTGGTCGTATCCAGGGGGGTCGGGCCGGGGTAAATTTTAGCCACCACAGGGTAGTCGTGGCTGTAATCATCGGTATCTTTGAGAGGATCGTGTTCGATGGTTGCGATGTAATCTTCTTTATTGACCAGACCGTGCTCGTCGAAATGATTTACGATCACCGTCAGATGTTCTCCGTCGTACAGGTTGCGATCGGCCTGAATGTAAGCCTGTGCGGCATCCTGCAAGCCCGGATCGTACCCCCAAATGTAGTGCGTTTCAATAAACAAACGATCGGTGATGTATCGTCCCAAATCGCCCCAGATATCCATCAAAGCCGAAGACCAAATCTGGCCGCCGTCGTGTCCGCTCACGTAATCGTCCGGGTACACCCAATCCAGATCGCAGCGCCGCCCGGCCCAAAATTCGTTGTGGCCGTCCCAGTTGAATACATAGCCCCAATGGAAGGAATTGGTAATGCGGGAATAGGAAGCAGCCCAGTAGTCGGAACTACCTTCCTGCAACGACATGGTTTCACCGCTGTACGACATGCCTCCGGTTAAATTGGTCTGGAAAGAATGGGCGTGCTCGTGCCAGATCACATCGGCGTCTTCACCGTCGTCCACGCCGCCTTCGCCAAAGGCACAATAGTTGGATGACGACACGTAATGCGAATTATCATCGCCACTCAGTCCGTGCGGATCAACCTTGAATTCGTGCTGTTTGGGTTCGTCGTAGCCCAAATCCTCAATCAAATGGCGGGTGGAAAGATCGATGTGGAAATACACATTCACGTCTTCGAATTCTTGTTGACTACGCGTGTAACGGAACTGCGAAGAATCGGCCAATTCCGGGAAGTTGTCCGCGGGACTTTCTTCATCGGAAAGTACGGCGTACGGGCCTTTCAGGACATATTTGCCATTCACGTAGCTAATATCGCGCAGCACGGCTTCCATCCGCTGATCATTGAGTGCATCGGAATCGGCATCGTTATTGTCTTTGTACGCACCGCCATAATCCACAGCGGCAGTGGTCAGCGGATCGGGA
>CAYXUS010000122.1:0-24395 GCA_964468415.1 uncultured Caldithrix sp.
ATCACTGCTTTCCATTGGTATTGCCGCTCTGGCTTTGCTCGTCTTGATTCTGCTGAATGTTTTGGGCGTTTCACGTAAAGCCGCGTATTTTCTGATCGGCATTGTTTTGTGGGTAAGTGTGCTTAAATCGGGAGTGCATGCCACGTTGGCCGGTGTGGCTTTGGCCTTCACCATTCCGCTGAATGCACGGGACAAAAACGGACGACATTTTTCTCCCCTGAAGGAGATTGAACATGATTTGCACGTGTGGGTCGCTTTTCTGATTTTGCCCTTATTTGCTTTTGTGAATGCCGGAGTAAATATTACACGTATCTCGTTGGGGCAAATGATGGGTAGTGTGCCGTTGGGCATCATGCTGGGCTTGTTTTTGGGCAAACAACTTGGTGTCTTCGGGTTTAGCTGGATTGCCATCAAATTGAAATGGGCGCAACTTCCCGAAGATAGCCATTGGCTAAGTTTCTACGGGGTGGCCGTTTTGACCGGCATCGGATTTACCATGAGCCTTTTTATCGATACATTGGCTTTTGAGCAAGACAATCTTTTTCAATACACCGACAAGCTGGCGATCTTACTGGGCTCTTTGACTTCGGGGCTTGTTGGCTATTTCATTTTGAAATGGATACCGGCACGTCATCTGAAAGAGTAGAAGTACTGTTTTAGAAAAAGGCCTTTGCAGATTTACAAAGGCCTTTTAAATTTAACCGATTTCGACTTCAGTCATCCAAAAGTCGTGTTTGTTGCAAAAGCTGGTGGCGTAGAGCTTTTTGGGCATTTCTCCTTTTACTGTGTACGTGGAAACCGCTTTTTTGTCATTCGGGTAAAAGGTTTTGGCGCCGAGCAGTGTGCCATCTTCGGCAACCAGAGTGTGCCGCACAATGTAATGCTGCTGGCTCATGGGATGGGCGGTTTCAATAGTAACCTGCTGACCTTTTACCGTAACTTTCGGGGCATGCGATCCTGCCTTGGCCTTCCAGCGTCCGGGTGATTTTGCCGTAAAAATAATTCCCCGGGGGAACTTCTGTTCTTTTGCCCGTAACAATTTTGGTTGGCCAAGAGCCACGCCTCCGGCCACCACTAATGCCGATTTTAGAAAAAATCTTCGGTTTGCCATTTGTCCTCCTCAAATAAATTGTATCTTAAAATATGCTAAAAGCAAAATAACCACATCCCGGCACAGGGTCAAGCACAGCGGGCATAAAACCTAATTCGTTATGGCTGTGCCGGAATTGAAATTGCAATATGCCACCCCGCATGTTGATGGACATTCAACGAAAAATTTGGGTTCTAATTTCCTCAAAAAAGATTTACATTTATCGGTTTGTTTATTAACTTAACCGCTCAGGTAAAGCATTTTTTTGAAAACAAAGTACAGTACATTTAAATAGGAGACGCACCATGTTTGACCGCAGTATTCTGGAAAAATTGGGCATCAAAGAGAAGAATTTCGGCGCCTCGACCGGTACGGAGTGGAGTAAAAGTACCGACGGCGGCGAATTAAAAGTGTATTCCCCGATCAACGGTGAGTATCTTGCCTCTGTATATCAGGCTACGGAAAAGGATTACGAATGGGTGGTTGAGAAAGCTCAGGCGGCGTTTAAAGAGTGGCGAAAAATTCCTGCTCCGAAGCGCGGCGAAATTGTCCGGCAGATCGGGTTGCGTTTGCGTGAATACAAGGAATTGTTAGGACGTTTGGTTACCATGGAGATGGGCAAGTCCATTCAGGAAGGCTGGGGCGAAGTACAGGAAATGATCGATATTTGTGATTTTGCCGTGGGCCAGTCGCGCATGTTGTACGGCTTTACCATGCATTCCGAACGTCCCGAGCATCGCATGTACGATCAATATCATCCGTTGGGCCCGGTGGGTATTATTACGGCTTTTAACTTTCCGGTAGCCGTGTGGGCCTGGAATGCCATGATTGCCACCGTTGCCGGTGATGTAAACATCTGGAAACCAGCCTCCAAAGTTCCTTTGACGGCCATTGCCGTGCAAAACATTGTGAGTGAAATTGTGAAAGAAAACAATTTGCCGGAAGGTTTGTTCAACCTGGTTATTGGTAAAGGTTCTGTGGTGGGTGAACGCATGTTAAATGACAAACGCGTACCGTTGATTTCCATTACCGGTTCGGTGCAGGTAGGGCGCCATGCCGCCACCAAAATTGCCGCGCGTTTGGGCCGCTACATTCTGGAATTAGGCGGGAACAACGCCATTATCTTGACGCCGAATGCCAATCTGGATTTGGCCATTCCGGCCATCGTTTTTGGAGCGGTTGGTACGGCCGGACAGCGTTGTACCACCACGCGGCGTTTGATTATTCACGAATCGATTTACGATCGGGTTAAGGAATCATTGGTTAAGGCTTACAAGAGCGTACGCATCGGTGATCCTCTGGATGAAAAGAACCACATGGGGCCATTGATCGACAAGGGTGCGGTGGATACCTATCTGAAGGCTCTGGAGCAGGTGAAAAAGGAAGGCGGCAAAATTATTTACGGTGGCGAAGTGCTCAGTGGCCCGGGCTACGAAGCCGGCACTTACGTGCTGCCTACCCTGGTCGAAGCCGAAAACCACTATTCCATTGTTCAGGAAGAAACCTTTGCTCCCATTCTCTATTTGATCAAATACAAGGGTGAAGTGGAAGATGCCATTGAAATCCACAACGATGTGGTTCAGGGATTGTCTTCCTCGATTTTCACGGACAATTTAATCGAAGCCGAAACTTTCCTCTCGGCCTGGGGTTCCGATTGCGGTATTGCCAACGTGAACATCGGAACTTCCGGTGCGGAAATCGGTGGAGCCTTTGGTGGCGAGAAAGACACCGGCGGCGGTCGCGAATCGGGTTCGGATGCCTGGAAGGCTTACATGCGCCGACAAACCAATACGATTAACTTCGGTAAAAAATTGCCGCTGGCTCAGGGCATTAAATTCGAGATTTAATTTCCAGACCATGAAAAAATCCGAAAAAGACAAAAAGGCTGCCAGAAGGCAGCCTTTTTAGTTTGTCCGGCATGCAGGTTTATCCGGAAAGTTGATGAGTAATGTTCCAATCAACCCTGGCTTTTTAATGTCGGTTAGTAGGGAAGGAATTAACAAAAACCGTTTAAACGGTTTCTTTCGGGGCACTTTTGCTGATAAATAGGAAGGCGGAAAACCGCTGAAGCGGTTCCGACAAGGGGTAGTGTGCCTTGGGGTTCAGCGGTGGTGCTAATGCATGGGGCTGCAAGGATTAAACGCGGAATATCGTTAGGGCGATAAGGATCGCCTCGGTCATAAGGCTGTCCGTAAAGCAAAAGGCAAAATTGTTCTTCAGATTTATCGGAATCATGGTGAAGCGGAGTTACGAAACATTTTTTAGACTGCGTTTCGCACAAAATCAAATAGTTCCGGCAATTGGGCAACGGGATAGGCGAAGATGTCTTTGTCAAGAGGAAAGCGTTCCTTACCGGGATAAATAATCAATCCCAATTTACCATTCAAATCAGCAAAAGCATTTCGGAAACTTTTACTGATTTTGGGCGATAATGAGAATTTTATCTCCAAACTGACTTTGCATTGGCCTCCTGTAATGAGTACAAGATCCATCTCGGCTCCGGCTGCTGTACGGTAAAAAAAAGCTTCAAATTCCTTGGGCATGCTGTTAATTACCTGTTCGATCACAAAACCTTCAAACGAAGCACCTACTGCGGGATGGGACTGTAATTCATCAAAAGAACGAATATTCAATAGGGTGTGAAGCAGTCCGGTGTCTCTAAAATATATTTTTGGTGTTTTTACCAATCGTTTTTTAATATTGATATGGAACGGTGGCACTACACGAACAATAAATGCCTGATGCAGGATTTCGAGGTAGTTTTTAATTGTTACCGATGACAGATCAAGAGCGTTGGCGAGTTGGGAAGCGTTAAAAAGCTGTCCGTGATAGTGTGCCAGCATGCTCCAGAAACGATGCATGCGTAAAGGCGGGATGCGGATACCTAAAAAGGGAAGATCACGCTCCAGAAATGATTGAATGAATGCCTCCCGCCATTGGAAACTCGTCTTTTCATCCTGCGCCAAAAAACTTTCGGGAAAGCCGCCTCTTAACCATAATTTTTGAAAATTTTGGTGTTCATTCGTTTGGGCAATTTCTTCCAGTAAAAACGTGGTAAGTTCATGGTAAACAATACGGCCAGCCAGGCTTTCGGCCGCGTTTTTGATCACGCGCGGAGAAGAAGAACCTAAAATTAAAAAACGACCGGGGCGCCTATTTTGGTCGACCAGTGAACGTAACAGTGGAAAGAGTTCAGGCATTCTCTGAATTTCATCCAAAATGACCAATTTGTCGGTATGATGTTGCAAGTAGAGTTCGGCCTCTTGCAGCTTCATCAAATCCGAAGGCAGTTCAAGGTCTAGGTAAATACTGTTGGAAACTTGGGATTGTAGCTTTTTGGCCAGCGTCGTTTTCCCGACTTGTCGGGCGCCAATAATTCCAACGACAGGAAAACGTTTTAGGGATTCGCTAACGGGTTTTTCTAATTTTCGCTTAATCATGCTTGTAAATTTAAAATAAAATTTTAAATTTGCAAGGAAAAATGACCAATAGGGGGCGTGCATCACTGAGATGTGCAGGCGAAGCCCAGGAACCGTGAAGGTTTTTTGGGCCGTGAGAGAACTCATCCGGGAAACCGTTTAAACGTTTCTTTCGGGCATTTTTGCTGATAAATAGGAAGGCGGAAAACCGCTGACGCGGTTCCGGTGCCCCAACGCGGTGGGGCAGTGTGCGCACGACCTCTAAAGCCCGCTGTGCACCCTGCACGACCGGGAAAGTGCTACACTCCACTACTCACTTGGGGCGTTTTTTTGAGAAAATAATGAGATTTCCTTGATTTTCCGCGTTTTTACAAGCCGCTGAATCCAATTTCCATAAATGAATGGATCGGTCACGCTCCATTCCATGACAATGCAAAAAATGAGAAAATTCTCTGGCTCTTGCCTTTTATCAAATTTTTTTTTAACTACTCAGTTAATTTAAATAAGAAAAAATGAATACATATTCAATTTGATGTGCCGAGGAAAGAATGAGTGCTATTTTGAAACCGATTAAATCGGTTGGAATCGTAGGATACGGCGCCTATGTACCGCGCTATCGCATTAAAACCGCCGAGATCTCACGTGTCTGGCGTGACGAACAGGACCGTTACCATTTGCCGATTAAGCAGAAAAGCGTACCCGGCCCGGATGAAGACACAATTACCATGAGCATCGAAGCGGGAAAGAACGCACTAAAACGCGCGGGCATCGATCCCCGGGAAATTCGTGCCGTGTGGATCGGATCGGAATCGCATCCTTATGCGGTAAAGCCCAGTGGAACGGTTGTTGCTCAAGCGCTGGGAATTTACCCGGCCAATACGGCCGGCGATCTGGAATTTGCCTGTAAAGCAGGTACCGAGGCCTTGCAGGCAGCGCTGGGTTATGTGGGCAGCGGAATGGCTTCGTACGCGCTGGCCATTGGTATGGATACGGCACAGGGGCGTCCCGGAGATGCACTGGAATACACCGCTGCAGCAGGAGGAGCCGCGTTCATTGTTGGGGCGGAAGCGCAGGCCCTGGCCGTACTGGAAGGAGCTTACAGCTACGTAACCGACACACCAGATTTTTTCCGCCGAAATTATGAAAAATATCCGCAGCATGGCAATCGCTTTACCGGAGATCCCGCCTATTTTCACCACATTCGTTCTTCGGTGACAACCCTGATGGAAGAGCTCCGCCTGAGAGCATCCGATTTTAAATTCATTTCGTTTCATCAGCCCAATACCAAATTTCCGACGAAAATGGCGCAGGAATTGGGATTTAAGCCCGAACAGTATGTACCCGGCCTGCTTTCACCAAAAGTCGGGAATACTTACGCCGGTTCATCCATTCTGGGTTTTACGGCTATTTTGGATCGGGCACAACCGGGAGACCGTCTGCTGCTGGCCAGTTTTGGCTCGGGGGCAGGCAGCGATGCTTTTAGCTTTGTGGTTACCGAACGGCTTGCACAGGTTCGGGAAATAGCCCCATCTACCGAATGGTATGTGCAGAGAGAAAGATCGATAGATTACAGCACCTATGCGCGTTGGCGGGGAAAAATTCGAAAATAGGAAAGGTCTCATGAAAAAGGTGGCAATTATCGGAATCGGCCAGGTGCCGGTTCGGGAACATTGGGATCAATCGATTAAGGCATTGGCAGTTCAGGCCCTATTTCATGCTCTGGAAGACGCCAATCGCGATGAGATCGACGGGTTGTACGTGGGAAACATGCTTAGCGGACGCTTGAGTGAACAGGAACATTTGGGTGCGCTAATCGCCGAGCAGGCAGGCTTTCCGGGAATCGAAGCAGTAAAAGTAGAAGCCGCCTGCGCCTCGGGAGCGGCGGCATTTCGTCAGGCCGTGTTGGCCGTTGCCAGCGGACGCAAAAAATGCGTGGCAGCTCTTGGAGTCGAAAAGCTGACCGAATTATCTGGCTGGCGCGCCTCGGACGGGTTAGCAATGGCAGCCGATGCCGATTTTGAAACATCTCTGGGCTTAACCTTTGTCGCCTTAAATGCAATGGTCATGCGACGCTTTATTTTTGAGCACAACGTTAAACGGGAACTGTTTGCTGCTTTTCCCATGCTGGCACATCGCAATGCCCGGTACAATCCCAATGCCATGTTTCAACATGAAATTAGTTTAAACCAGTACCAGCAGGCCAAAATGATTGCCGATCCCATTAACCTGCTGGATTCCAGCCCTATTGCCGATGGGGCTGCTGCGCTTATCGTGGTGCCCTGGGATGACGTGCGCGACCAGCGCAGTGCCGTAGAAGTGCTGGCCTGCGAAGTGGCAACCGATTACGTGGCTTTGCACGATCGGACGAACTTGCTCCATTTGGCGGCTGTGGAGCAGAGCACCAAAAGTGCTTTGAAAACGGCGGGGCTTTCGCACCGGGATATCAGCTTTTTTGAATTGCACGATGCCTTCAGCATCATGAGTGTTTTGTCTCTGGAAGCAGCAGGATTTTTATCGGCAGAAGAGGCGCTGAAAAAGGTGCAGGAAGGCTATTTTGACATCGGTGGTACGCTTCCTATTGCCACAATGGGGGGGCTGAAAGGAAGAGGTCATCCGGTGGGTGCTACCGGCCTGTACCAAATTGTCGAGGCCGTGCTCCAATTGCGGGGCAAAGCGCCTACGCCCCTGCAGGTTGCGGAACCCCGTTTTGCCATGACCCAGAACATCGGCGGAACCGGCGCAACGGTTGTCACCTCAATTCTAAAAGGTCAGATGTAAGCAGGAAGGAAGAAACTTTATGGATATTCCCAGATATTGGCGTTTAAAGGATCAGCGATATCGCTTGCAGGGAACCGTTTGTTCCTCATGCGGGCATTATTCTTTTCCTCCGCGAATCGTTTGTCCCCGTTGCAAAAGCAAGGCACTCCGCCCTTATGAATTTTCGGGCAAGGGCAAGGTGTTTAGTTTTACCGTCGTCTACCAGACCATCGAACGCTACCAGGACAAAGTACCCTACATCGTGGCTTTAATCGATCTGGAAGAAGGTCCAAGATTAACCGCGCAGCTAACCGATGTGGATGCCGGTGACGTACAAATCGGAATGCCGGTTGAAATGGTAGTGCGCAAATATTACGAAGAAAATACCGATGGGCCTATTTTTTACGGCTACAAGTTCCGACCTGCCATCCCGTTTTAACTTACCTGATTCCTCGATCGCGCTTGCCTTAAAACATGGGCTTTTTTAGATTAGTAAAGGATTACACGAGGGCCTATGTTTACTACTCAGGATTACAGCGACCTGTCTCGTTTGGAATTTTATGCCTTGCTCGTTCAACAAGCCAGGGCCATGTTCCGCTTTGAAGAGCTTGTGACGTGCGGTAGTGCCGGTAATTCCAAAACAGTAATTTCCATCTTTAAAGGCTCGGGAGTCTTAGGGGCCCGATAACGATTCTCCGATGCCCGTGACATTTTCACATGCTAATTTTGTGGGCAGAAAGCTAATTTTTTTTGTAAAACGGACGAATTTATTCGGTGGGACAAGCGCTTTCGAAAAATAACGAAATGGACGCAAATTACTTTAAAAATTTGATAAACACAAAATAGCGAAGAGACGTTTTGCTTTAAATACGTATTTGAATTTTAACCCTATCGGAATTAAAAAATTCAGGAGGCTGTAAATGCAAACGATTTTAGTGACCGGCGGGGCCGGTTTTATTGGCTCGAATTTTGTGCGTTACATGTTAAACAAATATCCGGATTACCGGATTATTGTTCTGGACGCGCTCACCTACGCCGGAAATCGGGAAAATCTGGTAGAATTTGAAAAGAATCCGCGCTACATTTTTTATCATGGAGACATTCGCGATACCAAGGTTGTAGACAACTTGATGAGCAATGTGGATGCCGTAGTAAATTTTGCCGCCGAAACCCATGTGGATCGCTCGATCCACGAAGCAGGGCAGTTTATCGATACGGATATTCACGGGACTTTTGTACTGCTGGAAGCCGCCAAGAAACACAACATCGAGCGCTTTTTGCACATTTCTACCGATGAAGTGTACGGATCGATCGAAAACGGATCGTTTAAAGAAACCGACCCGCTAATGCCCAACAGCCCTTATTCGGCCAGTAAAGCCGGGGGAGATCTGTTGGTGCGTTCTTATTTTAAAACGTACGGCTTGCCTGTGCTCATTACGCGGAGTTCGAACAACTACGGCCCTTACCAATATCCCGAAAAATTGATTCCTTTGTTCGTAACCAATGCTATTGACGACCTGCCCTTGCCATTGTACGGCGATGGTAAAAACGTGCGCGACTGGATTTACGTGGAAGACAATTGTTCTGGCATTGATCTGGTTTTGCACAAGGGTAAAATCGGAGAAATTTACAATATTGGCGGGGGCAATGAACGCGAAAATGTTTTTATCACACATTTTATTCTTGACTATTTGGGCAAACCAAAATCATTGATCAAACCGGTGGCCGACCGGCCGGGCCATGATCGTCGCTATTCTGTGGACACGAGCAAAATTCGTGCTTTGGGCTGGAAACCCCGTTGGAATCTGGAAGACGGGCTAAAGCAAACGATCGACTGGTATGTGGAAAATGAAAATTGGTGGCGTAAAATTAAGGAGAAACAGGAAGAATACCGTCGTTTTTACGAAGCACAATACGCCAATCGTTAATTTGGAGAAGGGGCGCCGATGCGGCGCTCCTTTGTTTTAAAAGAGATTATTATGGCACGGCAAAAGCAACCTTGCAAAAATCATCCCGATCGCCTGACCTCCCGGCGTTGCTATTATTGCAAACAGCCCATTTGCAGTGCCTGCCAGCACCATTTTGAACATCACATTTTTTGCGGAAAACGCTGCTATTACCGATGGAAAATCCAGCAGGTAGCGCAAAAGCTAAAGCCCGGAGCAAATTTCCAAAAGTGGGCATTTGTCGGGGGAATCCTTGTTTTGTTCGTTGCGTTTTTTCTTTATTTTAATCACCAATTGCAACAAATAAGGCACCAACTCAAGCGCACGGCAAATGTGTCCGTGCAGCACGTGGACAGCACCTGGTTTGTTCTGGATAGCACATTGTTCAAAGCCGAAGGGCGATTGTCGTTTAAAATTCAAGGGCAGGGCCGGGCGGCCGTTTCGTTGTGGCAAAACGGCCGGCTTATTGCCATGAAAACAAACGATGCATCCCACAATGCCTTTGTGAACATCCCGCTGCATTTCGGAGAAAATCGGTTTGTACTCTGGCAACATTGGCCCGATGGGAGAACGGTCTTGCTCGATTCGATTCACGTGCAATGGACCTCGGCCCGGCTAAAGTTTTTAATGCGCCCGGTATTTTACGTTCCATTGCAGGAAAAGAAGCTGGCCCTAACTTTCGATGCGGGTTCTACGGATCGGGGAAGTTTGAAAATCCTCCAAATTTTGCGGCAAAAAAGGGTGGCGTGTACCATGTTTGTGACCGGGCAATTCATCCGGCACTATCCGCAAGTGATCCGGCAAATGGTGTGGAATGGCATTGAAATTGGCAACCACACATTCAGCCATCCTCACCTGACAACATACGCACAGAACAATCTTCAGAAAACCCTTCCGGGAGTAAATGCGCTCTTGCTGCGTGAACAGCTGCAGCGAACCGACAGCCTTTTTTATTCCGTTACAAAGCGGCACCTGGCGCCTTTGTGGCGCGCTCCCTTTGGTGAGTACAACAGAACTATTTTACAGTGGGCGGCCGAAAGCGGCTACAAGCTGGTCGGCTGGTCGCAGAAATGCGATGCTCTGGATTGGGTGGCTGACAGCACGGAAAAATGGTACCGTACTCCCGAACAAATTTTGGATCATTTTTTACGCTTGGAATCCGAAAAGGGATTGGAAGGAAAAATCATCCTGATGCATCTGGGCACCGACCGTTCCAAAGATTTTCCGTACACCATATTGCCTGCTTTAATCGATTCGTTGCGTCAAAGGGGTTACCAATTCTGCACGGTGAGTGCTCTTATTAATGCCAAAGCACGCCAATCGGGCCATAAGCGCAGAATTGTCCGTGAGGGGCGCTAATGCGTATCCAGAATTTGGCGTACTTTTTTGGCCAGTTCCAGCGGAGAAAACGGTTTTTGAATGAAATTAATCTCCTTATTTTGCACGCCTTTTTCCGAAATTTGATCTTCGGTGTAACCCGACATGAACAAAACTTTGAGGGCGGGATGTTTGTCCCTGATCAAATCCACCAATTTGCGTCCGCTCATTTCCGGCATTACCACGTCGGTAATTAACAGATCAAAACGAAAAGAAGCGTTTTTAACCATCTCCAGAGCTTCACGTCCATTGGTGGCGATGACGACTTTGTAGCCAAAATAGTTTAAGGATTTGGAAGTTAGCTCACGCACCGAAGGATCGTCCTCGACCAGAAAGATCGTTTCGGAGCCACTGAACGCATCCGACTTTTCTTCTTGGGTTTGTTTTTGGGAAAGATTACCTTCCACTGCCGGAAAGTAGATTAGGAAAGTAGTGCCGTGGTTCAGGCGGCTTTTTACTTCGATGCAGCCATCGTTCTGCTTGACAATGCCATACACGGTGGCCAATCCCAGGCCTGTTCCCTGGCCGGTGGGTTTTGTGGTAAAGAAGGGCTCAAAAATGTGTTTCTGTGTTTCTTCGTCCATGCCCTTTCCTGTGTCGGTAATTTCCAGCAGAACATACTTGCCCGTTTTGGTCCCGGGATGGGTGGCCGTAAAGGATTCATCCAATACAATGTTTTTGGTGGAAATAACCAATTGGCCGCCTTCGGGCATGGCCTGCCGGGCATTAATGGCCAAATTCAATACAATTTGTTCCAGTTGGCTTCTGTCCGATTCGATAGCCCACAGATTCTCATCGGATTGCGTAATAATCTGCACATCTTCACCGATCAGGCGGATTAACATTTTTTCCATGTCGCGAATCAACGTATTGAGATTAATAATATCCGGCTGGCGGATTTGCTTACGGCTAAAGGTTAAAAGCTGACTTGTTAAATTCTTGGCCCGTTCCCCGGCCTGATAAATTTGTTCGATTTTTTTGTACAGTGGGTCGTCTTTGGGCATTTTGTGCAAAATAAGCTGGGAATAACCGTTTATCACGGTGAGCATGTTGTTAAAATCGTGCGCAATACCTCCTGCCAAACGGCCGATGGCTTCCATCTTTTGTTTCTGCAGTAAATCGTTTTCCAGCTTTTTCTTTTCTGTGATGTTCTCTTTACTGGCCAAAAAATGGGTGATTTCACCCCGTTCGTTAAACAGGGGGCTAATGATGAGATATTCCCAGATGAGTTCGCCGTCTTTCCGACGATTAATCATCTCGCCCTTCCACACTTTGCCCCGGGTAATCGTTCCCCACAAATCTTTGTAAAGTTCGTCCGGCATTTTCCCCGATTTGAGAATACGCGGGTTTTGTCCGATGGCTTCTTCGTAAGTGTAGCCGGTAATTTCCGTGAAGGCCGGGTTCACATATTCGATGGTGCCCTTTGTATCGGTAATAACGGTCGCTACCGGACTTTGTTCGATGGCTTTAAATAGTTTCTGGATAGTCCGGATATTCTTTTTGCGTTCGGTTATGTCTAAAATAACGCCTAAAACAGCGGGTTTGCCATTGTAATGTACGCGTTTTCCGAACGTTTCCACATCAATAAAACTGCCGTCTTTCTTTTTGGCCTGAAATTCATATTTCAGATCGGTGGCCTTGCCCTCCAGCAAATAGGTAATGATTTTTTTGATTTCGGGTAATGTTTTTTCGGGTAACAGGTGGGCAATGTTTTTATTGATAAGAAGCCGGGGAGAGTGGTAGCCAAAAATTTCAGCCAGTTTGGGATTGGCGTAAACCAGTTTGTCCTCCTGAATCAAATAAACACCGGTGAGTGATTGTTCCGAAAGAATACGATATTTTTCTTCGCTTTCTTGCAGTGCTTTATTAATCTGAATTTTTGATTTTTCCAGTTCGATGTTGTACAAAGCAAAAGCAAGGTCATCACCCAGGTCCTGAATAAGTTCTTGGAAAAAGTCATTTCGGGTGTATTCTTCCGGAGATAAAATCAGTATGATCCCGTATTGATGATTTTTGTAAAACAACGGGTAGCTGATCATTTTGCTTGATGGTTCGCTTTGGAAAAGCGGACACGATCGACATTCCGGATGAAAGCTTTCAAAGACTACCAGCTTTTTTTGTTCCAAGGCCTGACGGGCGCAATAGGGCAGTTGTTTGTCGGAAATTCGAGCTTTGAATTTGCGCACCCACGGAGCGTCATCTGGCGCTAAGTAAACGCCGAAGGAGTCGTTTCCATTGTTCTCTAAGATGCACACACAGGAAAAGGCGGGCACCTCGTACAACAAAGTACTGATTTTTTTTAGTAGTTTCTTTGGTGCTTTATCTTTAAGAAACAGTCTGTTGACCTTCTGACGCACTTCCAGTACTTTGTTCGTAATGGTGAGACGCTGCTGAATTTTATGCCGATGTAAGCTTATTTGGATGTTGGAATGCAAGTCGATGCCGCGAACCGGCTTGACCAGGTAGCTATAGCTGTTGTTTTCCTGGGCCCTTTCCAAATAATATTCATTCGCAAAGGCAGTCAAGAAGATGATGGGGATGGATTTTTCGGCCCGAATTTTTTCTGCGGTTTCCAGACCGTCCATTTCTCCCCGAAGCCGAATGTCCATAATGATCAGATCCGGTTGGGTTTCTTTTATTTTTTTGATGGCTTCGGGGCCTGTGGCAGCAGTACCGGCGATCTTGTATTGGTAATCGCGTAATATCTGTTCCAGATGAGAGATAACCAGAGCATCGTCTTCTACGATGAATATTTTATAGGATCCCATGGGCTAATCCTTTACTTTATCGGAAGCTGGATGGTAATTTTTGCACCATTATCGTTTAAAAACGAGCAGTTTCCCCCTAACTGGTGTTCAATCCACAAGCGAACCAGTTTAAGTCCACTCGAATTTGTGTTTTCAAAATCTTTGTCCTGCGGGTATCCGATTCCTGTGTCAGAAATTTCAATATTTAAATAGGCGTTAGAAACATTTGCTTTGATTCGAATGATTTTTTCTTTGTCAAACTTTTCGGGAAACGCATATTTGTATGCGTTGTTAACCAATTCGTTTACAATCATGCCCAGAGGAAGGGCCTTGTCAACAGGTAAAGTAAGGGAATCGAAGGAATATGTCAATTGCACGTCGTCACGGGAAAAAGATTCCTGAATATGACGAATCAGGTTTGTCAGGTAGCTTGCTACTTCTACTTCGGCCAAGTTTTTGGTGTAATAAAGCTGCTCATAAACCAGACTCATCGCTTCGATTTGGCGTTGTAATTCCTTAAAAATTTTTACTCCGTTTCGGTCCTTCTTGGTTTTAAGGCGTTGAATACTTTGCCGGGTAAGGTATTGCAAACTTTGCAGATTGTTTTTTACCCGATGGTGTACTTCCTGCAATAAAATTTCTTTTTCTTCAAGCGCGCGTTTTAGGGCAAGTTCATTTTCTTTAGTCTGGGTAATGTCGCGAATGACAACCACAAAATGGATTGGTTCTTCATCGGTGGGCATGTGCGAAATATTCGCAGAGTACCATTTTTTGCGGCCGTTTTTGTCGGGCAGATAGAATTCGAAATTTGCCACCGGCTTATGCTGCAATTGCTTGACGGCCTCTTCGCCGCGCCTGATAATATCGGGGGGAAGTACCTCTAAAACGGATCTGTGGGTAAATTGTTTGAAATCGTATTCTTCGTCCATCGAAGCGGGGGTATTGTAAAAGAGGATATGACCGAATTCGTCCACTAAAAAAACGCGATCGCTCATCGATGTTAAAATACTTTTCAGCATTTGTTCAGAGTGCTGTAACGCTTTTTCTGCCTTGATGCGTTGGGTAATGTCATGGATAATGACCAATGCCTGATCTTTTCGCTGGTGCTTTATTATGGTTGCGGTTACTTCGGCTTCGACCACACTGCCGTCAAAACGGAGAAATTTTTCGTGAACCAATGGAGAGTTTTCTCTGGTCTCCAGAACATTTTCTATCCATGTTTTTACGGTTGCTCTGGAATCGGGATGGACCAATTCGTGCAAAGGTTTTTTCTGCAATTCTTTTAGATTGCGGGCCTGAAATAAATTTAATGCGGCGGGATTCGCGTAAGTGATTCCCACCCCGTCATAAATTAGAATCGGGTCAGGAGAATTTTCCACGACGCTGCGGTAGCGGTGTTCGCTCTCGTTTAAATCCTGCTGATATTTTTTCTGCTCGGTAATGTCGATTTGGTGGAGAATAATGTACGATGGTCCATGCGCTGGATCGGAGATAACCGACCCGGAACAGTCGATGTGGTGGATTTCGCCGTTTTTAAACTTAAAGGCCCACTCCACGCGAAATTTTTTTGTGTTTTCAAGGTCGGCCAGAACCCTTTTAAAACGTGCTCGGGACGATTCGGTAAGAAAAGTGGCATAATCTTTATTTACCACCTGTGAGAATGAAAGCCCACTGGCTACCAGAAAGGCCGGATTGACATTTAAAATGGTACCATCCGGAGAAAGGATATGAATCCATGTATTGGCCGCGTCGAATAGGGTTCGGAAATACGCTTCTTTTTGTGCGACCTTGCGATTGCGCAAAATAAGAAGCCAGATTAAAAAGGCAATAATAAGACTAAAGGCCAGGTTAAAGAAAAAGAACTGATTATTTAAAAAGGACAACTCACTTCGCATAAAGGCCCGGGTGGGGTACAAGTTTACGATCCAGTAGCTGTCTCCGATTTTGATGGTGTGCGAAGACAAAAAGCGATTAAACGCCTCGTCTTTGCGCAAAATGTTGCCTTTTTGAAAAATGATGTCGGAATTTTCGTTGACAATTAAATAATTGAAATGCGTATTTAAATAAGGGTCATGCAGGCAATAGTGAATTAAGGTGTCAATACGGAAAACACCGTTTACAAATCCCATGAGTTGGCTTTCTTTTTTAAATACCGGCACGTAAACGGTTAAACCGTGTCCGCCCTGCAGTAATTTTATGGAAGAGGCGGTTGTTAAGCTACCGGTTTCTTTGGCTTTTTGCAACGCCTGAGGCACGGCAGAATTCGGGTGAAAATACAAATTTTTGTTCAAAACACGTTTATTGGGCTCAAGCGGGAGAACAATACGCACCGTTCCGTCTGCATCAATCCAGTTTATGGCCTGAAAACCCGGATAGGTGATAATGAGATTGTGCGCTTCTGCTTTGAATAAACGGGGATTAACATGATCGGCATGATTGAACGACTTTGCCAATAACTGAACCAAAGTGATCCGCGTGCTAATCCAATTTTCGATGCGGATTGCCGCTTGTTTGTTCATAACGTTGGTCAGTTCTTGCATTTTTCGGGCATTTTGATGCAAGGCACGGAATTGAAAAATGCTCAGTATGATCAATAAAATTAAAAATAACAGGATCGATGGAATAAGAGATGGAATTTTGTGCTGAAAGCTTTTTATCTTCATAAAAAAATTGTGCCTAAAAATATCGTCGTTGTTGAAAATTATTTTCGGATTAAATAGTGGCATCTTTAACATTGAGCATTCGAATTTAGGCAGTTATTCAAAGCAGATAAAAGCCTTTTTCAGTTGCTATTTGTCTTTTGCGAATTTTTGAGTATTTTAGGGGCAGGCTTTTAAAAATTTGGGCATGTCTCATAGTTGAAAAAGCTGGAGAAAGCTATGAAACGGTATCTTAAACTATGGACGTTGTTGGTCCTCCTTTTTGGGTTTACCATGCAGAGCAAGGCCGCTTTTAAATGGCAAATCGGCGAAAAACTTACCTTTAAGGTCAGGTGGTCTTTTGTTCGTTTGGGCACACTGGAAATGCATGTGGTGGATAGCGTGCGCATTAAGGGGCGGTTGCTGTACCGCGTTAAGTTACGCATGGATTCCAACCCTGTGCTCATTTTTGTTCATTTGCACAATCGTTACGAATGTTTGATCGATTCTCTTTTTCGCCCGGTCGTTTACATGGTTAACGAGAAAAACGGTGAAACTCGTGATGTGATGATCTATCAGTTTGATTATGACAACAATAAGGTGTACTGGGATATCCTGGATTCGAATGACACGACAAAAGTACTTGAACATAAGGTATTAAAACTCGAACATTACATGTACGACGGAATTTCTTTAACCTTTTTCGCCCGGGGGAACGCAAAATTAGGTGCCTCGTACCGGGTTTATTCGTTTATTGATGATCGTAATGGCCCGGTGGATATGTATTTTTCGGATGAATTGCACCCTCTTTATTTTGAACCGGCGGGCAAGAAGTTTTCGACCCTTGAAGTGTATGGCATGTTTCATTTAAAAGGGATTGCCGGGGTAACCGGAAAATACCGGGGATGGTTTACCAATGACGAGCGACGTGTTCCGCTGAAAGCTTTAATGAAAGTTTTTGTGGGAAACGTGGTCGTGGAACTGGAAAAATGGGAAAAATGGGCTCCCTGAAAGGTGAGAGCCCTAAGCCGATTCGGTGACAGCGACTTGCTGGGCCTCGATAATGCCCTTGGTTTTTGGTGGCCGGCGATGGGCAGGAACCTTTGTTTTGGGTAAAACAACCTCGTGCGGGCCAATCATGGCGCCGGGGCCAATTTCCACATTTCCCATAATGGTTGCTTTCATGCCAATGGTAACCCCGTCGTGAATTTTAACTTTGGAAAGCACCAGATATCCTTTTTGTCCATAATGCGCAATAATGTGTGCCGAACCGCCAATGGTTACGTAATTGCCAATTTCAATAAGTCCCGGATCGGAAATGTTGGTTGTATTTATGTGCACGCCTTTGCCCATTTTCATGCCCATCATGCGATAAAACAGTGTGTTTAACGGAGTGGGCGTAATGAATTCGAGAAAGGTGTAGCGCACAATGTATGTAAGTGCATTGTGGATGTACCAGGGGACAACCCCCAACGAAAAATAGTTGCCCCGGAACGGCTTAATGCGAAAGGGCATGATGAAATTGAAAAACGGAATGACAAAAATCAAAGTAATCCCATACAAAAAATAAGCAATGGGTACGGCGATGCCCACTGCCAAATGATGAAACAGGGGCGTCCACTGAGCCGTAAAGGTATTGATCCAATTGACAAGATAAATGCCCGGAGTCGCCGAAATGCCCATCGCTATCAGTCCCACCAAATACAACGGCATAAGAGCGATCAAAAAGGTACCGTTGCGAAAACGCCTCAGTAAATATTCGAAAAGGCCGGCAAGTCCTTTTAAATTGGTCTTTGTTGTTAGTATGTTTTCATTGTAGGCTTTACGGGTGTTCCCTTCCATGTGCCAACTCCGTTTTTTATTTAATATTGATCCCAAAATTTATAAAGTAGTATGATTTAGTATTTCGACCGATCTTTTGAATTCTTCAACTGCTTGAGAAAATTAACAAAACATCTGGCAAGAAGATTGATCAACTTCACAGGATTTTTAATTTTTAATATTTGGGATGGGAAGAAAATTTAATTTGGTGCGCTTAAGCAAAGTTTGTTCGTTTGAAAAACTTAATTTATATTACAGAATTATTGGGAGAAGACGAGAATTATTTCAAATAGCAAGATAAAGCCGGCCGGAAGACCGATTTTTCTGGCTAAGATATTGGAACGAAAGAAAAACGCATATTAAATGGAGCGATGAACTTATGAGCCCAAAAAACAATTCCTTCGGGGAATTGGAAAAAATGAAGCAGCAGCAAATCATCAAATTGGTGACGCACAGCTTTTATAAAGAATTGGTCAATTACGGAGTGGACACCAACGATATTATCAACGTTTCTTCACAGCTTCTGGATCATGTGCTGCACAAGGATGCTTTCCAAAATAACAACGGAACCTACCGCGATGATTTCAACATTGGTCACGTAGATGATTTATGGAAGGAGCAGCGAAAGCTTGTTCTACGGGATGTGCATATCGAACCTTTGCAGACTGAGGATGTCCCTACCATTTGTGGTTGGCTGAAACAAAGAGAAATTTCTCAAACGTTTATTCGTTTTTTTCCGAAGGAACGCACCCAACTTTCCGAATACCTGCTAAAAGTGAAAAGTCGGCGCTATTTTGCGGTTAAATATCTCAAGGAACATCTGGTAGGAATTATTGGTGGGGAGAACATTGACGAAGAAAATATGAAATTGGAAATGAAAAAATTTATCGGGGCCTCCGATTTTCGTAACCGCGGCATTGGTAAGCTTTCTACGTTTTTGTTTTTGTACTATGTCTTCGAAATTTTAAACTACAATAAAATCTACATTCATTCCTTGGACACTAACATAAAAAACATCAACTTAAATAGTAAATTCGGTTTTGAGCTGGAAGGCATTCTGTATTCGGAGGTGCTTATTGACGGGAAACCCCGTGATGTACTGCGTATGGGGCTCTTGAAATCGAGATGGCAAGCATTGTTTGGAGATGAATAGATCGGCAAATGGAAAGAAAATTGCAGGTACCGCGCATTGCGGTAGGGGCGGTCATAAAAGAACACGGCAAGGTTTTGCTGGTAAAACGCAAGAGGCCGCCGGCAGAAGGTTTGTGGGCCATCCCCGGTGGCAAGGTAAAATGGGGCGAAACACTTGAAGATGCTCTAAAACGCGAAATAGAAGAGGAAACCCACGTTAAAATAGAGATTGAAAAGTTCTTAAAAACGGTTGAAGTGTTTGCACGGAATGAAAAAAATGAAATCGTTTTTCATTATGTCATTCTCGACTATCTGGCAAGAATCAAGGAAGGGGAACCTTATGCCGGAGACGATGCTCTTGAAATTCGCTGGTTTACAAAAAACGAATTGGATGAGTTTCCGGTAACCGAAACCACACGGCAATTATTGCGTGAGCAACCGGATTTTTAATTTTACGCTTTGTTTTTGTTTGTAAACAGGACAAGACCGGCCATAAAAAATCCTCCGAACAAAAAACCTTCCAGAGAACCCAAAATCATTCGAGAGATTAAACCGAAATGTCCTTCCCCGAAAAGGGTGGTTAAGGCGCTCAGATTAATCTGGGCATTGGCAAAGGAACGGGTAATGGCGGCAATGCTTCCGCTGAATAAATTTCCCTGAAGCAGCGACAGAAAAATAGCCCCGATCATTGCGGTAAAAGCCACGACAATGATTTTGGCTGCTTTAGTTCGGGTAAAGAAGCGTTCGGCAATGACCACACCCAAAGAAATACAAAAGCCCAGTATCGAAGCTTCAAATGCACCGGTGATTTTGATGAGTTGCTGGCCAAACAGGGTACGCAAAATATCCATGCCTATTACATTAATCAAGGCCCCCATCAGTAAACCGCCAACCGTTCCGCCCACAACAATCCACCACTGGCTATGCCGGTAGGTTACGTATTGCATTAAAACGAGACCGGCGGCAATTCCCAATCCGCCAAAGAAGCTGGCAAATCCGGCCAAAGAAAATAAGGAAAGTAAATAGGTAAGTGTCTCGAAAGTGGGAGCATGACGTGCAATGGCCAGAGATGCGCCCAAAAAGGAACCAAACAGCAATCCTGACCCGGTGGCGCCCAAGGTGGCACCGCTTATTTCACGAATAATTTGTTTGCGATGACGTTGCAAGCGGACCAAAATCAGGCCGGTGACTACCAAAAGGGCAATGGGTAAGGGTAGCTTGCGCAAATAGACGAGATTGGTGTCGTGATCGCGCACAAACGAAAGGCTGATGGCGCGTCGTACAAATCCGGCCTTTTTGTGGTTTTTCCCGCCGGCAAGCAGGGCCTGAGCCTCGTTTCCGAAGTTTTTAACAAAAACGATGCTGGCTGCCTTCCGTACGTTCCAGTCAGTATCCCACAGGGAAGTGTGGTTTAAAATCGTTTTTATTTTAGGATGGGTAATGCCCAAACACGATTCGACCGCGCACAAACGAATTCCCGGATCACCGCTGCGCATGGCTTCTTCGATTAGCTGGGGCAAATCGGGAGTTGCGTTTTTAATCCAGTCTGGTAGAACGTAACGCCTAAAAATAAGGCTCCGTGCCACAAACGGAATTTGTTCGTCCGTAAGCTCCAATTGTGCGCCAAAAGGTAAAAGAATTTGCAAAGAATCTTCGTCCAGAAGGATGCCGTGGTTTTTGTAGTTTTCCATAGCATTTTGCACCATCAGGCGGGCACGGCGTAGTTTTTGTTCCTCGTCGGAAAGCCATTCCTTAATTTTGGGAATCAAAAAATCGTGGCTTAATTCTACCCAATTCATGCTTTCTTGCCGTCCCAGCCGCACCAAACGCGCATCGGACAGCTCATTAATCAAAAAGCGGATGCGTTTTTGGTCTTCGCCTTTTGAGGCAAGCTGATGAATGATTTCCTGCAAGGGAATAACCACCCGCTGAAAATCTTCCGAAATAAGCAACTTGAGAATTTTTTTGGCTAAAAGTGCGTCCCGAGCGTCAAAACGATTCAGTACCCGTTCCATGTAGTTTTCCAGAATGCGGGAGGCACGTCCCAGCGCCTCGTATTGCTGGCGCGTGATTCCTTTTTGCGGATCACGTGCGTCGAACAGTGCATCGCACACAATTTGCAGTTGCGGCGGATCGATGTCGTTTTGGCCGTTGCTCAAATCTTGCAGAATTTGTTGTGCCAAAGCCTTTTCAAAAGGGCAGCCCACGGTCTGTGCTGGTTTTAAAATGGATTGAATGGCCTGATCGGCCGAAAGCTTTAAAAGCCGGAATTCATGATGGAAAATTTCGGGAATAACCGGTTTGAAAAAACTCATTTCGGCCAGCAGGTCTTCGCGCAAGACGAACACCAGGCGCACCGGCAGGGAAACGCTGGCAAAAACTTGTTGAATTTGTTCCCGGAAGTGCAGCTGCTGAGCTTTGTTGAGCTGCAAAAAGAAATCTTCGAATTGATCGAAAAAGAAGATCAAGAGTTTGTCAGACGAATCGTCAGCAATGCGGCGCATTAACGAAACAAGATCGTCCTCTTTAAAGGTGGCCGGTAGCTTGCCTTTTTCGATGAGCTGATTGATTAACTGTTCCAGCGGATCGGAAAAGCTGCGAATGATGAAGGTTTGATGTCCCAGCTCTTTTAAAGCCGGAATGATTCCCGCACGAATCAGAGAACTTTTGCCCACGCCACTCCGTCCGTGTAAAATGAAATTGCGGTGCGCCAGAATTTTGGACGTTACCATTTCCACCTCGCGCTCACGGCCGAAAAAGAGATT
Source organism: uncultured Caldithrix sp. (assembly GCA_964468415.1). GTDB lineage: Bacteria > Calditrichota > Calditrichia > Calditrichales > Calditrichaceae > Caldithrix. The sequence goes on from CAYXUS010000122.1 coordinate 21,693, forward strand.
TTGATCGTTTTCGGAATAGTAGTCCAAAAATTTGTACGGACGGATTAAAGCCGTGGCATTTTTTTGAGGTTTGTCTTCGGCAAAAACGGGAGTAACGTCGGCGATAAACATGTAGCCATGCTTGGCAACGGTTTTAATAAAACGCGGATTGTGGGCCTCGTCGCCCAGGGTTTTACGAATATCTTTAATGCACTGGCTCAAGGCGGAATCGGTGACGATGGTGTCCCGCCAGACCTGATCGAAAATGGCCTGTTTACTGATCAGTTGATGGTGGCTTTTGACCAAAAGCACCAGCACGTCGAAATACTTGGAATTCAGGGGAATAACTCCCTGAGACGATTTCAACAGGCGATTTTTTAAGTCGATCTCAAAACGATCGAAACGAAATCCGGTAATCTCTCCTCGGGTCGACATCAGAATTTTCTCACAATTCTCTCAAGCATTCAATGGTAGAAATTTTTAATTACACTCAACTTAAAACAGTCGTTCTGGCTTTCTCATCGTCATTTCGGAAAAAAGACATGTTTTTTAATTCGGTAAATTTGGCGTATTATCACACAAACTTCCGAAATGACGGTGTCTTTTTCGGGGCATAAATTAAATAAATCTTTAAAGTTTACCAAATTCAAATTAAGGATGGATCTATGAGCCGCCAATTTTCTTTGAACGTCACTCCACGTAAAAAGGAAGATTCTTTACATGTCGCGATTATTATGGACGGAAACGGGCGCTGGGCCCAACAGCGTGGAAAGCCTCGTTTTTGGGGGCATCGTCAGGGAGCGGAAACTGTGAATAAAATCATTGAAGCAGCTCCGGACCACGGAATTTCGATTTTGACGCTTTATGCCTTTTCGGCCGACAACTGGAAACGCCCCAAACAGGAAGTTTCGATGTTAATGCAACTGTTGCAACGAAAGCTGCAAATGGAGGTGAAAAACAGCATTAAAAACGGTGTGCGGCTCAGTTTTATCGGCCGGAGAGATCGTCTCGATCCCAGACTGGTGCGTCAAATGGAAAAGGCCGAAGAAGCTACGGCTCAGGGTAAAACCATCCATGTCCGCCTGGCGGTGGATTATTCGGCGCGTGATGCGCTTACCCGGGCGGCACAAATTGCCGCGCAGGAAGGTGATTTTTCCCGGGAACGTTTTAAGGAATATCTGGCGCGTGCCATGCATTGCAAAGAAGCCGTCCCCGATGTGGATTTGCTGATTCGCACCGGCGGCGAGCAGCGCTTAAGTGATTTTCTGCTCTGGGAATCGGCCTATGCCGAGTTTTATTTTACCAGCACCATGTGGCCGGATTTTGACGAAGACGAATTGGCCCGGGCCATTCATGAGTTCCATTCGCGTGAACGCCGCTTTGGTGCTGTGCCGCAAATGCAGGTTTCGGTGGGATAATTCCTTTAAAAAATATGTTGATTTACCTCCTTTGGGCGACGGATTCCGTCGCCTTTTTTTGTGGAAAGATAAAGTTTGTTTGCATGCGAATTTTTTATATTTTTGCTGAAACGGAATTTTTTTAAGCCGGAGTGCACATTTATGCCGAAAGTTGTCGGACAAATTTCTTTACCGGGTGACAAATCGATTAGCCACAGAGCAGCCCTGTTTTCTGCCATTCGTTCCGGTGTTTCTACCTTTCGAAATTTTAATTTTAATCGGGATTGCAGTGCCACGCTTTCGTGTTTGAGGCAATTGGGCGTTGAACATGCTTTTGACGGACGCGAATTGCGCATTTCGGGCAAACCTTTGGAAAAATGGCAAGCGCCCGAAGATGCTTTGAATGCTCAGAATTCCGGGACAACTTCCCGCTTAATAAGCGGTTTGCTCATTCATTTGCCGTTCGAAACCCGCCTGCTGGGTGATGCCTCGCTGTCGCGGCGTCCCATGCAACGCATTATCGAACCGTTGCAAAAGATGGGAGGAAACATCGAAGCGACGGACGGGCATTTGCCGCTGAATTTTTACCCTGCTTCCCAAATTCATGGAATTGAGTACCCGCTGCCGGTAGCCAGTGCTCAGGTGAAATCGGCGGTTCTGTTAGCCGGATTGTTTGCGGAAGGTCAGACGGTGGTGGTGGAAAAAACACCCACGCGCGATCACACCGAGCGGTTGCTCCGCTTGCCGGTAGAAGAGGACGCGCAGGGGCATAAGCGTATTTACAGTTCTCCGCAAATGGAAATTCCCGATATTTCCATGACCATTCCCGGTGATTTTTCCTCGGCGGCGTTTTTTATTGTCGCGGCGCTCATTTTGCCCGGTTCCGATTTGCGCATTCAAAACGTATCGCTGAATCCGACCCGCACCGGTTTACTGGATGTACTCCGGAAAATGGGAGTGCAGGTGGAAATTCGTGTGACGCAAAAAACTCCGGAACCAATGGGCGAAATACGCATTGTCCATCAGAATTTCAAGAACATTACCATTCCACCGGAACTCATTCCCAATATTATCGACGAAATTCCTGTTTTAAGCATTCTGGCCACGGCCGGTCAGGGAGTGCTGGAAGTGCGCAATGCCCGGGAATTGCGCGTTAAAGAATCGGATCGGATTCGGGCAATTGTGGGAAATTTGCGCAATGTGGGTGTGCGCATCGAAGAGCTGGAAGACGGCTTTATTCTGGAAGGGCCGCAATCGTTAAAAAGCGGACGTGTAACAACCTACGGTGATCACCGCATTGCCATGTCGTTTGCCGTGGGCAGGCTGG
>CAYXUS010000123.1:0-8646 GCA_964468415.1 uncultured Caldithrix sp.
AAAGCTATTAAGAACCGAAATACTTTGCTGGCCTGTTGATGACTTTTTAATGAATCTATCGACTGAATGGGATCCGGTAGAAAAATTGGCCTTTCTTCCCTAAGGAGTTTATCCTCTTCATAGATTTACAGGATTCGATGAAAATTTATGTAATGGAATTCATCTCTCTGGAAGACCGCGAAGGTCTGGTAGAAGCCGTGCTGTTCGAAAAAGCGTACAAACAATTCTGGCATTTGTTCAGGGGCTACGACTCGTACGTGGTAAAAGGTCGCGTTCAATCACGCCTGCTTCCGACAAGTCGGGATCTCCACTTCGTTCCGACAGGCGAGGCGAATTGCAGCGTGAAAAGCGGCAAACCAGGACAAAAGATTGGCAATCGCCGATGCTTGAATGGCGTATTCGGTGGAGCACGGTGCGGTTTTGCTGACGGATTGGTTTAAACGTTGAGGGCCCTCAGGGGAAATCTGTGCCAATCAGTGCTGACAAGGTTAAATGGCTAAATAAACCTTACGGTTACGCGGATTAGCGCTGATTTTTTCTGCGCTAATCTGCGGGATGCGTAAAAGCAGCTTCCCCTTAAATTATCTCGCTGCAACATCTTTTTATTTGCCCGTCTTACCTTTAGGTAAAGGTTTATTGCAAACCCGCCCGTGTTGCGGACAAAGCTTCCTCGGCAAATTTTCGGGTAAATTCGGTAAGCATTTGCCGCGCCCGATCCGGATTTTTTTCATATACAGGAAGCACTTTTTCCTCGAATATTTTTTGTTCTTCGAATGCCTTCTTCTGGAAAAGCTCCTTTCGTTTGCGGATTTTTCCGATCACCCGCCCGTAAACGCGATCGGTGCTATCGGCGTACTGCTCAAACGCCCAATACGCATGGGCCGGGGTGTCTTCTTGCCCGGCAATTCCGTGATCAAAATGATGTTGCAATGCGTATTTAAAGTCTTTGCTCGTGTAAGCCGGTGGGATGGTTTGCACTCCGTAATACCAGGGAACAAACGGTTGAATGCACGGCCGACGCGGAGCAATCCACCACACATTGCCGATATCCGGCGGCAACCACAATCGCAACTGCGCCACAAAGCCGTACCGATTGGTTTGCGAACAGATCCGCATAATTACGTTTTGATGCGGATTTCCGTGATTGAAAGCCGGATTCATTTCCAATTGCGTGCCCTCGTAATGGTTGCGCAAGACCGTCATTAAATCTTGCAGAGAAATTTTGTGTTTTGGCTTAAACGAAAAAGGAAGACGATCGAAAAAACCGTAGTTTTTTTCGGCCAAAAGATTAACGGAGGCCCAATGCCGGGCAATGTTGGAATAATGCGCCAATGAAGACGGCGAACCGTATGCCTGACGAAAGTTGAACGGTTTACCCGAATTTGGATCGTACCAGCCTCTCCGAATTGCGTAGTCCACAATGTCCGCTGCGCCTAAAAAATTAAGCGTGTCTTGCAAATCGATTTCTTGAATGGTGTAATAGTTGGGAATAATGGCAACCGCATCATCGGGCACGCGTTCGGCCACCCAATGCTTTCCCCTGACCGCAGCCAGCATCCAGGCCTCGTGCGGATCGGCGATGCAATAGGTACGGCCCGAGGCGGCATAGCCCCACCGTTCAATGAGTTCTCCGGCAATTTTCACTGCTTCTCTGGCGGTTTTGGCGCGTTGAATCAGAATGCGCCGCAAATAGTAGCCAATGCCACCGTTCTCCGTTTCACCCTGGGTTTCCTTTGACGTGCACTGGTTGGAAGCCACCGTTACTCCCCACTCATTCATATAGCTGTCGGAAAATTCAAAGCCCGGCATTTCCAGCCAGAGAAATCCATACGTTTTCTTTGCCTGATTTAACCGGGCGCCGCGTTTTAAAACGACCACTTCACCCTCTTTATGCGTTGCGGGCGGCACCTTGTACCAGTTGACTACCGCTGCCGGATAGTCGTCTTCGTTGTGCGCCAACAATACAGAGCCATCCACCGTGGCTTTTTTCCCGACCAGAACGGTAAAGCAATTATGATCGCTTTCCATTGGCACTTGCGCCCGGGAAAAATGCGTAAGTAATAAAATAAAAAACAGGCTCCAAAAGCCAACGGATCTATTCTTCATTGAACGCCTCCGAAATCGCTTTCCATTTTTTCGAATTTATATGGAAAAATACAAAATAAACGCGAAGCATCCAAAGTGTATTTTAGCTTTTTTCAAAAAATATCCAAAATAAAATTTGGAATTTGCTGATTTTCTATTAATTTAGAACACAATTATTTTTTTAGTATTTCTAAGGAGTTATTCAATGCAAGTATCAGAAAACAAAGTTGTTTCCATTCATTACACCTTAAAGGACGAACAAGGTGCTACAATTGACAGTTCGGTGGGCAAAGAGCCATTAAGTTATTTACACGGACGCAAAAACATTATTACGGGATTGGAAAATGCCTTAACCGGTAAAAATGTCGGTGATAAATTAACCGTAACCATTCCTCCCGAAGAAGCCTACGGGCCTTATGATCAGGGTTTGATTCAGGTTTTACCGAGGGAAGCTTTCGGTGGCGCCGAAACTATTGAAGTAGGCATGCAGTTCTACAGTGAATCGCCCGAAGGTGTGCAAATGATTACCATCAAAAGCGTCGACGGTGACCAAATTACGGTTGATGCCAATCACCCTCTGGCCGGACAAACGCTTTATTTTGATGTGGAAATCATGGGCGTGCGGGAAGCAACCGAAGAAGAGTTGCAGCATGGTCACGTTCACGACGGACAACAGCACTAATTTTTCCGCTTTCATTCTGACCCAAATCCCGGCTTTGACCGGGATTTTTTTTCTCCCATCTGCCGAGATAAAATTGCACCCGTAAGTACTTTTACTTAATTTAACAACGTTACATTAAATGGATTTAGCGAAATTTTCGTGAGGATTTTTTCGCCTCTTTTTTAATAATTCCGGACATTGTGCAACCGGAACGAGTCGAACTTAATCCGTTTAACATGGCGCATCCCGTGGTTAAAAGACATGGGAAGACGGTCAGTTTTAAGCCATTTTTAAGTTCACTTAACCGAACTGAACTTAAAGGCCGAGAATCAAATTAAAGCGAACAGGACAAAAATATGGGTAAATTTAAACGGCTTGTGGGCACGTCTTTCTTGCTCATTCTCCTTTTTACGGGATTGACGCAGGCCCAGCAAGAAAGCATTTTCCCGGAACTAACCGGACAACAGCTTATTGACAGCCTGCGTGCCAATTACAAACCTGCCCATGTTTTGAGCTACGACGACGCACGGGACGTGATGTTTGGCGAAATTGACAATTACAACGACAGCGTACGCTGCGTGTACAGCGGTTACACCATTTACATCGATCCGAATAATGATCCCAGCACCGATGCCTACAACAAAGACATGAACACCGAACACACCTGGCCGCAAAGCCTGGGCGCCGGTGATGGCAATGCACGAAGCGACTTACAGCATTTGTTCCCCTGCCGCGCCGAGGTAAACTCTTCCCGCGGTAATGATCCGTTTGCCGATATTGATGATTCGGACACGGACAAATGGTGGCGCAATGATTATTACCTAACTTCCATTCCCACCTCGCATATTGATGAATACAGCGAAAAAGACAATGACGGCTATTTTGAGCCCCGTGAAGACCACAAAGGGAATGCAGCGCGGGCAATTTTTTACATTTACACCATGTACAAAGAACAATTAGACACGACGTTTTTCTACATTCAAAAAGAAACTTTGCGGCGCTGGCACAACCAGGATCCGCCCGATGCCCGCGAATACGAGCGAGAAGATCGCATTGCTCCTTATCAGGACGGTAAAAAAAATCCTTTTATTTTAGACACTACCCTCGTACGCAGAGCCTATTTCGAAGAAAGTTCCGATACCACCGGAGGAGGCGGTAGCGGCGGCGGTTCTTCGGCCCAGTCCGGCGATATTGTCATTACGGAAATCATGCAAAACCCCGATGCCGTTTACGATTCCAACGGCGAGTGGTTTGAAATTTACAATAACAGCGATCACGATATCGATTTGAACGGATGGATTATTCGTGATTTGGACAGCGATTCGCACACGATTACCTCCAGCGTAATTATTAAACCCGGTGAATATTTGGTGTTAGGCAATAATGCCGATGCGAATACCAATGGCGGAGTGAATGAAGCCTACCAATATTCCGGTTTCTATTTGGCAAATGGTGCCGATGAAATTCAGCTTCTTTTGCCGGACGGTTCCACCGAAATCGATCGCGTGCAATACGACGGTGGCGTTAATTGGCCCGATCCGACCGGAGCCTCTATGTATTTTACCGGCAATGCTTCCGAAGATAACGATGATGGTTCCAAATGGGCGGTCTCTACCCTGCCCTGGGACGGCAGCGCCGGAGACTACGGTACCCCTGGCTACGCAAATATTGCCGCAGCGCTGGATCGTTCACAGGGAATTGTAGCGCAAAGTATTGCTTTACACGTTTTTCCCAATCCGTTTAATCCCCGAACCTGCATCGAATTTACTCTTGCGCAGAATGCAGAAATTTCCGTGGAAATTTATTCCCTTAGCGGGCAGAAAGTGCGCACTCTTTATCGCGGGATGTCCGTTGCCGGCACCCACCGCATGCACTGGGATGGCACCAACGGACAATACCAGCCTGTTGCCGGCGGTATTTACTTTGTTCGGGTGCACGATGGTCGGCGTACCGCCTTCAGAAAGCTCGTGCTCTTAAAATAGATTTCCGTCTTAAATTTTAAAAACAAAAAGGCATCCAAAAACGGATGCCTTTTTGTTTTACGCGGCAAAATTGCTTAATGCCGGGAATAGCGATACAGCTTTTGCAACAAGGGTCTTAACGCATCATTCCATCGGGCATACCCTTGCGCATTCAAATGCAGACCGTCCTGAATAAAAAGCCCGGGGTCCGGCTTCCCTTCTTTGTTAAGAATGACACGCGTTAAATCGGCATAGAACAGCTGGGCGTGTTGCGCATTGTATTCTTTAATCTTCACATTCAATTTCTGCATTTCGGGCCATTTTTGCCAGCGCAACACACTGGGTTTGACCGGAAGATAAATCAGGTTAATCCGGGGAAAATCTTTCAACAAACGTGTAGCAAATACTTTGTAATCATTAAAAACCTGTTCGGCACTTTTACCGTAGGCAATGTCATTGTCTCCTTCGTAAAACACCACAATGGCTGGGCGATACGGCTTGAGCACTTGCTCGTAATAATACAAAACATCCGACAGATGCGAGCCGCCAAAGCCCCGGTTAATGACCGGAAATTCGGGAAAGGCATTATGTGTTTTCCACATACGAATGCTCGAACTTCCCAAAAACAAGATGGCATGTTCGGGGAAGGAATTTTTCTGATCGTATTGCACAAAATAGCCAATCTCTTTTTCGAAGCGTTTCGGATCGGGGTTCGTTTTATTTTGCGCCATTAGCGCATGCCCGTTTATGAGTAAAAAGGCAAGGGTAACAACAAAAACCAAACTTTTTGGGTACATTTTTTTCCGTTCCTAAGTGGTACACTTTTTGTGTTCAGATCGCATTTACCAGCGTCAGAATGCGATCTAAAAGTTCTTCCGGATCGTACGGTTTTTCCAGAAAGTAAATATTTCCCAGCTTTGCGATGCTTTCCTTTAATTCCGGTTCAAGATATCCACTGGTAAGTAAAATAGGAATGTGAGAATTAACATCTCGAATGTGTTTGGCCACTTCAAACCCATCCCGGCCGGGCAAATCGAAATCCAGAACGACAATCTCAATTTCCGATGCGTAGCGGTCGTAAACTTCGATTGCCTGAATTCCGTTAATGGCCTGCACCACGTCGAGTTGCTTGCGTTTTAAAATGTAAACCAGCATCTGGCTTAACAGAACATCGTCTTCCACCAAAAACAGTCTGACCGGTTTGTCCGGCAGAAGTACTTCCCGTGCCTGGGATTCGGATAAAGGCGAGGGCTGCTGCACTTCTACGGCCGGAAAATAGAGATGGAAAGTGGTTCCCTGCTGAGGCGTGCTATTTACCTCAATATGTCCTTCCATCTTTTTCAAGGCGCCGAACACAACCGCCAGGCCAAGTCCCGTACCCGTTTCTTTGGTAGTGTAAAACGGATCAAAGACAAATCGCTTTTGCTGCTCATCCATTCCGATGCCATCATCCTGTACGGCCATGTGGATGCACATTCCCTCGGCGGATTTTTTGTGTTCCAGCGATGTTGTGATGGTAATTGTTCCATGTCCTTGCTTTTCCTGAATGGCATCGATCGCGTTCAAACACAGGTTGAAGATGATTTGGTGAATCTGTGTCCGATCGGAATAGATGAACAAGGGTGTTTCGGAAAGCTTTAAATCGAAATAAATGGTTTTGGGAGTGGTTTGGCGTAGCAGAGTCGTAATGTGTTTTATTTCTTCGTTCAGATTCAGAACCTGAAAATTCGGCTCTTTTTTCCGGGCAAACGTTAAAAGGTTTTGCACCAAATTTTTGCCCCGCTCAATTGCCTGTTTAATGTCGTGCAAAGGCGTTTGCAACTCGGGGTACTTTCCGCTCATTTCTTTCAGGATGGCGTAATTACCCAAAAGAACGCCCAGAATGTTGTTAAAATCATGAGCGATGCCACCGGCCAATACTCCGATCGATTTCATGCGTTCGGCGTGGCGCAAATTTTCTTCCAGAACGCGTCGTTCGGTAATATCGCGGGCAATGCCATAAATACCTTTGTGCAGCCCGCGTTCGATGAGCGGTGCACAAATAATTTCCACGATGCGGGGCCCTTGCGGCGTGTGTAATTTTGCTTCAAAGGGAGTGGGAATTTGCCCGTTCAGGCATTGGCGAAAACGCTCTTCAAACGCATCGGCACTTTCAAGAATTAGTTTTTTAAAAGGTTTCCCAAGCCATTTTTCAATTTCCTGATTGGTGATTTTTTTAAAGGCCGGATTCAACGAAGTAATCTTACCCTTATCATTCAAAATAAAAATTAAGTCGGGCGCCGTGTTGAACAAAGTCCGATATTTCCGTTCACTGTCGGCCAGAGAGAGCTCTGTGGCCTTACGCTTTAATGAACTGACAAAAATACTGGAAACGATTTTTAACAAGTTAATGTCTTCTTCCGACCAGTATTTGGGTGCCCGCACCGAATCGAACCCGATAAAGCCGACGAGTTCATCATTGTCGACCATGGGCACTACAATCAGAGAGATGATATCTTGCGCCTGCAAAATTTCTTTCTCCGAACTGGCCTCCGGTGGCAGTTCATTCACTTTGGGAATGTGAATGATTTCGTGTTTCAACAGGCGCTTCATCCACCAGGGGACAATCTTGGAAGGAACATCCTGAAGATTATCGATTTGTGGCTCGATTCCTCTCCGGCACCATTCATGTGTATTGTCCATAATCTGCAAATTCTGCCGAAAGCGAAAAACGTAGGAGCGATCTACGCCGGCATATTCCCCCACAATTTCAAGCGCATGGTTAATGGTTTCATCCACTTTGTAGGAAGGGGTTTGAGCAAACATGGAGGCCACGCGGGCGATAATGCTCTCCAGGTTGCCGCGAATGCGCATGCGCTCTTGGGAACGAAGATCCAGTGAGGGCAAATCGATGCCAATGGCCGACAAACCGATGACATTTTTTTTGCCATTTAGAATGAATTTCAGATTCCACAAAGTATCAACAAATTCGCCATTTCCTGTCCGGATTTTCAACTGAATCGTTTGCGGCATGAGACGCTGCTCAAACAACTGCATGGCCTGTGCTCTGACGAAATGTGCATTCTTCGGGTCGAGTAAAATTTCGAAAAAATCCTGATCGATCAGGGCATCCAGAGAGTAACCAAAGTAATTGCAAAACGATTGACTGGCAAAGCGTATTTTCCCCCGGGCATCAATCATAATGCCGAAGAAATTGAGATTTTCAAAATAATACCGGAGCTGTGTGAGAAAGAAGGGATTTTTTTGATCCATCAAGTTTTTGATTTTGAAGAACAGAACATAGCACTGCAGCGGATCATAAACGAACGTACACATCAGCGGCTCTGTTTCGCTCAAAAAAATGATCTCTTCGGCAATTTCTCCCAAATGTTGCACAGGAGGCCGGGAGGCGCGTAATTTGTTCCGCAAAGAGACGGGTAACGAAAAAAGTTGGGGGAAACTTTGCCCTTTGCGAATTTTGCGTTTTTGGCCAAGCATGGCCACAGCACTTTGATTAAAATGCCGTATTTTTAGTGACCGGGGATCAAAAGCAATTGTCCCGACACTTTCTTGTTCCAATAAGAATTCATTCATTGTGACTTCGTGCGTTTCTTCTACTACAAGGTGTAAAAATAAGAAAATAGGAAGTACGCATCAAAAAAACTAACGAAACTTTTTGCCAAAGTTTCGAGAAGGAAATAAGGAAGTGGTAACGCACGGTTGCACATTTGCAGCGAGCGGTAACCGCATTGTCACGCAGTCTGGGGTGCTTTGCCGGATTATTGCGCCTAACGGCACAATTGCGCTGAACGACCAAGGCAGTGGCGTCACGTTCCGTTCCGGTGATATCCTTTCCCCCCGCGGTGCCGGTCGCCGAGTAGTCCCGGCAAAGCCGGGACGTATCGAGGCCCCGCAGCGCCCCTGGTTTGGAAGAGAGACGGCACCCGCGCCTCGATACGG
>CAYXUS010000124.1:0-2204 GCA_964468415.1 uncultured Caldithrix sp.
GATGTGGGATGGCAGGGGGTAAAGGCAGGCAAGGGCTTTTACGTTTACGGAGAAAAGAAGGCCAAATACAATTACGGAGCCGAGGTGTTGTGGCATCGCACAGCGGTTCCCGAAGACATTCAGTCCAGAGCAGAAGGCCGCCTGGTGGCCATGATGCTTAACGGAGCCGCCCAGGCCATGGCCGAAAAGCAGGTGAGCGCGCCGGAGGAGCTGGATGCCGTGGCCGTGTTTGCTTTTGGCTTTGCACCGTTTCGCGGAGGTATTTTGCGCTATGCCGACAACCTCGGCGCCGGGAGTGTCCGGCAAATGCTTGACGCATTAAAAGATAGCTGTGGGCAGCGATTTACGCCTCACGCACTATGGCAAAAAATGGCCGAATCCGAAGAAAAATTTTATGCGCAAGAAGGCTGAGAAACGACGTACCATTTAAAGCAGAAATTACAAATTTGTACTTACCAAAATCATTCCTAATGGATACGCTTAAAAAATTGCCGGAAATTGGTGAGTTTCCGCTGGCGAACAACGCGAAAAATTTAGTATATTCCACTTGATGAATAATCGATTTAAATAAACCGAAGGAGGACGTCGTGAACATTGCTGTATGTGTAAAGCAAACGCCGGATACGGAAGCCCGTATTAAACTAACAGACGATCAGAAACGGGTGGACGAAAGCGACATCAAATTTATCCTGAATCCCTATGACGAATTTGCGGTGGAAGAGGCTATTAAATTGAAAGAAGCCAATGGGGGAGAAGTTACGGTCATTTCATTAGGCCCGGATCGGGTTACAACGGCCATGCGCACGGCTTTGGCCATGGGTGCCGACAAGGCAATCCATTTAAAGACCGATCGCCATCCCGATGATCCGCTGGTAACCGCCAAGGCTCTGGCCGAAGTGCTTAAAGAGGGCAATTACGATTTGATTCTGCTGGGCAAGCAGGCCATCGATGATGACCACAATCAGATGCCCTCCATTTTGGGTGCCTTGCTCGATTTACCGGCGGCGACGGTGGTGGTCAAACTTGAGGTGAACGGCGACAAAGTCGTAGCCGAGCGTGAAGTGGACGGAGGACACGAAGTGCTGGAATTCAATCTGCCAGCCATCATCGGTGCGCAACGTGGGTTAAACGAGCCGCGCTATCCTGCCTTAAAAGGAATTATGCGTGCCAAAAAGATCAAAATCGAGGAGCGTACGCCCCAGTTAGAAGCCGAACAGCTAATCGTGGAATCGTACATGTATCCGCCGGCTAAGGCTCCGGGGAAAATTGTGGGCGATAGCGCCGACGCAGTTCCCGAATTGCTGCGTTTGTTACACGAGGAAGCAAAGGTTATTTAAGTAGGGTGAATGCAAAAAGGCAGGAGAATGAACAATGAAAATCTTGATTTATGGTGAACATAGAGACGGCAAAATTAAAAAGATTACGTTTGAGAACGTTTCGTTAGCCAAACAACTGGGTGTGCCCTTCGAAGTTGTGTTTATTGGCAATGTGCAGGAAAACCCGGCCGAGGTGTTGGGTAAATATGGCGCAGAGAATATTTTAAAGGTGCAGTTGTCAGGACTTGATGCCTACAGCCCGGATGGGTACGCCAGGGCGTTGGCGCAATTGGTAGAAAAACGGGGAGCCGATGTATTACTGATGGGCGCCACTGCTACAGGAAAAGACCTGGCCCCGCGGGTTTCCGCTCTTCTCAATGCGCCGGTAGCCACCGACTGCATCAAAGTAGAACTGGATGGCGACCAATTGAAATTGATACGCCCCATGTATGCCGGAAAGGTTCAGGCCAACATCCGTCTGGATGGGAAAATACAAATTGTGACGGTGCGTCCCAATGTGTATGGTGCGGTAGAGAATCCTGCTCAGGCGGCGGTTAGCGAAGAAACGCTGGATGTCGGCGCGGTCAAATCGATTGTTAAGGAAATTATCAGTGGCGCCAAAGGCAAGCTGGACGTTACGGAAGCGGACATCATTGTTTCCGGAGGCCGGGGACTAAAAGGCCCGGAAAATTGGCATTTGATCGAAGAATTGGCAGAGCTGTTGGGCGCGGCAACGGGCGCTTCGCGCGCGGCGGTGGATGCGGGCTGGCGTCCGCATGATGAGCAGGTGGGGCAAACAGGTAAAACCGTTTCGCCGAGCCTGTACATTGCCATCGGGATTTCCGGCGCCATTCAGCATCTGGCCGGGATGTCATCGTCCAAATACAT
>CAYXUS010000125.1:0-18336 GCA_964468415.1 uncultured Caldithrix sp.
GGCGGTAGTGGAATGCCGTAAAAGGTGTAATTTACAGAAGCGCGATTTCCTTGTTTTTAGAAAGAGAAGGTAAGTAACGTGCGAAGTGAAATTGAAATTTTAAAAGATCGGGTCTCTTCCCTGGAAAAAGAGCTGCAACACAAGCAGCTTACCATTTCTTCCATCCATGAAATCGGTAAAGCCCTAAGTTCCGAGCTAAAAATCGACCGGTTACTGCCTCTGATCATGGATGAGGTCACCCGCCTGATTGATGCTGAGCGCAGCACCTTTTACGTGGTGGATCACGAGCGGAAAGAAATTTGGTCCAAAATTGCCCAAAAGGCGGAAATAAACGAAATCCGTTTACCCATTGGCAAAGGTATTGCCGGACATGTGGCCAAAACCGGAGAAATTGTCAATATTAAAGATGCCTACTCCGATCCGCGCTTTGACCCTTCCACTGATAAAAAAACGGGCTATCGTACGCGCAGCGTGCTTTGCATGCCCATCTTTGAGCCGGTACGTTCCAAAAGAAGCAAACCCAAAATTTTAGCGGTTATTCAGGCCCTGAACAAACGCAACGGCATTTTTACCCGCGAAGACGAGGAACTGATGTCCAGCCTGGCAGCCCAAATTGCCATTTCGCTGGTTAATTCGCAATTGTACGATTCCCTCGAAAAAAAAGTAAAAGAGCTTAACCTGCTTTACGACATCGAGCAGGAGGCTTCTTACACGGAAAAAGAAGAAACCCTGTATCGCCGTTTGATCAAAAAGCTGGCACAAACTTTTCAGGTAGAAGCCGGGCTGCTCACTTTTCTGGATGAAGCACGGCAGCGTTTCGGCCCTTTTTACGGGTACAATCTTCCGCAAACCGATGGTGAAAATCTGGATTTGGCTTCCGACTTGGGCATCGAGGGCAAAGTACTAAAAAGCGGAAAAATTTACGTCACCAATTGGGCTCCGCATGATCCGCTTTACCTGCAAAACCAGCCACGCGGGCTTAAACTGGATGTACGCCAGATGTTGTGCGCCCCGCTCACAATAAACGGCGAGCCTGTCGGCATTGTCCAATTGTTCAACAAAAAAAAGCCCCATGAAATCTTCCGCAAAGAAGACGAACGCATCATGGCCTCGGTTACGCGCCAGCTTTCTCGCATGATTGAAGCCAGAAAACTGCGCGAAGAAAAGATCAAAGCCGAACGCCTGGCCACCATTGGCAACATGCTGAGTACCATCGTACACGATTTACGCACCCCGATTAACAACATTTACGGCTTTGTCGATTTGCTTGCGGAAGAGGACGATCCGGAATTGCGCCAGGAATTCCATGAAATCATCAATAATCAAATTCAAATGCTCAACAACATGGCACATGACGTGCTGGATTTTGCCAAAGGCAAAACCAACATTTTGCCCGTAAAAACACCGGTTAATAAACTTTTGGATGAGTTTAAACGCACATTCGAAAACGAAATCCGAAACAAGGGATACCGCTTCGAACTTATTACCGAGGCAAGCGCAAATATTTACGTAGACCCCGACAAAATTCTTCGTGTTTTCATGAACATCATGCGCAATGCCCTCGAGGCAATGGAACCGGGCGGTACGTTTACCATTGTGGCTCGCATTGTCGGGGACGAAGTGGAATTCCAATTAAAAGACACCGGAAAAGGGATTCCCCCGGAAATCAAAGATAAATTATTCGAATCGTTTGTTACCAGCGGTAAAAAAGGCGGAACCGGTTTGGGTTTAGCCATCGTTAAAAAGCTGGTTGACCAGCACAAAGGTCGCATCGAAGTTGAATCGACACCCGGAAAGGGCACAACGTTTAAGATCTATTTCAAAAAAATGTAGCCATGGGACGTTTAGCTTACATCGATCACCCGACATTCGATTTGCATGATCCCGGCTCCGGCCACCCCGAATGCCCGGAGCGTACCAAGGCCATCCGTGCGTATCTGGAGCGCAAACATTTTTTTGAACGCATCTCACGCTTTGAACCGCAACCTGCCCAACGCTCCCTGTTGGAGCTGAATCATGATCCCGAATACATCGATTACATTTTACTGCAAAAAGGCAAGGAACACGTTGTCCTGGATGGTGGCGATACCGTTCTAAACGCACATTCGGTCGATGCGGCTCTTTTGGCTGCGGGCGCTTCCACCCTGGCCGTTGACTTGATTTTCGAACAAAACTTTGACAAAGTTTTCGCAGCCGTCCGCCCCCCGGGACATCACGCCGAAAATGATCGGGCAATGGGCTTTTGTATTTTTAACAATGTGGCTTTAGCCGCCCACTACGCTCTGCAAAAAGGCTTTGCCCAACGCATTCTGATTGTGGACTGGGATGTGCACCACGGAAATGGCACGCAAAATGCCTTTTACCAAAGCGATCGCGTCTTTTACTTCAGCATTCATCAGTATCCTTTGTTTCCCATGACGGGCAAAGCCGATGAAACCGGCCGTGGCAAAGGGCTGGGTTTTACAAAGAACATCCCCATGCCGTACGGACAGGGCGATACGGAATACGTGTACATTATGGAAAAGACTTTAGCAGAATTGGAAGAGACATTCCAGCCCGATCTTATTCTAATCTCGGCGGGATTCGACGCTCATCAGGATGACCCGATCGGGGGCATGCGGGTAACGACACAGGGGTTTTACAAGTTGACCGAGCTGGTCTCTCAATTTGCCAACCGTACCGCCTACGGAAGGATCATTTCCTTTCTGGAAGGCGGCTACAACCTTGATGCCCTTGCGCAAAGCGTTTATCAACATTTACTGTGTTTGCTAAAGCACTAAAAAGCGCAGGATTTTTTCATGTTAAAAAATTTGAATTACATCGTTTTTATTGCCATGTTTGTTTTAGGATGCGCACGGGAAACAACCATGAAGCATAGTGAGGAATACTACGCCAAATTACGCGAAAGAATGGTGGAGCAGCAAATAGTTGCCCGCGGGGTCAAAGATTTGCGGGTAATACAGGCAATGAAGAAGGTGCCGCGGCACAAGTTCATGCCGGCCGATCAGGCACCCTTTGCTTACGAGGATGAGCCGCGCCCCATCGGGCACGGGCAAACCATCAGTCAGCCGTACATTGTGGCGTTTATGACCGAACAGTTGCATTTGAAGCCAACCGATCGGGTCCTGGAGATCGGGACGGGATCGGGCTATCAGGCCGCCGTGCTAGCCGAAATAGCCGATTCGGTGTTTACCATCGAAATCATCCCCGAGTTAGCGCAGGCTGCGGCCAAACGCTTAAAAGAATTAGGGTACACCAACGTGGTAGTAAAGCAAGGGGACGGCTACAATGGCTGGCCGGAGAAAGCGCCCTTCGACGCCATCATCGTCACGGCTGCACCTCCCAAAATTCCCCCGCCCCTTCTGGAGCAGTTGAAAAGGGGCGGCACCATGGTTCTGCCTGTGGGAGAATATGTTCAGGAACTGGTGGTGGTAAAGAAGAACGAGAGCGGCATGACCATGCAAAATATTTTACCCGTACGCTTTGTGCCCATGACCGGCAAGGTGCAAAAGGATCAATAGACAGGGACGTTGTGTGAAAAACTTGTTAAAAATTTCCGACGAAGTCATCAATAAACGTCTGCAAACGGAATTTTTGAGCCGTTTGTTCGGGAATCCTTTGTACAAACAAAAAAAAGAAAACATCCGTTTTGAAGAGTTGGAAGACATTCAAGACGAATTGCTGGCCAAGGGTATTTTCTCCCAAATCGAAGAATCTCCTAAATACTATTACTTGAAAATTCTACCCAATGTAAAACCACAGAAAAAACAACGTTATTTGTGGCATCTTTTTTTGTTTCTGTTAACCGTGGTTACCACTTCTTTAACCGGCGCCATGCTAAAAGGCAAAGATCCGTTTGCTTCGTGGAACAATTTTTCGGCAGGCTTTCCCTATTCCTTTGCCTTGCTAACCATTTTGTTTACCCATGAAATGGGACACTACCTAACCGCGCGGCATTACAAGATTGAGGCAACTTTGCCCTATTTTATTCCCTTTTTTTTCCCGGCTTTTCATCCGGGTACCCTGGGCGCATTCATTAAAATCAAATCTCCCATTCCGCACAAAAAAGCTTTATTCGATGTGGGGATTGCCGGCCCGTTGGCAGGATTTTTAATGAGTGTCATCTTTTTAACCATTGGCTTTGCCCGTTTGCCCGACACCCCGGGCATTTACGCCTACATCGAAACCATCCACCCGCTGAATGAGACGCATGGTATTAACCTTGTGCTGGGACAAACGCTATTTTACAAAGCCTGGGGTGCATTGTTCGGTGCCAGTCGCCTGCCCATGAACGAAATGTACCATTTCCCTTTTATTTTTGCCGCTTGGTTTGGTTTATTGGTCACGGCCATTAATCTTATGCCCATGGTCAACTGGACGGCGGCCATATTACTTACGCCATGTTTGGGAATCGGGCGCGCTTTGTCGCTATTGGTGCTTTCTTTTTGCTGATTGCTTTGAATTTTTATTTAATTTCCCATTTTGATTCGTACATTTGGGTTCTGTGGACTCTTTTGCTCTTGATTTTCATTCGTTTCCGCCATCCCCCCACATTGAATGATGGGATTGGCATCGACCGAAAACGCAAAGTGCTGGGCTGGATTTCATACATTATTTTTATTGTTTGTTTTTCACCCATGCCTTTTTACATTCAATAAACGCACAGGAAACTAAGATGCTGTATTTGTTAATATTCGTTTTGATTTTACTGGGATTTTGGGGATTACTTTTGTATGTACGTAAATCCCAATGGGACACCATCCATCGCAACCTTCTCGATCTGGAAGACAACTACGATGGAAAAGTTATTCGCCGGGGCTTTGCGGCGCGTCCTTTTTTTTACGGAAAAATTCACGGATACCCCATTACCGTTAACATTAGCAGTGAAAAATTGGGTAAGGAACGCCTTAATTATTTTGACATTAGCTGGGGCATTCCGGTACAAGATTCCTTTACCCTGGCCGAATATCAATGGCTAAAAAAACATCGGGACGATCAGGCAGAGAACATGCACCTGATGGAAAATGTGTACGGAACCCAATTTGCCGTTATCCACAAGGACGAAAAAAAAATTCAGGCGCTCTCCCAACATCCGACGGTTCAAAAGTTTATTGACGAATGTAACGAACTGTGCTATGTTTTTCTGGGGAAGACCGGAATGATTTGCGAATTTCGTGCCGATAATCTGGCAGAAGCATCGAAATACGAGAACATGAACAAACGCCTTGAATTATTGAAAAATTTAGGAGAAGCTTTTAAAAAATGAACGATCTTACTTCTATTCCCCCGGATTTCAAAGCAGGATATGTAGCCATAATCGGTTTGCCTAATTCCGGAAAATCGACTTTATTGAATGCACTGCTAAACATTAAACTTTCGATCATTTCGGATAAACCGCAAACCACCCGACGGCGCATTCCGGGTATTTTAAATCGCGAAAATTTTCAGGCGGTGTTTTTGGACACCCCTGGCATCTTAAAGCCCAAGTACAAATTACATGCGCGCATGATGGAACAGGTACATTCGGCTCTGGACGATGCGGATATTCTTTTGTTTATTGTTGACGTAACGGCTAAACATCACCCGGTAGAAGTGGATTTAACCGCTATTAATCCCAAAAAGAAGCCCGTGATTTTGTTGCTGAATAAAGTCGATTTAATACACAAAGATGACCTTTTGCCTTTGATTGACCTGTACAAGGATTTTTATCTTTTTGAGGAAATTATCCCCATATCGGCCTTAAAGCAAGATGGGGTGGACAAAGTAGAAGCGGCTATTGTGCAACGTTTGCCCTATCATCCGCCCTTTTACCCACCCGATATTTTGAGCGATCAACCTGAACGTTTTTTTGTGGCGGAAATTATCCGGGAGAAAATTTTTGAGAAATTTTATCAGGAAGTTCCTTATTCTACGGAGGTCGTGGTTGAAGAATTTAAAGAGCGTCCCGGCAAGAAAGATTACATTTACGCCATTATTTATGTGGAGCGGAATTCACAGAAAGGAATTATTATTGGCAAGAAGGGCGAGGCTTTAAAGAAAATTGGTGAAGCGGCCCGTAAGGAAATCGAGGCATTTTTGGGGCGTCCGGTTTTTCTGGAGTTACGCGTAAAAGTTAACGAAAACTGGCGCTATGACGAGCGAAAACTAAAACGCCTGGGCTATTGAGGCTGCGAGAGGGGGCAGATGGTTTAAACCATCTGCCCCGGCTTTCCAAAGCATTTTCCTCTCTTCCCGTTTTGGCCCATCCGCACAAAAAAAGGCGGTAAAGAGTTTAAACTCTTTCCGCCTTCCCGTCATCTATTTTTTTCGCCTTAAGAAATTTGGTACTTTTTCAATTTAGATATCAGCGTGCTCCGGTTCATACTCAGCATCTTTGCCGTTTGCACCTGATTGAATTTGTTTTTCTCCAGAGCCTTGATCAGCAAATTCTTCTCATATTCTTCCACCAATTGATTAAAGCCCTTGGAAAAATCGATATCATCCAGCACATGATCGCCCACATAATGGCGCACATTCTCCGGTAGGTCATCCACCGTAATCACATCCTTTTTACTCAGCACAATAATACGTTCAATCAAATTTTCCAGTTCACGAATATTCCCCGGATAGTCATAATTCTCAAGAATATGAAGCGCTTCCGGTTCAATGTCACGGATATTCTTCCCGTAAATCTTGTTAAACTTTTCCATGAAGTGCAGAGTCAAATACTTAATATCTTCACGCCGTTCACGCAAGGGGGGCACGTGAACCGGAATAACATTCAACCGATAGTACAAATCCTGACGGAAGGTTCCCTCCTGAATAGCCTTTTTCAAATCCTTATTCGTGGCGGCAATAATACGCACATCTACCTTTATGGTTTCGGTTCCGCCAACCCGCTCGAATTCACCCTCCTGCAGCACACGCAGCAACTTAAGCTGCATATTCAAAGAAATATCACCGATCTCATCCAGAAATAACGTCCCGCCATTAGCCATTTCAAACCGTCCGATTTTATCGCGAATGGCTCCCGTGAACGCGCCCCGCACATGACCGAACAATTCACTTTCCAACAGGCTCTCGGCCAGTACTCCGCAATTCACTTTGACAAAAGGCCGCTTGGCCCGCGGACTATTGTAATGGATGGCGTTTGCGATAAGTTCCTTCCCGACCCCACTCTCTCCTTCGATCAACACCGTCGTATTCGTTGCCGCCACATCTTTGACCAGCTCAAAAAGTTGACGGATTTTCTCCGTCTTTCCGATCATATTGGTAAAGTCGTACGTTTGCTTGAGCTTGCTTAGAAGGTACTCATTTTCCTTGATCAAAGAATTCAGTTGGGTAATGCGTTCCACCTTGGCCAAAATTTCATCCAACCGGATCGGTTTAAGGATGTAATCTTTCGCCCCCATTTTCATCGCATCTACTGCCGTTTCGATGGTGCCATGAGCCGTAACCATGACCACGGGAATGTGCGGATATTCTTTGGTTAAAATCCGCAGCAATTCCATGCCATCCATTTCCGGCATGCGAATATCGGTTAAGACAATATCGGGTTCTTGTTGTTTGATAATGCTCAATGCTTCCAATCCGTTAGAAGCCGTTATGGGAAGATAGCCCTTTGTCTCAAAAACTTCTTTCATCAAGTCCAGCGCATCCTGCTCATCATCCACAATTAGAATTCTGGATTTCATTAAGCCCCCTATTCTAACTTAGCTACCGGGAAATTTTAATGATAAAATTAACGATGATGAATCATCAATCAAATCATGCCTTATTTTGTATTCATCCAAAATAAAACGAACAATCGTAATTTCCAGAGCAAACTTCTTTTTTCCGTTTTTAGCAAACTGTAAAGTGCTCTTCAGTAAATGCTGATCTGCGACTTCCATGTAATTTTGAATCAGAAAATTCGCGGTGACCTTTTCCCGATCGCCATCCTGTGATTCTTCGGAAAGTGTCTCGATAATTATTTTTGAATTTGTGGGTGTTAAATTTAATATAAGTTCTATGATCATATTAAACAAGAGTTCGATGTGTGCAATCTGCCCGTAAAGCGGTGGAATTTCTTTACCCAACCTTAATTCCAAACGAGGTGGTGATTTCTGGATGTGTTCCTTGAGCGAGGGTAAAATGCTCAAACGTTTAAGTATCTCGTTAAGCATTATTTTTTGTGGCACCAAATCACGTTTAATCGAGGTAAAAGAAACCAACCGCGCAATAACTTCGTTAATGCGCTGAATCTGCTTTTCAATTAACCGAATGTGATGCTTGTCTTGTTCTGTCAAGCGCTCGTTTGTCTGAAAGAGCTGTAAACGTCCCCAGATAACATTTAGCGGATTCAACAACTCATTGGCCAAAGAATCGGCAAAGGCATTCAAAATGGTTTCGGTCTCACTGCCGGTGCCCCGCGATTTATCCGTAAGGCAAGTACCCTGAACGAGATAAAAATTCCGATCGTTTTTTACACGGTACACGCTCACCGGGAATGAAAATTCGCTAAAATTGCGATCGACCAACTGTAACTCCATTGTGATGTGGCCGGGTTTGGAATTATCAAACTTACCCGTTAGAAATTTCCAGACCTTTTCTCCCTCTTTCATAAAATCACAAAACTTCAGGGCGTATTCTTCTTCAAATGAAATTTTTAAAACTTGTTTTGCCGTTCTATTTAAAAAGACTATTCGCGATTTTTCATCCAAAATGGCCGTAAAAAGAGATGCGCTTTCCAGTGTCTCTTTTAAAAGACGCCAATACAGCAAATGGGCCAAATGCCGATTACTGAATTGAGAATAAAAATGGCTTAATACAACCGGCAGGCGCTCTGCCAATGCATCGCCGGGAACAATGTTGAGATCGTTAAACTCTGCCCATTTTTCCAAATCGGAAATATCCGATTTAACCAAAACGATATGGGCTTCCGGAGAGACAAGTCGAATTTGCCGAAATGCTTCGGGCGACGCAATGCCCGCCTTTTGATCGTTGATAACAATCAAATCGAAATGCTGGCTCGCAACCGTGGAGTAGGGAAAGGCCTGGCCGCTAAAGGGGGTTAGCTGGTAATTAACGGAACCCAATATCCCGTTAATCAACCGTGTCAAATTTTCGTCAGCATTGACGAGTAATATGTTTAGCTTTTCAGACAGCATTTCAGAAATTCATCTTTTTTAGGTAATTTAGGGCATTTTTTAGGCGATTCAAAACCTTTTTTCGGCCAAGCACATAAATAAGTTCAAAGATGCCCGGACTGGCCGTTTGTCCAGTCAGAGCAAGACGTAGCGGGTGAATCACCTTGCCGGCGGATAGCTCCATTGCCTCGGCCAGACCGCGAATCGCCTGCTCAATCCGTTCCAGATCATTAAAAAAATCATCTGACTGATTTTTAAACAGGTGGATTAATTCCTGCAATATTTCCTGTGCATTTTCTTTTGCAAAGTGTTTTCTTACCCCCTTCTCATCGTAGCTTTGAGGGTCATCAAAATACAGACGTAAATTCTCGGCCAATTCTTTTAAGGTTTTGGCGCGAATCTGGTACAGATTGATCAAATACCGAAACCGCGGCTCCTCCGTCGCCTGCACCGGGTAATTGTTCTCTTCGAGCCATTGTCGGATGTAAGGCAAAAGCTGATCCACCGATTTCCGCATGAGATATTGCCCATTCATCCACAAAAGCTTTTGCAGATCAAAAACAGCCGGCGTTTTATTAATCCGTTCAATGGTAAATCGCTGAATCAATTCTTCTTTGCTGAAAATCTCCCGGTCATCCCCAGGAGCCCACCCCAGCAAACACAAATAATTGAACAACGCTTCCGGAAAGATTCCCATGGCCGCAAACTCTTCCACCGAAGTCGCTCCATGCCGCTTGGAGAGCCGTTTTTTGTCCTCTCCCAAAATAAGGGGCACATGGCCAAACTGCGGTACTTCCCATCCCAGCGCCTGATAAAGCAGAATTTGCTTGTTTGTATTCGAAAGGTGATCATCGCCGCGCAAAATCAGATTAACGCCCATATCATGGTCATCGACCACCACGGCTAACTGGTACACCGGCGTTCCGTCAGAACGTACGATGATAAAATCGTCCAGGGTGTCATTGTCCACTCTGGTCGGGCCGTGGATCAAATCGTTAAAGGTTACTTCGCCCTCCGGCACTTTAAAACGAATGGCAAAGGGAAGCCCCTGGCGTAACTTTTCCTGAATTTGTTTGGGAGTTAAATGGCGACAGGTTCCGTCGTAACGTTTGTTTAATTTCAACGCCTCTGCACGGCGCCTTTTTTCTTCCAGTTCTTCTTTCGTACAAAAACAGCGGTAAGCCTTTCCTTCCTGCAAAAGTTGTTGGGCTACTTTTAGATGGCGGCTCTGCCGGGTGCTCTGGTACACAACCTCCTCATCCCAATCCACCCCCAGCCATTCCAGGGCCGAAAGTATTTTCCGAATGGATTCCTCGGTTGAGCGCAAACGATCGGTGTCTTCAATGCGCAAACGAAATTGCCCATGCTTTTGGCGGGCAATCAGCCAGTTAAATATGGCGGTTCGGGCACCACCCACATGCAAATAACCGGTCGGACTGGGAGCAAAACGAACAACGGTCTTCAATATGGCTCCTGAATGTTAAAAGTTTTCAATCCATGAAATGGTTAACTTTTTGAGACCGATTCAGCACCTTAAATTGCTGAATTTGGAATTAATATTTACATTTAACAACAATACGCATAAATTAAGAAAATTTAGGCTAATTATTTACTCCTATCAAGTGAATGTGAGCATGGTCACATGGAAAACAAATCGGCATTAAAACCATTCCGGAGTTTACAGTATTTTAAATTTTGCGCCTACGGCTTCTTAAAAAATTTACGCTTTTTCGATGCGTTCTTAATTTTGATTTTACGCGAAGCGGGTTTTTCGTTCCTGCAAATCGGCACGCTGTACTCCATCCGCGAAATCAGCAAAAATATCTTTGAGATTCCCTCCGGCATTGTCGCCGACAGCTACGGCCGGAAAAATGCGATGGTTTTTTCTTTTGCCTCTTACCTTATTTCATTTTTCATTTTTTATTCCAGTCGCTCGTTTCTTTTGTTTTCTGCCGCAATGGTTCTCTTTGGCGTTGGCGAGGCTTTCCGCTCCGGCACACACAAGGCCATGATTTTAAGCTACCTGGAGCGCAACGGCTGGCTACACTTAAAAACGCAATTTTACGGCAGAACCCGCTCGTGGTCGCAAATGGGCTCGGCTTTAAGCTCACTTCTTGCCATTGGTATTTTGCTTTGGGGTAAACAATACCGCCTGCTCTTTTTGGCTTCGGCATTGCCTTACGCCCTGGATTTGCTGAACCTAATGAGTTACCCCGGCTACCTTAACCGCACGTCAAAACTTTCGCACAAAGAAGCTTCCGAAAGGTTCTGGCCCCGGCTCAAAAATGTAATCATCGAATATCTCAAACAATTTACACAATTAAAAAATTGGCGTCCTTTTTTGAGTGCGGCCAGCTACGGAGGGTTCTTTAAAGGAATAAAAGACTACCTGCAACCCTTGCTAAAACAACTAACTTTGCAACTGCCGCTTCTGCTTTTCCTCGATCCGACCCAGCGCACTTCGGTTCTGATTGGTTTGACCTATTTCATTCTGTACTTGCTCACCTCGTTCAGCTCGCGGAATGCCTACCGTCTGGAAGCACATTTCAACAATCTCCCGCGTGCGATTGACGTAGCCTACCTGACGGGCATCCTGACCGTTTTTCTGGCCGGTCTGGCTCTCTATTTTCATTTTCCGGTTGTCGCCGCCATTTTATTTGTGGGGCTTTACCTGATGCGTAACATCCGCCGGCCGCTCATTGTCAGTTATCTCGGCGAAGCCTTGCCTTCCGGCATCATGGCTTCCGGACTCTCTACCATGTCGCAACTGGAAACACTGCTGGTGGTCATTGTTAGTCCCGTTATTGGCGCGCTGGTCGATTGGCTCGGACTTGGCGCCGGTCTGGCGGTAATTAGCATGGCTTTTTTGTTGCTCTTTCCTGCGGTTAAGCTGACGAAACATTAATCCAAACGCGCTGCCTTAATGGGGAAAAGAAAGCTGATCTTTGAGCAGGGCCAGCATTTGCCGGGCATTCCGAATGGCCTGAGCTTTGGGATGATTGTTAAAAAACAGATAGGTACGTCGGGAGTTTTGTACCAGTTGGGCGATATTCGGAAGCCATTCTTTTAATTCGGCTTCTGTGTATTCGTAATCGTAGCGGCTAACGACATCGCCGTCCCACCAATGCTCTGCATTGCGGCCGTGAAACCGAACGTAGGCAAAGGGTGTGGTGGCCACGGCCTGAGGAGGCAGCAATCCCTGTAAAGCCGGTTCGTCCACATTCACATAACCGATTTGATTTTCTTTTAAAAAGGCATACAGTGGCTTGCGTGCCCAGCTAATGTGACGGAATTCGACAAATAAGGGAAAATTCCCGAATACTTCCCGAAGCTGCAACAGGTAACGCCGATTTGCCTCCGTATTTTTAAAGGAATAGGGGAATTGCGCCAGAATCCCGTGAAATTTCCGGGCTTCTATCATTGGCTGCAATGCCTCTAACATTTTCGTTGCCACAGGCAGATATTCCTGACGCTTGTGGGTAATTTCCTGATGGGCTTTAACAACAAAACAAAATTCGGACGGCGTTTTTTGCACCAGGCGTTCAACGGTAAACGGCGAAGGAACGGCGTAATAGGTACTGTTGATTTCCACGGCATTGAAATATTGCGCATAAAATTCGAGGAAACGGCTCTTCGGCATTTGGGGAGGATAAAACACATTGCGCCAGTCTTCGTAACTGTAACCGGAAGTTCCCACACGAATTTCGATGTGAATTTCATTAGGCATGACCATGTTTTCTCCACCGTGTGTGCGCTTTTTCCTGATAAAAGGCGTTTCGGACAAACAAATTTTTCCGTATTTTTCGTTATCCGATCTCGTTTGGCTAAAATAACGAAAATCTAACAAAGTTCAAAGAGGCGTAATGAGAAAAGCAATTATCGTGGGATGTACCTCGGGCATCGGCCGCGCTCTGAGTGAAGTTTTTGTGGCACAGGGCTACAAAGTTGCAGGGCTGGCCCGCAACGCAGAAGCATTGCAGGAGATGGAACAAAATTTAAACGGGCAATTTATCGGGCATTCTCTTGATGTGCGTGATCTCGACGCGATTGCCCCGGCGCTTGATGAAGTGGCGGCACGTCTGGGAGGTGTGGACGTGTGTCTTATGGCAGCCAGTATTGCCCGCAAAAATGCGGAGCTGGAATGGGAAACCGAATGGAAGGTCCTGCAAACCAACGTGATGGGGTATGCCCGCGTGCTTATCTGGGCGGCGCGCTATTTTTTGCGGCAAGGCCACGGCCATTTGGTGGGTATTTCATCACTGGCAAAGTATCTGGGCGGGCGCAATCCGGCCTACACGGCAAGCAAGGCTTTCGAGGGTATTTATCTGGACGGGCTTCGTCTCAAGCTGGAACGCAAAGGCATTTGGGTAACCGAAATTATGCCCGGCTTTGTGCGCACCCCGCTTACGGAAGATCAACCCAATGTTTTTTGGGCCATTTCACCCCAAAAGGCTGCTCGCTGCATTTTCAAGGCCATTCGCAAACGAAAGCGCCGGGCGGTTGTCTCGCTGCGCTGGAAACCTTTCCGTTGCCTGATCCCGCATTTGCCGTTTGCTTTGCTCAAACGTTTTTTGTAGGGCCCGTCAAATCAAAACATACAGTGTGAGCGCGCTTATCAAGGGAACGGAGAGATTATCGGTTCCCACCGGGGAAACCGCCTCGGTAACCGTTGCAATCATCCCTGTAACGAAACTGACCAGCATCAATTTCCCCGGGGCGAGGTGTGCGGCGACGAAATTAATGTGCCATTCTTTCAAGACTAACAATGACACACCGATGGCCACAAAACTAAAAACAAACATCATCACCGAACCTTCCAGCGACTTGGTTGACCCCATGAAGGTGTAAAGATGCTTGCCTTTGAATTTTCCGTACAAACTGGCCATAGCGTCACCCCAGGTCATGGCCATTAAAGCCGGAACAATCAGATAGGTGTAATCCGACGGCACATTGCGCCACCCGATCAAAAACAGCACGGTAATGGAGATGGCAAAATAAACCGTTCCCGGACTTTCCTTCTCGCTGTCCATCGCACTAAAAATCCGATAGCGATAAAAAATGAAATTGAGCACAATAAATGTGGCAAAGGGAATAATTCCGATGTACCAATGGTCAAACAAAAAAAGGATGGCCCACACCCACATCCCGGCCCCAATATGGATAATTTTCCGCGTTACAAAATAAGGCCAATGCAGTTTTTTCCCCACTTGTTCTACAACTACCAACATGCCAAAAGCGTAAACGTAGGAATAAACCAGTCCCCAAAAATCGGTATTGCTCATCTTTCCCTCACTAACAAAGTTACATCTCCTGATTTTGCTCGTGGATTTTTCCGGCAATGCACCAACTTTACCCACATGCACACAGGCTAATTTGCAAGAAAAGGGAATGAATGTCAACCGAAGATTCTGATCTTCCTGTACGGGCGTTTCTCCTCATTTTCCACCCTCCCTTCCGTTTGGCAAGGTTTAAAACTTTATTTTGGTCCTTAATTTTTCTATTGATAAAATGCGGGCTGCGCCCTAAATTGAAGGCCACGTTGTAAAAAGATTAAAAGGATTGAGCAGCTATGATAAATACACCCTTTAAATTGTCTGTGGTCTCGCTTTTATTTCTGCTAACCATGTCTCTTTCTGCCCAAACGGCTTTTCAATCGGATATTAAAATTATTCAACAAGACGCAAACGGGCTGATCTTCGAATGGACTCCCCGACATTTAAAATTGGAAAGCATGCGCATAAACGGCCGGGAATATCAAAAGCTTTTCTTCGAAAACGCCGTTTCGCGCAATAAAGACGGAAACCCTGCGCTCCCCTGGCGCATCATTCCCATTGGCCTGCCGTCGGAAAAGCCTTTTTCCGTGCAAATACTCAGCGTTCAATCGCACACACTCGACCAAATCGATATGGCCCCTGTACCGGTGCAATTTAAGGATCAGCGTGGCATCAGCCGCTACGATTACGCCTTTAATGACACAATCTACCAAAATTCCGCGGTTTTTCCTCAGGCCCTTTTTCAAACCAGCCCGGTGGCCTACTTCCGGGACCTGCCTGTCCAAAGCCTGTGGTTAACTGCGGCGCAGTACCATCCCCAAAGCCACCAACTTACCGTGTACGATCGGATTCGCGTGCGTGTCACCTTTGCCGGCCCCCGACAGGCCAGGCCCAATCGCACTCTTGCGCATTCCGTGCTCGAACCCGTCTTGCGCGCCGCCATTCTAAATTACAGACAGGCCAAAAATTGGGCGGTGCCCCGACCTGCGTACCTGAAAAAATCTGCCCAACTGCCTGCCGGTCCTTTTTACAAAATTACCGTCAAAGAAGACGGACTGTACAAAATCAGTGCTTCGCTTCTGGAAACTTCCGGCATACTGAAAGGCGATTTGCCCGTCGACAATCTTCGGCTATTCGGCAATGGCGGCCACGAATTGCATTACGCCACCAATGCAAGCGAACACAACCCTCTTTTCACACAAGAAATCCCTATTTTGGTTTTTGACACCAATGGCGATCAACTGTTTAACGGAAATGATTATCTGCTTTTCTACGGCAAAAGCGTGGATAGCTGGTTCTACGATGCTGCCCATCGTAAATTTGGCTACCAAATGCACCGCTTTGCCACAGAGAACTATTACTGGTTAAATGTGCAACCCGGTGGCAAAGGCTTGCGCATGGGCGAACAACCTTTGCCCCAAACGCCGGGCACCGTAGATGCCACCTACTTTATGGACCGTTACCATTTTGAAGAAGACCTGTACAATTTGTTAGCCTCGGGACCGGACTGGTACGGCTATCGCTTTTTCGGACTTACGGGCAGCTATCAGAAAAAATTCTCTCTGCCGGTCAAAACCGATGCCGCAGGAGCGCAGGCCGTATTCCGCATTCAGTTTAAGGGCGGCTCTGCCATTCATTGGACAGACTCCCAAAACTATCGGTACGGCTTCAAAATTACCCTGAACACCAATCCCATCTTTTCCGACATCGCCTTTAATAATAGCAGTCGCATCAAATTTGAACACACCATCACCAACCTTAACTGGCTCAAAAACGGCATCAATGACCTGTCGATCCAGTATTCCGGAAACAAAGACGCCTGTAACGTTTATTTGGACTATTTCGAACTCATTTATCCGCGAGACTTCTCCGCGGAAGACGATCAATTGTTTTTTTACACACAAAGCACCGATCAGGATGTAAACTACCGCGTGACGAATTTGAGCAGTGGCAATGATTTTTACATTCTGGACGTCACAGACGAAACCGCCCCGTTTGTTCTGGCCAAAAACTTAAGCAGCAGCGGTGGCCAGCTCACTTTTACCTTACCGGCTGCCGACCATGAGCGACTCATTTTGGTAACCAGTTTGCGCTCGCAAAAAATCATCCCCGTGGGCACCCTGCCTTCATTCACCCCGCAGGAAGACTTGCTAAACGGCAGCAATCAGGCCGATTATTTAATCGTTACTCACAAATCTTTTCTGCCCTATGCCCGGGAATTCGCCCAATTGCACAGCCAGGAACTTAGCAGCAAAGTTACCTGCATGGAAGACATCTATTTTTATTTTAACGGCGGTGTGCCCGATCCCACCGCACTGCGTAATTACATTCGCTTTGCCTACTACAACTGGCAGGCCCCCTCGCCCAGTTACGTTTTATTTTTTGGCGATGCCCACTACGACTACCGGAACATTAACTTGCCGGACACATTGCGCGTGCCAACCTGGGAAATTTACAATTCCACGGAAGTGGATAGCCGGTGTACGGACGACTATTTTGTGGATATCAACTACACAGGCGGAAGCCGTTTTACCACCTTTACCCCGGACATTGCCCAGGGGCGTATTCCGGTGGAAAGTATTCTTGATTGTGAACGCATAGTCAAAAAAACCAAAGACTATTTTTTCGCATCGGAACAGGACGGCTGGCAAACCAATTTGACGATGGTGGCCGACGATGAGCAGCGTCCCGGCGTTTCGAATGAATGGATCCATCAAAATCAGAGTGAGCAAATCGCAGAGCTTCCCAACTTACGCAAGTTCACGATCAACCGCGTCTATCTGTCTCTCTTCCCTTCCGTACCAGGCGGATTCATCCGGGTAAAGCCGGAAGCCAACACGGCGTTGCTCAACTACCTGAACCAGGGAACGCTTATTGTGAACTACGTGGGACATGGCAGCCCTACCCAGTGGGCCCACGAAGGTGTGTTTGTTATGGAGCGGGACTATCCCCGCATTAAAAATCAGGGACGTTTGGCCTTTCTGGTCGCCGCTACCTGTGATTTCGGTAAATTCGATGATCCGCACGAACCCAGTTTTACCGAGGCACTCATCTGGGCTGAAGACCGCGGGATCATCGGCGCCATGAGTTCCACCCGGCTGGCTTATTCTAATGCCAACTTCTCCCTGGCCTACACCTTTTTTAAAAATCTTTTTCCACAAGGTAATCCGAGCATCCCTCTTGGTACGGCCAAATTGAGTGCCGTTCTGCAATCCGGAGGTTCGAGCGTTAACGACCAAAAATACATCCTGTTTGCCGACCCGGCCATGCACCTGTTAGATGCCCGTAAAAAAATTCAAATCACTCAAATCGATCCGCCCGACACCTTAAAAGCACTGAGCACGGTAACCGTAAAAGGTGAAGTTCTCGAGAATAATCAAATCAATAGCAACTTTAGCGGCGAGGCCGTCATCATCGTGCACGACGCGGAATACGATTCGGTTAAAACCGGTTCCGGGTTCAATTTGATTAAACTGACCGGCCCCCGGCTTTTTAAAGGCGAGGTAGATGTACAAAACGGAGCCATTGAAGGGCACTTTATCATTCCGAAGTCCATTCGTTTTGTGAACAAGCCCACGGGACGCTTAACGCTTTATGCCTACGATCCCGCCACACACTTGAACGCAATGGGCTACAACAGCAGTCTTTTGATCTACGGATCGGAAAGTAATATCAATGACGGGCAGGGACCGGACATCGATGTGTATTTTAAGGGACAGGAAAATTTTACCCCGGGCGATTTGATTCCGCAAAGCACCATTTTAATTGTGGAACTTTACGACGAGCACGGGATTAATGTTACCGGCGAAACAGGCCATACTATTTCGTTGCAAATCGACAACGAACAACCCATCGATATTTCCGGCTTTTTTGCCTACGATAAAAATTCGTATCAACGGGGAAAAATTGAATACCCGTTGACCCAGCTTAAAACCGGTGAGCACCATTTTAAAGTG
>CAYXUS010000126.1:0-4231 GCA_964468415.1 uncultured Caldithrix sp.
GAGGAAATCGAACGAGCTCTGGAGAGAATTAGCCGTGTTCAAAGAGCCGTTGTCGTCCCGGTTCCCGAGTCCCGTTTTGGGCAGTGCCCCGTAGCCTTTGTCAAAGCGGAAAAGTTTGATTCGGTTCAGGAAGCTGCTTTCAAGAATGCGTTGCGCCAAATCTTGCCCGGGTACAAAATTCCGCTACGGATTTTTGCCTGGCCTGATGATGTGCCATCGGGAATGAAGGTGAGTCTGAAATGGTTCGAGAACAAGGCACGAATGCTGTTGAAAGAAGAAGATCATTAAAACAGAATGGCCCGGGCAAGTAAAGTTTTACACGCCAAATTATTCCTGCCTTCTCTTTTTTACCACGGCCAGAGTAAGACGGCTAATACAGGCAAGACGTTGATTCTCGTCGAATATTTTAATTTCCCACACCTGCATGGTTAAGCCGATTTTAATGGGACGCGCTACGCCTTCTACGAATCCCTGCGTTACCGGCCTCAGGTGGCTGGCATTAATTTCTATGCCAACCGTATCGTATTTTTCGCGATCCACACAAAAATAGGCGGCCACACTGCCCAGTGTTTCCGCTAACGCCGCCGAGGCTCCACCGTGGAGTAATCCGGCCGGCTGTTTGGTGCGTTCATCCACAGGCATGCGCGCCTTTAGGTAGTCATCACCAATTTCGGTGTAAGTGATGCCCAAATGAGCGACCATCGTGTTTCCAGAGGAAGCGTTCAGTTCATTCAGAGAGATTTTTCCTTTCCAGATCGGCATTATTAATTCCTTTGTTTTAATTTCTACGGTCGATGTGTGCGCAATCGATGAATCGATTGCGCAGTGTCGCTTTTCAGATTTTCCATCCGCTAACGAGCACGCGGTTGATAAGAACAAAGACGAGCGCCAAAACGATTAAAATCGTTGAAAGCCTATCCGCCACACAGGATGAGGTTTTGGTAAGTGGCGGTTGGGCTTCTACGATGTGCCGGTAGGCGATCATCAGTACAAACGAACTGGTGGCCGGGTAGATGAGACTTATGGCCGCCGGAGCGGGTAGAGCCAGCAAAACATTAATCAGGCTGCCCAACACCAGTGGGTAGAGCAGAATAGCATTGGCCATTTTGTGCCGCATGCGCTTTTCGGATGTGGCCGGCAAAAAACGGTTGAAAACCGTTCCCATCTTGCGCACGATAAAAAACAGCCCGTCCAATGCCGCCAGAGCGATTAAATATTGGGCCCAAAGCGGAATGTGGAGCAAGCGGGCAATGGCTCCCGAATCGCCAACCTCGGTAAAGGGGACAATCATCCAATATCCAAAGAAATTAACAAAACCAAGCAGGCCCGACCAGAGCAAGAAAAGATTAAAGGCGTTATTTTTCTTATTCTTATTCAAAAAGAAAAATAATACTCCGCCCTGAAGCAGGCACAGAAGCATACCCGCACTTTTACCGAAAATTCGGGCAGGGGTAGAAAGCGCGTTTCCGTCCGAAACAACCACCTGATTATGGTACAGCGTGGGATGCATGTCCAGTAAAAAATAGGCAATAAAATGCCCGAGCTCATGCACGAGCGTTGTAACCAAAAAAGCGGCCACGAAAGCCAGCGTGGAATTAATGAAGAGATAGCGTGCTTGATGATTCATGATTCCCTCGGATCTCAAAATGACCGGAAGCAATTTAAGAAATAATTTGTTTAAAGGAAACGTCCCGAGCGAGCGTTAGAACTCCAAACAAAAAAAGCCCGCAGATGCGGGCTTTTTAAACAATCAAAACATGAAAATTATTAGTGAAAAACGTTAAAAGAAATTTCGGTTAATCGTAATACCGGACTCCAGTACACGCCGAACAAAAGCACCGGTACCAGCAAAACGGTCAATAAAACCTTGTCGTACAGGTTGAAAGGCACGGCTTCCTGAACCGGAGCGCTTTCCAGAAACATGGTACGTACGATATTGGCGTAGTAGTACAAAGAAACAACGCTATTCAAAACACCGAGAATGGCCAGCACGTACCATTCGGCCTTAATGACCGCAGCAAACAAATAAAATTTACCGATAAATCCGGCCAGTGGCGGCAGGCCGGTTAAAGAAAACAGGAAAATAGCCAGGGCAACGGCAGCGTAGGGCGAACGGTAACCCAATCCGCGAAAAGCCGAAATTTCATCGCTGTTCAGGCGTTTGGTCATGGTGATAATCACCCAAAAGGCACCGAAGTTCATGAACATGTAAATGATCAGGTAAAAGAGAATCGCCGTAAACCCTTCGGCATTAAAAACAACCATGGCCATAATCATGTAACCGGCGTGAGCGATGGAAGAGTAGGCCATCAAGCGTTTGATATTGGTTTGCCGCAAGGCCACCGTGTTCCCGAACGTCATGGTAATCACCGCCAGCACGGCGATAAGCATGGGAAGATGGACCTGCAAGTTTTGCGCAAAGGCCGTTGCCATGCCCGAAGTAGGATGCGCCGTTACGGTGATCAAAAAGCGAATCATAACAGCCAGACCAGCGGCTTTGGGACCCACAGAAAGAAAAGCCGTAATCGGAGTCGGGGCGCCTTCGTACACATCCGGCAGCCAGAAATGGAAAGGCACCATGGCAATTTTGTAACCCAGACCGGCCAAAACCAAGACAACCGCGATGAAAAAGGCCGCCTGATTCGGAGGATTGGTCATCAGTGCCTGCTGAATTTTAATCAGATTCGTCTCTCCGGTCATGCCGTAAATGTACGAAAAACCAAAGGCCATCACGGCCGTACTGGCAGCGGCATACAAAATGTATTTTAACGAGGCTTCATCCGATTTGACATTGCGCTTGGTGAAGCCGGTTAAAACATAAGACATCAAACCAACCAACTCCATGGAGAGAATGATCATCAAAATATCATTCACGGAGGCCATTAAAAACATACCCAGCGTGGTAATTAAAATAAGGACGTAATACTCGGTTTTTTCTTCCACGTAGGGCAAAGAAAACAGGATGATAATGATCGATGAGACCGCGGCAATCAATTTAACCAGCACGGCCATAGAATCGACCACCAACATTCCGTTAAAAATGTCGTGCACGGGAAGTTGGTATTGTTTGAAGATCAAAAATACGCTTATTAGTAAGGCTGCAGCCGATAAAATTCCCGTCCAGATTTTCTGCTCCTTTTTGAGCAACAAATCCAGAATAATAATCAGCAAAATTGCAGCGCTTAAAAATAATTCCGGTACGAAATACGATAAACTACTCAAGTTATCCATAGGTCTTTTTTCCTTTTAACCAACCACAGTTACGGCATTAATGCATTAAAGAAATCAGATGAATAAGCGACGAACGCATCAGATGTAAGATGGGCATGGGATAAACACCAAACAAGATGACCATAATGCCCAACGGAACCAGAGTAAACAGCTCACGACGATTAATGTCGGGTAAATCGGCATATTTTGGATTCAATTTTCCGAGAAAGACGCGTTGTACCGTCCACAAAACGTAAGAAGCGGTAATAACGATACCCAACGCGGCCATAATCGTCAAAGTGCGGTATACCGGAAAAGAGCCGATGAAAACGCTGGCTTCGGCGATAAATCCGGTCATGCCCGGCAAGCCGAGGGCGGCAAAGAAAGCCAAAGAAGCCACTCCGGCATAAACCGGCATACTAACGGCCAAACCGCCAAAACCTTCGATTTGACGATGGTGCGCACGATCGTAAATAACGCCCACAATCAAGAAGAGCATGGCCGTAATCATACCGTGGCTGAACATTTGAAACAACGCACCGTGAATACCGGCATCGGTAAAAGCGGCCATTCCCAGCAAAACAAAGCCCATGTGCGAAACCGAAGAGTAGGCCACCAATTTTTTCAAATCCTTTTGGGCCATAGCGACAAAAGCACCGTACAAGATGTTGATTACCCCAAGGATGGCCAGAGCATACGCCGTTTTAACCGCAATTCAGGGAAAATGGGATAGCTGATGCGCAACAAACCGTACGTACCCATCTTCAATAAAATACCGGCAAGAATCACACTGATGGCGGTGGGTGCTTCTACGTGCGCATCGGGCAACCATGTGTGGAACGGGAAAACCGGCACTTTAATAGCAAAACCGATAAAGAGCAAAATGTACAACCAGTAACGGACATCCACACTCCGCAAAATGTCTTTGTGGTTGCTTTGATCCATCATGTGCAGCATGTTAAACGTGTGCCCATGCGTTGCGGGATCCTGTACGTTGAAATACAAAGCCAACATGACCACC
>CAYXUS010000127.1:0-4887 GCA_964468415.1 uncultured Caldithrix sp.
CATAGGCACCACCTTGTGGCGGGCTCCCTCCCTTTCCCACTATTTACACAAAATCTGTTACACTACCGCTTCAAAAATTAATTTAATTGTATCCAAATCATAAAGCGCATGATCCATGCGCTTTTTTTATTTCCTTCAATATGCAGGTAGTTTTCATAAATATTATAACATAGAGAAAAATTCCCATTTATCCACTTATCCATCCTGTATAATCCTTGCACCCCTACCCCCCATCTCTTTTCCACCACCCCCCAGGGGAACGCCTCGTCATAGCCTTCTTCTACCGTGTAATTTAAATAATCCTTATTAAATTCTCCCAGAACACTTCCTTCGCCCTTCAAAATTCTTTGCACAAAAAATTGTGTGTACAATTTGGCACCCCACCATTTCTCAAAACTTCCGTACCAGGCCTTCAAATCATTCCCCAAATAATAACCGATTACCGCGTTACGGTGCACGAATTTTTCCCAATCAAACATCGGTGCGTTATAGGTACGATTGCGTATCTGCACGTATTCAAAATTTAAACGGCTCAAGGGCAAACGAAAAGGGCGGTTCCATTTGCCTCCGATGAGCAAACCAATCTCATTGGGTTCCAGGTCTCCCGGTTCTTTTTTATCCACCTGAAAATCATCGATCAACACGTCACCGTAAACATTTAAGTCGTATGGAAGATAAAGATCGAAATTCAGATCATAAAAAGAATTGGCCGTCATAAACGGCCCGTTGGCCGTAGTGCCGTAATAAATGTTTAAGGGATTCATCAGCGCCAATTGCCAGCGAACATCCGGCCCGCCGTACAAGGCAATTTCACTGATCCCAAAATAATATTTGTTTTTCAGATTCACATAAAGTCCGTGACCGTTTATAAAACGATTGGCGATTTGCCCGCCATAAGTGGAATCGGAATCCGGAACACGTCGCTTGTCCAGTTGGATTCCGTAGAATTTAAAATAAATTTTCGGACTGCCTATGCGCACATCGTATAAATCAAAGGGACGGCTGTGCGCACTAAAAAGCAACTGTCCGCTGCGTCCGGGACCAGTTTGCAAAAAATCGCGGCCGATCTTTAAGTTCAAATAACGGGAACGAAAAGAAAGATAACCCTGCTCTTCGTAGGCATAAAGATTGCGAAATTTTTTCCCGATATAATGCGGCGGAGCCTGATTGAAAATTTTGTAATTCACATATAAACCAATGTGTTTGCCAAAGCGCGCCCGGACGGACGGATGCAATGCGTATTCGAAACGCCCGCCCGTATCGATATCGTTTTTATTAAAGGCCCATATCGTAAAAATGCCGGGCTCAATGGTTGCAGAGCTATCGTCGGCTAAAACAAAATGCTTTGTCTGTGCCAAAAGCGTTTTTTTCAACAGAATGACAAGTTGCGCATCCTCTGCGGATAAACTCTTCGGATCAATAGCATCCAATGCCGCAACGATCGCCTCTTTTGGCCAGGGGCGATCATTCATATTTAGTGACGGTAAATAACCGGCGGTTTTCAGATAATCGAGATAAGACCAGGCCCAATGGTACGGCTGCAAAGAAGTTTGCGCCCGGGATAAATGTACAAAGCTGATAAGCAAAATGACCAACAAAATACGTTTCATGAAAGCCCCGTTGTTTGATGACTCTACGCATAAAATAAGGAAAAAGGAAAAAGGAAAAAAGAAAAAGTAGCTGGTTTTTGTCGGGAAGAGAAGTCATGGCAAAGCACAGCAGAAATTGTTTAGCAGAGAGTCTTAAAAAAATGTCCAAAGTGTAATTTTGACTGGATATTGACATGCGGATTTAGTAAATTTTGTCAAGAACCATTCCTTAAAATATGCCATTTGGGAGGGGCTATGCGTTATTTCATTTTATTTGTTGGTCTTTTCTTTATATTAAATCGGGCCAATGCGCAGGGCTATCTGAGAGATGACAATATTACCACCTACACCTCGGGAGTTACGATCAATGAAGTTTGCGCCAATGGCTCTGCCTTCGATTACAATGCGGATGGAAGTACAAGTTCTAGCTATGACAAAGATGAGTTTATCGAAATCGTCAATAATTCGGATCAAACGATCGATATTGGCGGTTGGACTTTGGCCGATAATTCAACCGCCTATTTTGTTTTTCCCGATCCTACCTATATCGCTCCGGGCAAGGCAGTCGTTGTTTTTACCGCAGGAGCCGATGTTACGAATTTTAATCCGGGAGCAGGAAATTTGGTGCTTTCGGCGCCATCGGGTTTTCGTTTGAGCAATTCGGATGATGCTGTTGGGCTTAAAAACAACGATGGCTTGTATATTACTGTAAAATGGGGGAATGGAACTTTAACCGCAGATTTTACAACTGGCGCCACACTTGTGGGTAGCGAAGTGACTTTAAGCGATTCGTGGGTTGCCGGACAGTCCCAGTCACGAAATCCCGATTATACGGGTAGCTGGGATTTCCATCCAACCATTACGGGTACGGTTAATTGGTCGGTCGATCACACGGTTACTCTTACCGATCCCCAGGCCTCCCCGGGACGCAAATACGGTCTTGACCAATCCCTGCCCGTTACTCTTTCTTCCTTTGGTGCTACGGTAAGCAACAATGCCGTTTTGCTGCAATGGCGTACCGAAAGCGAAGTGGATAACCTGGGCTTCGAAATTTACCGTTCCTTGTCCGAAGAAGAAGGCTATCAATTGTTAAGCAGTTATCTTACAAATCCCGATTTAAAAGGCCAGCTCAACAGCAGCGTGGGCAAAACCTATCGCTATTCGGATTATACCGTGCAAAACGGACAGACCTATTATTATAAGTTGGCCGATGTCAGTTTAACCGGTCATCGCACTTTTCATGGCCCGATAAAAATTTTAGCCGTTAACGATCAAACCATTACGGGCGGAACCTCCGTACCGCAGCACTTTAAGCTGTATCCCAATGTGCCCAATCCGTTCAATCCCGCCACACAAATTGTATTTGACGTGCCGAAACGTACCGGAGAAGCGGTTACGGTGCAATTGGAGATTTTTGACATTCGGGGTCAAAAAATACGTACGTTATTGAACCGGAGTTTGCCCGAAGGTAAACAATACCGTTTAAATTGGGATGGAAAAGACCGTTTGGGCAATGCGGTTCCGGCCGGAATTTATTTTGCCGTTTTAAATGCCGGGTCATTTCGTCAAAGCATTAAAATGTGTTTGGTGCGCTAATTCTGCTTTTTGCTTCAGAATTTTTCTGAAGGAGAAAAATTAAAAGCGGTAGCTCCTGTACCGATGAGCTGCCGCTTTTTTTTTGCAAGAAACCCTCAGAGATGTACGCAAAGCAAGAAACGCGGGCGCTCATTTATTTGTGAAACAAAAAATTGACAAAAGGAAAAGCTATACGTATATTGTGAGTGAACATTCACAAACGATGGAAAAGAAAATGACAACTTTTACGAAACGGCAACAGGAAATTATCAATGCGGCCATTGAATTGATTGCCGAAAAAGGCATTCAGGAATTGACCATCAAAAATTTGTCCAGGAAAATCGGCATTGCCGAATCGGCCATCTACCGGCACTTTGCCAGCAAGATGGATATCTTGCTCGGGGTGCTGGCCATTTTCAGAGATAGTAAGGAAAATCTGAATAAAGAATTGCAGGGCATGAATGCAACGGCAACCGAAAAATTGAAACAAATGCTATTGGGACGCTTTGCACATTTTTCGAAAAATAAGGCCCTGGCGTCGGTTATTTTTTCCGAAGAATTGTTCCGCAACGACCGGCGCCTTTCCGATCAGATCTACGAAATTATGCGCGCCAATCAAAATATCATTATCGACATTATCCGCGAGGGGCAATTAGCCGGTGAATTCCGCAACGATGTGCCGGATCAGGAGCTTGCCTTCATGATTACCGGCGCGCTGCGTTTGATTGTTACCCACTGGCGTCTTTCGGATTTTAAGCTCGACCTGATGGAAGAAGGACAAAAATTGTGGTATACCATCGAGCGCTTAATAACGCGTAGTTAGTTTTATTTTTAAGAATAAAAGCTGAACGGATCAGCATTATTATTTTGTTTAAAAAGTTAGTGAATATTCACAATCATAGCGAGGAGACATTATGGAAAAGTTTTTAACCAAAGCGCTTAAAAAACCCTGGTTGATTGTGGGCATTGTTACCGTGTTAACCATCTTTTTCTTTTACAAGATGGCTACCAATTCCAGAATGGAAACCAATCTGGATAAGTACATGCCGCAAAACCATCCGGCCTTTATTTACAGCGACAAGGCCGAAAAATGGTTCGATATCAAAGACGGTATCATTATCGCTTTGCAAGATACAAACGGTGTGTTCAATTACCGTACACTCACCAAAATCAAAAAGCTCACCAAAGAGCTGCAAAAGATGAAAGAAATCCAGAAAAGCGATGTAACCTCGCTTTACACGGCCGATAACATTGTCGGCACCGAAGACGGCATGGATGTGCGCGCTTTTTACAAACGCGTACCCAAAGATTCGGCCAAACTGGCCGAACTGCGGCAAAAGGTAATTACCAACGACATGGTGTACGGCAAGCTGGTATCCAAAGACGAAACCGTGGCCATTGTTATTGCCCGCATCGGCGATAATGTGTTCACGCAGGATTTTTACCATCGCATCTTAAAACTGGCCAAAAAGTACGAAGGGCCGGAAAAAGTGTACGTAGCCGGTCGTCCTATTGTGGAAGGGACGTTGGCCTATCTTGGGCCCAAGGACATGAAACGCATGGTGCCCATTGTGGTGGTGGTAATTATTGTCGTCCTGTTTCTGTTGTTGCGTAGCTGGAAAAGTACGTTTTTAACCTTGCTGGTGGTTGTGCTCAGCAGCATTTGGGCCTTCGGTGCTATGGCCACGCTCAATATCCCCATTTATTCCGTGAGTACCATGAT
>CAYXUS010000128.1:0-22248 GCA_964468415.1 uncultured Caldithrix sp.
CCGGAAGTAAAACAGACTGCTGAGCGAAACAATACCAAACACGACAAACAATACCTGCCGGTTGATTAAATGGAGAATGATTCCGATGAACAGGGGCAAAAAAGCGCCCAGCACATTCATCACACTGTACACACCGGAATAAAGAACCCGGTTCTCGTTGGTAGTAATTTCCAGCAAAACGCCTTCCATCGAAATTTTGTACACACTAATCGCACTGCCGATGTAGAAGAAGAGAAGATACAATGCGGGCTGGGAATTCAACCAAAGAATGGCAAGTCCCAAAATGGGAACCGAGGCGATCATGACAATGGCTATTTGCAGTAATCCCTTGAACCCGCGTTTGTGAGAAACTTTGCGCCAGATGTAATTGGAAATAACCATTCCCAGATATTGAAATACGATTAAATTACCGACCAATGTTCCGCTGAGCGTAAATTGGCGTTTGAGTGAGCCGGTTAAAAAAGGAATGAGAATGAGCGAAGCCGACAAAGCATTGGCGATGATGATGAAATAACGCAAGTTCGGATCGGTACGGAGTAGTTTGGGAATGTTACGAATGAGTTCGACAATCGTAAAGGTATTTTTGACCTTGGAATGGCCGGGCTCGTGCAAAAGCCAGAAACCCAATGAGGCCACAAAAAGCATGGCACTGGCGATGAAAAAAAGTAACATGTAATTTTCCGGGAATTCCCGAAATTTTAGAATAAACCGCACCGAGTAGGCAGACAGGGCCAGGGCAATGGCCGAAAGTATTTGCCGGGTTACTAAAAAATGTTTGCGTTCATCGCCGGTAAAGCTGATGCCAACCAGATGGGTGTACGACAAACCGGCGAAAGAGCCGCTGATGGTGAACAGGAGCATCCACACGTAAATAAGGTAAATGATTTGTAAAGATGAAGCGTTGGTGAACAGGTAAATGGTAAATCCCAAACCGCTTAAAGCGGCAATACGCAACCCGATGCCCAAAATCAAGTACGGTTTTTTGGAGTGCCGCGACGAGATAAAAGGAGTAAAGATCAATTGGGACAGAAGAGGAAAGCCCACCGTAATGAACGTTAATAAGCCAATGTGGAACGAAGTTCCCCCGGCTTTAACAATCATTACCGGCAGCACCGTATTGTAATCGGTAAAGGCGGAAGTAAAAGCCAGCCAGAAACCGTGCCACAAAAACGGGTAAAAATTTTCGGGTTTTCGCTTCAAGAAAATCTCCTGTGTCGCATTATTGTTTGTATTTTCCACATTCCCCGCAACGGATGTGGCTTCCCGCACTTTTTGTCACAACCGGCAACGTGACAAATCAGATTTTTGGATGTGTGGGAAATAACGAAGTTACAGGAAAACACTGCCATGAATGAGAACATCCAGCGGTAAATCGGGTTAGCCCTTGCTTTTGCTTACAAAAGGGTTGTCCTTAATCCAGAAGCGCCAGGGGCGCCGGGCATCTTCTCCGGCGTAATCCACGCCAATACGCGGGCCGCTGGCAATGTTTTCCGAGGGAATCACCACGCCACGGTCTTCTACCCAAATCTGCGGGCCGGTTAGCGGAAGTCCGTTCCAATCCAGCGTAATTCCCAAAGAACGAGTCAGTTTGGCCGGGCCGTTGCTCACATTTGGAGTTAAAGAATGTAATTTGCGGCGCCGTAACATCAGCTCAATTCCTTCCAGTGGCTGCAGGGCGCGAATGAGTACGGCGTGAGGTGTGCCGGCCTTGTTGGTCACAAAGTTGAGCAGCACGTGCAGGCCGTAAATCAGATAAACATAGGTAATGCCGCCCTCCCGATACATGATTTCCGTACGTTCCGTTTTGCGTTGTCCAAAGGCATGGGAGGCCCGGTCATCTGTGCCGCCATAGGCCTCTGTTTCCACAATAATGCCTGCGGTGCGCTGCCGGTCACGAACGGTGACCAGAACTTTGCCTAATAATTCTTTTGAGATTTGCACAACATCTTCGCGCAGATAAAAAGACAGGGGTAAAATTCGATGCTCTTTCTTGTTCATGATGCACATGCGTTTTTTGGGTTTTGGAATTAATGACGTCGCGGGAAATTAGTCTATTTTTTGTAGCGAAACAATGCCCCGCGGAAAAAATAAAATTAGGTTTCGATTTTCTTTTTCGCCTAAATTAGCAACAAACAAATCAAGTAAAACGGAAAAGTGATGATTTATCATGTAGAAATTGCCGGGAAAGGCGGTATTACTCAGTACACCTTTAATTTGGTTACTCATTTGCAAAACGCGAAAACTTCGGAAAAGCTGGGAATAATCGGTGCCAAAAATTACGAGTTGGAAAATCTTCCGAGAAATTTCGAGCTTTTTCATGTGTTTAATCGTTTTAAAACCAATCCCTTTTTGCTGCTTTATTTTTTTCTGTTTAAAATAAAATGTAGCGACATTGTGCAT
This sequence comes from uncultured Caldithrix sp., assembly GCA_964468415.1. Lineage (GTDB taxonomy): Bacteria > Calditrichota > Calditrichia > Calditrichales > Calditrichaceae > Caldithrix. Next base: position 2,401 of record CAYXUS010000128.1, read on the forward strand.
TTCCAGCTGAGTTCTTTCCCTGAATTTGTGCTGTTGCTGATTTTGATTTTAAAGCTAAAGGGTTGCAAAAAAATTGTGGTCACCGTGCACAATGTGGTTTCGCATGAGACTAATTTTTGGACAAAACACATTTTGCTGAACATCTACCGTCTGGCATCTCGCTTAATTGTGCATGCCCGACAAAACAAGGATGAGCTGACAAAGGGCTTTCGAATTGCTCCCGAAAAGGTTTGGGTCATTCCTCATGGTAATTACATGTTTGCCAACCCGGATGAGGCAAAGTTTGCAGCACCGCCGGAGAAAGAACGTTTTGAACTTTTGTTCTTTGGCTACATTCGGGAGTACAAGGGGCTCGACTACTTGTTGAGAAGCATCGATCTGGTGCGGCGCAGGAATCCGAAGATTTTATTAAATATTGTGGGAAAACCTTTTGAAGATTTTGAAAAATACCGCTCTTTAATCAAGGAACTCCAAATTGAAGAATTTGTCCATTTGCATCTGGACTATGTTCCGTTTGAGAAAATGAAATACTATTTTAATCGTGTGGATGCGGTAGTGCTTCCATACAAACGCATTTCTCAGAGCGGAGTCATCTTTCTTGCCTACGCATTTGCCAGGCCTGTGATTGCCACGAATATTGGAGGGATTCCCGAAGTGGTGGAAAACGGACGTTCGGGGATTTTGGTTCCCCCCCGTGATGTGAATGCCCTGGCCGGAGCCATTTTGCGGCTTATGGAGCATCCCGAAGAGGTGAAAGAAATGGGAACCTATGCCCGCCGGTTGTCCGAGACCAAATATTCCTGGCAGGCCATTGCAGAAAAAACATGGGAATTGTACTCTTCTTTGCAAGCCTCTTAAGCTTTATTCGGCTTTACGATGTAGTACACGGCGGTTGTGAAAAAATCCCGAATGTACGGGAGCTTTGCCAGCCACCGCACCTGTTCTTTGGGCTCGATTTTAAATTTGTAGCGGTAGATGGGGTTAAACAGGAAAAATTGCTTTTTCAGAATCTGGTAGCGGGTTCTGCGAAGGATGCGTTCGAACCGTTCGATGGTGATGCCGGTACGTTTGTTGTGCAAAAGCGTAGCGATGCGTTCCGGCGATTCGTGCATTCCTTGTAAAAGCGCCCGGTAAATGGGCGTGGGCAGCAAATGAAAATACGGCACCTTTTTAAGAAAAGATCGGCACATCTGTTGATGCCCCCCGAAGGGCATGTACCACGGGGGAAAGGCAAAGAAGATGACGCCATCGGGTTTTAGAAAAGTGTCCAGATACGAAAGGAGCTTTTCCTGCTCCGGAATGTGTTCGATGGCGTCTTTCAGAATAATCAGATCGAATTTATTCCGGAAAAGTTTCTTGAATTCCGGATCGTAAATATTTTTATTGATGAACCTTGCCTGTCCCTTTGCCAGCTCTTCTCCGAACATTTTTTTGGCCAGCTCCAATTTTTGGGCGTCCAGATCTACACCCACAACATGGCATCCGCGTTCTTCCGTAAAGGCTTTTAAAACTCCGCCTTCACCGCAGCCAATTTCCAGCACGTGGGAAGCACTCGATATTTTGAAAACTTCTTCAATAAAAGGAATAATGTATTCCTTTGTTACCAGCTTTTGGTGCTGAAAATAAATATCGCGGTGTTCGTGAAAATAATAGGGCATTTTCCCTTCCCTTTACAGAATCCGATTTAGTTTTTGGGGCCCTCTTGTTTCATTCGCCTTTGCCAAACGGCATAGCCCAGCGAAATCAAAATGGTCAAATAAATAATTATCGAAGCAATGCTGGCCATACGCACATAACGGTAATACGAATCCGGCTCAAAGCGCATGTCCACTTTGTGCAGGCCGGCCGGTACGATAATGGACTGAATGGCATGATCGGTTTTGAACACCTTGTCTACCTTTTTGCCGTCGACAAAGATTTTCCAGCCCGGCGGATAGTAAATTTGCGAAATCACCAGCAGGCTTTGCTTGTCGGTGTACACCTGAAGTTTGAGTTCATTCGGATTGAATTTGAGTACTTTGACAAAGCTGGAATCGGGCTGGTAAACGGGTGCCGGTAATTTTTCTTCCAGAATGGCCGTTTTGGCCGGGTCGAAATTTTTGCTGTTTATTGTACGCAAGCGTTGGTGCGCGTCTTTGATGACGGTGTATTGGCCCACAAAAAAAGCGCGGGGCAAATAACCGGTAAAATAATAGGCGTACAGATGTTGTGCCGGGTCTTGCGCAAACGGCTTGAGCAGGGGATATTGCAAAGGCTGCTGGGCAATTACGTATTTGACATTCAGAATTTTAAGCACATTCCAATTGATGGGCAGCTTAGGATCCCAGCCGTTGTAAATATTCTTTTCCACCAATTCTTCGATGCTGTACATTTTAATGGGAGTGTAACCGCCGATGGTTTGGTGGTAGTATGCCCAGCGGTTGTCACCGAATAATTTGCCGATGGGTAAAATGCGGAACAGGTCGTGATCTTGCAACAAGGCGCGATCAATGGCGGTTTTGCGGAAATATTGGCTTTCCAGACGATGGGTATCGGTGAATTCGGGTTTAACGCGTTGTTGAACTTGCAGCAGGTCAAAGATGTTAAGCGCGCCGATGACCAATAAAAACAGTAGGGTGGGCATCTTTTTTTGCAGATAGGCCCAGATTGCGGCCGCAGAGAGAATGACCAAAAGGAAATAGCGGATTAAATCGCGCTGGAAAAATTCTTTGCGAATTTGGCGTACAATTTCCAGAGTTTGTCCCTGATAAGCTTCTCCGGAAGCTTTGACGAAAGAGGCTCCCAGGCTGTACAGCCAGAAGACAATTCCCAATGCCAAAAATCCGCCTAAGATGTAAAAGATCCAGCGTTGTTGTTTAAGGTCAATTTTTTCTTTGGCCAGGTCGGTCAGGTATTTTAAGCCGTAAACGGCAAAGATAACGAAAACAAAATAGGTGACCGTTACGCTCATCATGGGGGTTCGGAATTTATTGAAGTAGGGGAAATAATCGAAAAAGAGACTGTAAAAAAGTTTAAAATGGCGTCCGAAAGAAAGCAAAACAAAAATGACCGCCAGCCAAAACAAACTTTTGATGAGCAAACTTTTACGGTAGTTGGCAACAAGCCCGATTAAGGCCAGCATGAGCATGATGACGCCGAGATATTCGTAACTTTGGGTGAAGGGCATTTGTCCCCAATAGGTAGAAACCACCTGCCCTTTAAGTTGCGGGAATTTGCTGCCATCGTAATGCTCGGCCGACATGCCCCCGCGAAAACGGGGCAAAAGCCACGAAAATAATTCCGATGGTGCCGTGGACCATTGGGTGGCATAATCGAACGAAACGCCGGAGCCTTTGGCTTGCGAAGTGCGGGCATTTACGTCGATGGTGGTTTTGCCGCGTTTGGAGTAAGGTAAATATTCTTTTGCCAAAAAGAGCGGCTGTGCCGCCATCATCACCCCCAGAATAATGGCTAACAGCAACAGGCCGGTCGTTTTAAAAAAAGCGGCGAAGCGTTTTTGGAGCAAATCCTGAATTAAAGGAACAATGCCGATAGCAAAAACCATGAGTGCCGTGTAGAAGACAATTTGGTAGTGTTGGGTACGAATTTGCAGCCCGAACATCAAGGCAAAAAGCGCGGCTCCCAGCACAGACCGTTTTTGCATGAAATAGCGAAAAGTGAGAAAAATCCACGGCAGGTACATCAAGGCCTTCAGTTTGGCCATGTGCCCTTCGGTGTACAGAGATTTGTAATGGGGCATAAGAACGAAGAATAAGGCACCGATTAAGCTGATGAGCGGAGCCATACCTAAAAAGCGGAAGAGCAGAAAAGCCCCCAATGCCCCGAAAAAGTAATAAATAAAAACGGGATGAAAAAGCCGGGACAAAAGACCCATTAAATTGTCTAATGAAAATGCTTTGGGCGAAAGGCGGTGATAAATGGGCATCCCGCCGAAAATATTCGGGTTCCAGAGTGCAGTTTCGCCGGTTTGTTTCTGGAATTCCTTAACGGCATGGGTTTTTCCGATGGAACCGACCACATCCACCCCTTGCGGCGAGAGACGATCGATGGCTAAAGGTTTAAGCAAAATGAGCAAAAAGATGAACATGAAAGCCACGGCCAGAAAGTCCTGAGCGCGTGTCGAAAGCGTCAATGAAGCGCGTTTCGCAGCCGTGGACGTTGCGGTTGTCTTTTTCTTTGACGATTTTTTCTGAGTTTTGCGGGCCATTCTGATTTCCCTTTATTTGTAATAATTTTTGTAAAAACCGATTTTTGCTTCTTTTTTGAAAATAACCCGGCGGATAAAGTTGTAAATAAAACCCAAACCGTATCCGAAGACTTGTGCCGGAATGACGATGGGCAAGTAAAGCGCCGGTTTTATTTCTTTGTACATCAAAACGGAATCGATCATGGAAAAGACGATGAGAGCCACGCCAATGGCAAAGGCCGTCCAGAACACGGGGCGGAAGCCCGGCCAGATTAAGGCCAGGAGAATCATCAACAAAACAAGCAAAGTTGCCACGGCCGGTAAGGCGTGTACGGGTTCCAGCATTTTTTCGTCGATTTTGTAAAGATTAATGCGTGCCACGCCCCAGTTAAACACCTGGCGGAAAAAACGGCGTAAATTGGTGCGTCGCTTGTGAAAGACCGGTGCGTCGGCAACAAAAATAACTTTCGCGCCGGAATTCAAAATGCGGTGACTGTACTCGATGTCCTGCCCGTGGCGCAGCGAAGAGAAGCCACCGATTTTTTGCCACACCGCGCGACTGAGTCCCATATTGAAGGAACGCGGGTAATATTTGGCGATTTTCTTTCCCTTTTTGCCGCGCAATCCGCCGGTCGTGATGAAAGATGTCATGGAATAATTAATAGCCTTGAGTAACGGGGGAAAATCTTTTCGATACGTATCGGGCCCACCGAAAGCATCGGCCTGTTCGGCGGTGAGGGCGGCATCGATATTTTTAAGCCAGTGGGCGGGAACGGTAACGTCGGAGTCCAGAAAAATAAAGAAATCTCCCTGTGCATTACGCATGCCTAAATTTCGTGCCGCACCGGGGCCCTGGTTTTTTTGAGCAAAATAATGCAGGGGGTAATCGTAGCCTTTTTGGGCTTGCCGAACCACCTCGGCCGTATTGTCCGTGGAGCCGTCGTCGGCCACGATAACTTCAAAACGCTCGCGGGGGAAATCGAGTTGTTGGAGCGAGGCTAATAATTCCCGAATTTCATCGGCACGGTTAAACGAAGGAATGATCACGGAGTATGTTTGGAATCTGTGTGCCATAGTCGTATGCCAAAGTTAGAATTGCCTGTTTATTCGATGACCTCTTTGACGGCGAATTTAGGCGATGTGTCACGCGTGCTGATCATCATGTCACCGATTAGTCCCAGCGAAAACGATTGAACGCCAACAATCACCAGAAGAATGCCCAAAAAGAGCAAGGGTCTGCGGCCAATTCCCACGCCGTTGAACCAGAGAATGGTCAGATAGAGCAAAACGGCAAAACCCACCGCCATATTGATTAATCCGAACATGCCAAACAAATGCATGGGTTTTTGGCGGTAGCGGGTGATGAAGAGCACCGAAAGCAAATCGAAAAATCCGCTAAAAAAGCGTTTAAATCCGAATTTGGTTTTACCGTATTGGCGGGGATGGTGCTTTACGGGGATTTCACCCACTTTAAAGCCCTGCCAGTGGGCCAGTACGGGAAGGTAACGGTGCAGCTCACCGTACACCGGAATGGCTTTAATAACTTCTTTGCGGTAAGCTTTTAGGCCGCAGTTAAAATCGTGAATTTTGATGCCGGTTAAAAAACGGGTCGTGGCGTTAAAAAATTTGGAGGGCACGGTTTTCGTAATGGGATCGTGCCGTTTTTTCTTCCAGCCCGAAACCAAATCGTAGCCTTCGTCCAGTTTCTTTATCAGGTTGGGGATTTCAGCCGGGTCGTCCTGCAGGTCGGCATCCATCGTAATGACAATTTCGCCCTGAGCGCGCTTGAACCCTTCGGAGAGGGCAATGCTTTTGCCGAAATTTTTACGCAGACGAACAATTTTGATTTCGGGATGATCTTTTTTCTTTTGCATCAGCCGTTCAAAAGATTGATCGGTACTTCCGTCATCGACAAATAAAATTTCGAATTCCACCTTTAGGGGGCGTACATGTTCGTAAATACGATCGACCAGTTCCTGCAAAGAATCCTGTTCATTTAAAAACGGAACGACAATACTTAAATCCATAGGCACTTACCAATAATGTTAGTTTGTCGGGAAAACAATTTGTTTGGCGTTATCGCCGATTTTTATTTTAAAAATATCATTCGGGATGGGCCGGTTCAAGTTTATTTCTTTGTAAATAATACTCATGCCTTCTTTTGCGTTGGGGCGTAAAAAATTAATGAGTTTTGGGAAAAGCAATCCGTTGTGTTCTTCGTAGCGTTTGTATTCTTTGGAATAAATAACTTGCCCTTCCAAAAGGTATTCGATCTTGCGAATCAGAAGAGTCGGGCCGTCGAACCAAATGTTGTAGTCGTAGCTTCCGTTTTTAGCCTTCAGAAAATACCCGTCTTCCGTTTTGCGGAATTCTTCTTTTTTCAGAATCGTAAAATGATCCTGAGCCAAAAAGACTTCGCGCAGTTCGGAAAGCGTGATGGGGAACTGCAGGAAATGGGTTTGTTCGAAATCGTCCCGATGGCCGGTGATAAATTGATTTTCGAATTTGTTGTAAAAAATAAAGCGATCTTTTCCCACAAAAACCTTACCGACCTCGCTACCCATGAAACCGGAAACGGAGATGAGAAGGGAATCGTTTCCGCAGGCAAAGATGCGGCCTTCGAAATTTCCCGAAAATTGGGGAGAATCGATGGTAATGCGGCCCTTGGCCGAGAAGGTTTTAATGCTTTGTTGCCATTGTTCGTGAATGCTCAATAGCTGGCGATAAGTCGGATTTGGGTACTCGTTGCGAATAAGTGCTTTTTGGGTTTTGCATCCGTGAAAAAGCACAATGGTGGTAAGAAGTAAAATGATTAAACGTTTATTCATTCGAGATCTCTTCAATTTTCTGTTTTAACGATTGATTGCCCGGATTTAAATCGAGCGCTTTTTGATATTGCTTTACTGCTTCTTTTAGGTTACCCATTGCCCGGTACACGTCACCCAGGTGTTCGATCACAACGGCGGAGTTTTCGCGCAATTCGATGGACTTTTTGATGTATTCTGCGGCCTGACGGTATTTTCCTAATTTGTACAGTACCCAGCCGTAGGTATCGAGGTAAGCGGCGTTGTTTGGTTCCAGTTCAATAGCTTTTTGAGCCAGTTTCAGGGCCTTTTTAAGATGCAAATTGCGTTCGGTCAGGCTGTAGCTGTAGTTGTTCAGGATGAGTGCGTTGTCGGGTAAGCGCTTGATGGCAATTTCGTAGATGCTGTCGCATTTGGCGTAATCTTTTAACGTGTCGTAAATGATGCCCAAACCGGAGAGGGCATTTTCGTTATCGGGCTGCAGTTTTAAGGTTTTGTTGAATGCGTCAATGGCTTGCGCGTATTTTTTCTGGGATTGTAAAACATTTCCGTAAAACGCCCAGAGCATGGGATCGTCGGGATAAAATTGGGTGGCCTTTCGGTACACCTGTTCGGCCTGCGCGGTACTGTCCAGATCGCTGTAGCTGAAGCCGAGAAAGATGAGCGCCATTTTGTTTGTGGAATCTTGCGCAAGAATTTTCAGGAAGTATTCCCGGGCTTTTCCGGGGTGTTTGTCCTGTAACTCGATACGTCCCAGAAGTTCAAATACGCCGAGCGGGATATCGGGTCGTTTGGTAAGGGGCAAAAGAACGGCACGTGCGCTGTCCAGTTTGCCGGCGTAGAAATACGATTCGGCCAGAATGATTTTTGCGGGCAAATAGGTAGAATCGACCCGAATGGTACGTTTTAAAATGCTGATCAGTTCGGCCCATTTTTTTTGTGATTCCCACAAAAAGGCCAGACGATCGAGTGCCTGTCGCAATGTGGGGTTAAAGTGCAGGGCTTTTTGGTAGAAATAAGCGGCGCTGTCGGTTTGCGATTGTTGTTCTTTGATCAGGCCCAAAATAAAATAGGAGCGGGCGTCGGTGCTGTCCAATTGTAAAATAGCGCGGCAATTTTTCTGTGCTAAATTGAGCTTGTCGTGCTTCAGATAAATTTGGACCAGCTTAAACAAACCTTCTTTGTTTTTACCGTAAAGGTGCATTAAAATTTGGTTTTGACGGGCTACGTCCATGTCGCGCCCTTCTTTTTCATAAAGAAGGATGAGCATTTGTCGGGCGTCGTTGTCATAGGGATCGATTTTGAGCAGTTGTTCGTAATATTCGATGGCCTTGTCGCCGTTCCCGCTACGCAATTCGCATTCGGCCAGCAGGTTTAGTGTGCGGATGTCGTTTGGGGCCAGGCTGTGGGCTTTTTTGAGCATGATTTCGGCCGATTCGTAATGCCCCAGATTCATGTAATTTTCGCCGATGGTGCGGTAAATGGTTGCAGAGGTCGAATCGAAGTGCAGGGCCTGATAATATTCGACCAAGGCTTCATTGTAACGCCCCTCTTGCTGGTAATAGAGCCCTTGCAAAAAAAGATCCCGGGCTTTGAAAGAGACAGAGTGCTTTTTGGGGGCTTGTGCCGGACGCAGTGTTTTGCTAACGTGTCCACACCCGGCAAGAACGAACAATGTTACAGCGATTGCTATCAGATTAATTCTTTTCATAATAAGTTGCCTAATATAAAATGACTGACTGTAAATAACAAGCCGAAATTTTCGGGTCTTATTAATACACCGTTCCCCGGTGTCGGGTTTGTGTAAGCTAACTTCTTTCGGCGTGGTTGGTTCCCGGAATGGAACAAAACAGTACCCGGGTGGTAAAAAATCCGATGATTTGGTCTAAACAAGGGATTTGGAGACGGAGAAAAATTGCTTTTGCCTTGCCGGGTGGAAAAAATTTCAAATATGGATGAAATTTGTTATTTTTATTTTTTGCATGTTTAATGGATGTGGTTAACCTATGAAAAGAAAAAAACGTAATACAGGAACTTTTTCCAAAGTTTCCACCGGGAATACGACAAAAACGCGATTGAAGACGAAAGTGGGCGGGCATTCTGCCGGCCAGAGCTTTTTTAAGAAAAAACGTTTTATTTTTGCCTCGGTTGTGTTTGTTCTCGTAGCCGTGGTGGCTGTTTATTTGTACGAGTTGAGCAAGGATTTACCTTCTTTGGATAAGCTGGAGCGCATTGAACCGGAAATGGCTACGGTGGTGTATTCGGCAGATGGTGAAATCATTCATTCGTTTTTTACATTTAATCGAACCTACACCCCTTATGATAAAATTCCACAGTGTGTGATTGATGCTTTGATTTCGACGGAAGATCGCGATTTTTTTCATCATTGGGGCATTAATCTCGAGGGGATTGCGCGTGCTTTAATCGTGGATTTGATCCACATGGATTTCCGGCAGGGGGCATCGACCATTACCATGCAGTTGGCGCGTAATTTGTATTTTGGTTATGCCCAGAATATCAGCCGCAAGATCAAGGAGGCGTTAACGGCCATCCAAATTGAACGCACGTATTCCAAAGAAGAAATTTTAAACATGTACCTGAACATTACGTTTTTCGGGAATAATGCCTATGGAATTCGTGCGGCGGCCAAACGCTATTTTGATAAGGATGTGGAAGATCTCAATATTCAGGAAGCTGCGTTACTTATTGGAATTTTAAAAGGTCAAACATATTATTCCCCTATTCGCCATCCGGATCGCGCATTGCGCCGCAGGAATGTGGTGCTGAGCATGATGATGGATAACGGGAAGCTGACTAAGGCTCAGTTCGATAGTTTGAAGCAGTTGCCTCTGGGATTGAATGTAACGGATCCTTACAAGATGAAAGTGGCTCCTTATTTTACGGAATATGTGCGGCAGAAATTGAATCATCTGCAAGATTCGTTAGGGGTCAATATTTATGAGGATGGTTTGCGCATTTACACTACGCTGGATACGCGGATTCAGAAGTACATGGAAATGGCAGTGGCCAAGCACGTGGATGCGCTTCAGGCCCGGGTGCGGCGGCAATCGGTTTTTGCGAAGTTGAAACAGGAGGTGGGGGATTCTGCCTATGAGGCGATCAGTACGATGCAAATTGCGTTTGTGGCTTTGAATCCGCACAACGGGCACATTCTGGCAATGATCGGTGGCCGTGATTTTTACAAAACGAAATGGAATCGGGTGACGCAAATGATGCGTCAACCGGGTTCTGCTTTTAAACCTTTTTTGTACACAGCGGCCATCGATAATGGCTATTCTCCCGCTACGGAATATCCGGATTTACCGACGGTGGTATTTAATCCCGATAGCACTCGCTGGATTCCTCAGAATTACAACGGGAAATTTAGCGGTAAAATGGTCACTCTGCGCGATGCCTTACGGCGTTCTCTGAATTCTGTGGCGGTGCGGTTGATCGGTGATATTACTCCGCAGGTGGTGATCAAGTATGCCCGTGAAATGGGTATTAGCACGCCTTTACCGCCTTATTCTTCGCTGGCTCTGGGTAGTGCGGATGTGATTCCGCTGGAGATTGTTTCGGCCTATGGTATTTTTGCCAACAACGGGGTGCATGTGTACCCGATTGCCATTACAAAGATTGAGGATCGAAACGGTAATGTGATTTATTCCGCCGCTCCCAGAATGAAAGAGGCTCTTTCGCCGGAGACGGCGTACATTATGAATGATATGTTGCAAACGGTGATTAATCGCGGAACGGGTGTGCATGCGCGTACGATTTACAAATTTTACGAGAAAGCCGGAGGCAAGACAGGTACGACGAATTCGTACACCGATGCGTGGTTTATTGGCTTTACGCCGGAAATTGTGGCGGGGGTCTGGGTTGGACTGGATGATTTTCAATATAGCCTGGGGCGGGGCATGACCGGTTCGACGGCGGCGCTGCCGTTTTGGGCGGATTTTATGAAAATGGTTTATGATTCGCTGAATATTGAACGGCATGATTTTCCCCAGTGCTCTGGGGTGGTACGGCTGAAAATTTGCAAGGAATCACGGTTGTTAGCGACGCCGTATTGTCCGGAGACGTTTGAGGAAATTTACAATGTTAAATATGCGCCGACGAAGAAGTGCCCCATTCATACCAAGCCACAACCGTATTTGAGGAAAAGGAAGAAGATGTTTTGACGTGCGTTGGTGGGACTGATAGCTATCAGTCCCACCCATTGCCCGGGCGGCTGATAGCAATCAGCCGCCGTTTATTCCAACCATCGTTCCGGATTGGTCATCTTGTTAACCCCGAAAATACCAAACCGCAAGCTTGTCTTCCCCTGGTAGCCCGAGTCACCCACTTTGCCAATTACGTCGTTTTTGTTAACGTATGTGTCTTTGGCCACAAAAATTTCTCCCAGATGCGAATAAATGGTGTAATAACCCTTGCCATGATCCACCACAACCGTGTTGCCGTAACTTGGAAAATAGACAATAGCCCGCACTACTCCCGGAAAAACACATTTGACAGGTGTCCCCACCTTTACCAAAATTTCGATCTCGCTATTCGGAATCGACGTTTTGGATTTGGGATCGTAAATTCTGCCGTAGTGTGTGATCACTTTTCCCTTGACCGGCCAGGGAAGTTTGCCCTTCGCCTTTCGCATGTTCAAAAAACGGAAGTTAGCTGGCTTGCGAGCCAGTTGTTTGGGATAATTTACATTTTTCTTTTCTCTTTCAAGGGAGGCAATCAAGGCCAGCAGGCGTTCGCGTTCTTTTTCTTTCTGTTTCAATTCGGCCAGGTAAGTTTGGCGCGTCCATTTAATCGATTTTAAAAGACGCTGTTTCTCTCTTTTTTTGGCGAGATAGGTCTTAGCCTTCGTTTTAAGTTCTTCCAGACTCTTGTTCTTTTGCGCCAGAGTTTGTTGGAGTTCATGCTCAATAGCGGCTATTTGCTTTTTTTTCTTTTTGATCAATTCCATCAAATTCTCATCATGGCGCGCAATTTGTTTTAAATATTTCAATCGCACAAAGGCCTGATTAATCGAGCGGGAAGTAAGAAGCATCTCCAGCTTACGCAATCGTCCGTATTTGTAAGCATAAACCGCGCGTTGTGCGTAAAGTTTTTGCAACGATTGTAACTGTTCTTCCGCCTCCTTAAGCTGCTGTTGGGCCTGCTGATATTTGGTATTTAACAGGCGAATTTCCTGTTCCAACAGCCCTTTACTATGCTGGATTAAGGCCATTTCTTTATTAAGCAAGTTAAGCTGTTGCAAAAGCGAAAGTTCGGTTTTCTTTTGGCTGGCAAGTTTTTTACGAATGCGTTCGATTTGTGCGTTGATTTCATTTAGAGAGTGGCGATTCGCTGTGAGCTTTTGGTTAATGTCACCGCCCACCTGAGCAAAAGAAAGAGAAAAAAAGAATAAAAAGAATAGAATGCCTGTTTTAAAACGCATAAGTTACCTCGAACGCATTGCTCATACCAAGCTCAGGGTGAAGCTCAAAAGAATAATTAAGATGAAAAATGCTGCAATTAAGTTGAATTCCCGAAGCAAACGCATGAACCTGTTGACGAAATCCGACAAAAAATTTTAAAAGGCGGTTAAAGCTGTACCGCAAACCGTATCTAAAAGCAAAATCGAATTGATTATCCTTAAAGATATCCAGACTTACCGAAATAGCCGAAGACGGAATAATTTCAAAACCCATTGTAAAATACAATGGAATGGCACCTCGTTCGTTGCTTAATTTCGGCTCGTTTAAATTACCGACCACACTGGCAAAATTCAAGTAGGGGAAAAGCCGGTAAAAAAGAGAGACGGTGGCGCCTGTTGCAAAATGATTCCCGTAATTTTTAATCCGAAGGAAATACAGATTTACAGAACCGCCCACGGTAAAAGTTTTGGAAAAATGCCAGGCACCTGAAAACCGGATTTCCTGCTCCTTGTAATTCGATGTTCCGAATTGGCCGATAAAGAAGCCCAAAGGGAGACCGGATACGGTAAAGTTCATTCCCAGGGCCATATCGTTTAAGGTTTTAATTCCGAAATAATTTCGGTAAAATAAGCTGACGCGCATAGGGGCGTTAGCTAAAAGAGCCGGATTGACAATAAATCCATTTTCAAGTTCCGGACAAGCGATGCCCGAGGAACCCCGGGCCAAAAATAGACATGGCTCCTTGCCGGGCTCAAAAGCGGCAAAAGATCGAAACGGCAATAAAACTAAGAAAGTCCCTAAAACAAAAAAAAGAAATTTCATCGGAATAAAAATCGTTCGATAAATGGAAAGACGTCATAAAAATTTAAACACGGCAACCGCAAAAAACAAAAATATCGGAAGAAAAATGCAACGAATTTATTTGGACAATGCGGCAACAACACCCCCCTCCTCCGGGGTGGTTCGAGTAATGGCCAAAATTCAGCGAAAATATTTTGGCAATCCATCCAGCCAGCACCAATTCGGTAGAGAGGCCAAAATGGTGCTGGAAGAGACCAGAGAGCAACTGGCAAAGGCGATCGGTGCGACAGGAGCGGAAATCACATTCACCGGGGGAGGAACCGAAGCCAATAATTGGGCGCTTAAAGGGAGCCTTTTGCCCCAGCAACCCTCGTCCAAGCATATCATCGTTTCGGCCATTGAGCATCCCTCCGTACTCAAATCTGCCGAATTTTTGAGTCAAATGGGCACGGCGGTCACTTATCTCAAACCCGACTCTGACGGCGTCATCCATCCCCGCGCTGTGGAAGAAGCCATCCGGGAGAACACCGTGATGGTTTCGGTGCAATACGTCAACAACGAGACGGGAGTTGTCCAGCCGATTGAAGCAATCGGGGAGGTTTGCAGAAAAAACGAAGTTGTCTTTCATTGCGATGCCGTGCAGGCTTTGAATAAACTTCCGATCGATTTGCAAACTTTACCGGTTGATTTAATGAGCTTCTCCGCGCATAAAATTCACGGACCGAAGGGCGTTGGCGCGCTTTACATTCGCCGCAGAATACGTCTGGAGCCGATGCTAAACGGTGGAGGGCAAGAAGCCGCACGGCGTGCCGGCACCGAAAATATTGCGGGAATCGCCGGCTTTGGAGAAGCCTTAAAGCAAAGCGAAGTGCACGATCGAGCACAACGTACCGCAACTTTACAGGAGTTTTTTGAGCAAGAGATTAAGCATATTTTCCCTCGGGCGGTTATTGTAGGCAAAAACGCCGTGCGTTCCCCTTACATTTCGCAAATTGCTTTTCCGGGATTGAATAATCAAAATCTGTTGATTCAACTCGATTTGGCAGGAATTGCCGTCTCGGTAGGTTCGGCGTGCAGTTCGGGCAGCATCCAAAGCTCGCACGTATTGCGGGCCATGCAACTGCCCGACGAAATCGTCCATTCGGCATTGCGTTTTAGCTTTTCGTACAAAACCAGCAAAAATCAAATTAAACAAGTTTTGGAACGGATGGGCAAAATTCTTCGTAATAAATGAAAAAGCACAAGAATACAATTATTAACGCTTGTTATTTTTTACTTTTTGCCGATAATTTTATCGAATTTGATAGCAATCACGGAAATTGTGGCCCAGGGCCAATACCTTACATAAGAAATAATCACAAATTCAGATTTCCGTCATCTAACTTAAAAATGTTGGTAAAAGAGAAAAATCAGAATGGATGGATTAAAATATAGGAGGTGGTTATGAAAACCATCAAATTTTTTCTTGTTTTGTTTTTAGTGTCGATGCTTGCTTTTTCCTGTTCCTCCAAAAAATCGTCGGACAATCCTGCGGCGGAGGAGCCTCCGCAAGAAGTAACGATCGATCCGGTTACGGTGCCGGAAGCACTTGAAACGTCCAACGATCCGCATGCGCAAGAGGTCGTGAATTATGTGAACATGGTAAACATGTTTCAGGCCTTCATTCAAAACTTAGTGCCGCAAAAACAACTCGGAAAAGTTTTTGAAAGCGAAGGCACGCTGGATGGCCCCCCTTGGGTGTACACCTGGACGAACGGGGCTATGAGCTTTACGCTTACCATTACCATTGAAGACGACCAGTATCATTGGAAACTTGTGCTGAACGGAGCCGATCCGAATACCGGGCAAACATTCAACAAATTTGTCTTTATGGAAGCCTGGCAAAAATTGGATGGTAGTTCCGGTAAACTGGTGATTAATGAATTCGGAGGCGAAGGCGGAAGAGTCGAATGGAATTGGAATATCGATAAAGACGGTACGGAAAAAATCACTTACATCGATTACATGTCCAGCGTAAAAATCGAAGCGATACAGAACAAAGATCTTTCTGGCTCCATTCAAGTGTGGGAAAACAATGTGCTGGTCTACAAGGCCGTATGGAACGCCGATGGCTCCGGTTCCTGGTGGGTTTATGACGAAAATGGCAACGTTAGTAGCGGTAGCTGGACCTGATTTTTAAAAGGCGAATTTTGACAATAACACGCGAGCAAACGGTGGATTTATTCCACCGTTTGTTTTTTAGATGCTTTGCTTACCATCCCGATCCCGGAAAAAATGACCACCATTCCAATAACAAGATTTAAAGTAATCGGCTCGTCTCGAACAAGCCAGCCCCAGAGCAGTGCCAGAGGCGGCGTGATAAATGTGATTAAAGACATGAGTACCGCCGAAGTGGTTTTAAGCAACCAGAAATACAAAACAAAAGCCAAGGCGGTTCCGAAAATTCCGAGATAAAGCAAGGAGAGTATGGCAGTAGTGTCAAAGGTGGCCGGTTGCCCGCTGCCGAATGCAAAATGAATGGCAAACAAAGAAAGAGAAGCGTAAAGAATAGGAAATGTATTTAATGTTACCGGATGAAAACGCGTCCGGGCCTTTTTACCGATAATAGTACCCAGGGCCGAAAACCCCGGACTAATTAAAAGAGCAATCATTCCGTAAACCACATTTTCCCCGCTTAATTCGATCTGGTCGTTGAAGATGATGAGAACCCCTAAAAAGCCGATGAGTATTCCCAACATTTTTTTCGCATTGATTTCTTCCGATGGGAGCAACTTAATGGAGAAAATAGCCACGTAAAAAGGCATAACGGTAAAAAGTACCGAGGCAAGGCCGGAGTGAATGTATTGTTCTCCCCAATAAACCAGCCCATACCCGGCTGTGAAATTGACGAAACTGAAACCGATGAAAAAAAGATGGGTGCGCCAATCTTTGGGAACAGGACGCCGCATTTTAAGGGAATAAAGAAACAGGGGAATGAAAGCGATCAGGAAACGCCAGCCTGCGGCTAAAAACGGTGGAATGGTGTCCAGCCCGATTTTTATGGCAAGCCAGGTGGAACTCCAGATTAAAGAAAGAATCGCAATAACGATCACGCCGAGATATTTTTCTTTGTGCATAAAATTTCCGCATGCAAACGTATCTGTTTATCGGGATGGGAAAATACGATGATTTGATTTGCGATTCAAATTTAGGGGACCAAATTGAAAGAAAGGTGCATTAAAGGAAAACAATTTGTGTGGGCAAACCGGCAAATAAAGATAGGGTAGAAATACCCTATCTTATTTTTGCCTACGAAAGCGTTTGAATGTGCTGAGCCAAACGCGATTTTTTGTTGGCCGCTTTATTGCGATGGATAATGCGTTTGGAAGCCAGTTTATCCAGTAAAGAAGTCGTCTTTTTGAAGTTCTCCATTGCCTCTTCTTTAGTCTCTGCTTTTAAAACCGATTTAATGGCTAACTTCATCTGGCGTTTGTAGTGCCGATTGCGCATCCGCGCTTTTGCTTCGAGACGAATTCTTTTTTTCGCTGACTTATGATGAGCCATAACGTTTTATTCTCCCATTGTTTTAAATTTGAAAGTCTTGGAATTTAAGATTAAAAGGAAAGTTTGTCAAATTCTTTCGCGTTTTTTTCGGAGTTCCCTTTAAAATAACTCATTGCTTTTCTCCCAAAACCAGCCGTTTTTCACAATAATTACAAATCCGAAAAGTCGGTAGCCTTATGTTTTTAAAAGAAAAGGGGCTCCGAACGGAGCCCCGGATTTTCATAAAGCACACATTAAATTGCCAGAAATATTCCGGCCGTAATCGAATTGTATTTCCCGATATTGTAATCCACATTAACATTCAGAAGCACAAACCGCACATTTATCCCGATATTCACGCGAGATTTATTTTCTGCCGGCAGGTCAAAGTCGATTTTGTCGGTTACCGTTCCACCGGGTGTTTGTACGGTGTAATCGTAGGTCACACGCATGGTCGCGTCTTCGAGCAAAAATCCGGCATAAGGGGTGATGTTTAATGCACGCCAGCCCAGTTGTTTGCTCACATTAATTCCATAGCCGGATGCTTTCACATTCAGGGTAGAACCCACATCCATCGTTTGGGTAAAATAATTCAACCCAACATCAAAAGGCAGGCCAAATGGGAGCCACACGGCCGGATTGTGTTGAATGCCGTATCCGAAATATTTGAAGTTGCCCATACCCGGCTGGATTTCGCGCTCGGGTAAATAGCGTACGGTTGCCTGTGTGCCAAATAACGTGCCGATGGAAATTTGCGGTGCAATTAAGGGGAGCCATTCTGCATTGGCCAGCTCCCGAAAACCACCGATGTCCAAATCGACGTTCTGCTCGGGAACGGTGTACGATTCGCCGTTAACTGTAAAAGTCTTGGCCGGAAAAGTGAGCATAATGTGTTCATCCGGTGAGCCGATAATGGTCGGGCCGGAAATGGAGACTTCGAAAGCTTCCTGGGTCAATTGGTCTACCAGGGCGTTTTCCACGTCTTCCGAATAACCCTGACCGCTTACCATGTTTCGGGCCTGTGTTTCGTTAAAGCGAAAAAAACCGTTGGTGGAAAAGGTTTTGGCATCGGTCGGGAATTGTGCACCCATACCCACAAATCCGATTTCCAGATTGAATGATTTTACTTTTGCTTCGGGTGCTTTGTGGAACCAGGCACCATTTAAATCGGTGCTAAACGCAGAAGAAATAGGATTCAGGTACGCGGCGGCCGCATCCTGAGAGAGCTTTTGCAGGGTTTCATCCAGGTCTTGACTCCAGCCTGGTTTGAAAAAAACGAGCAAAGCGGCGAATAAAATGATTAAACCGTGTTTCATAAAGCCTCCATGTTGGTTAAATATCCGTTTTCTTACTAAATAGGAGATCGTTTAAAAAATACACAGGCTGCCATGTGTTTAGCTGTGATGAGAAACAAATCGTCTGGTGTTGGCATATTCGGCGAAAAAGGGAACAAATTAACATAAACAAAATTAAAGAAGAAATTCAGGGCTAAACAGGAAGATAAAAATTTGCAAAGCTTACGCTGGCGTCCTAAATTCCACGCGCTTTAAAAAAATGAAACAAAAAATCAACAAAAATTTAAAAAAGGTATTGACATTTTTTGTAAATTATTTAAATTAAAAGACTGCAAATTTTACTTGATGCTGGTGTAGCTCAATTGGTAGAGCAGCTGATTTGTAATCAGCGGGTTGGGGGTTCAAGTCCTCTCACCAGCTCAAGCAGAAGTGTTAACGCCAATATGGTTATGTTAGCACCGCAACCCAAAAGGGGTGATAAGCGGGAGTAACTCAGTTGGCTAGAGTCACAGCCTTCCAAGCTGTTGGTCGCGGGTTCGAGTCCCGTCTCCCGCTCTAGTTTCCCCTTTTTATCATATTCAGGCTCACGTAGCTCAGTCGGTAGAGCACATCCTTGGTAAGGATGAGGTCACCGGTTCAAGTCCGGTCGTGAGCTCTGTTTTTTGAATAAAGCTTAATTTAAGATAAAAAAGTATCTTTTCGGAGGATTGTTAAATGGCAAAAGAGAAATTTGAGCGCAAGAAGCCGCACGTGAACGTAGGAACGATAGGTCACGTGGATCATGGAAAGACGACCTTGACGGCAGCGATTACGCAGGCCTTGGCAAAGAAGGGTCAGGCGGAATTTCGTAGTTTTGACAGTATAGACAATGCGCCAGAGGAGCGCGAGCGTGGCATTACGATTCAGACGGCGCACGTGGAATATGAGACTGAGAATCGTCACTATGCGCACGTAGACTGTCCCGGGCACGCGGACTATGTTAAGAACATGATCACGGGTGCTGCACAGATGGACGGAGCGATTTTGGTGGTAAGTGCAGCGGATGGTCCTATGCCGCAAACACGTGAGCACGTATTGTTGGCGCGTCAGGTAAACGTACCTGCGATTGTAGTGTTTTTGAACAAGATAGATCAGGTTGACGATCCTGAATTGATAGAGCTGGTGGAATTGGAATTGCGTGAATTGTTGTCGCAGTACGATTTTCCGGGTGATGAGATTCCGATCATCAAAGGGAGTGCTTTGCAGGCATTGAACAATCCGGATGATCCCGAGGCCCAGAAACCGATTTTTGAATTGATGGAAGCGGTAGACAATTATATTCCGACGCCGCAGCGAGATATTGACAAGCCGTTCCTGATGCCGGTAGAGGACGTGTTTTCGATTACGGGACGTGGTACGGTAGGAACGGGTCGTATAGAACGCGGTAAGGTGCATGTAGGCGACGAGGTGGAGATTGTAGGATTGGGCATGCACAAGAAGACGGTTTGTACGGGAGTTGAGATGTTCCGCAAGATTTTGGACGAGGGTCAGGCTGGTGACAACGTAGGATTGTTGTTACGCGGTATTGACAAAGACGAATTGGAACGTGGTATGGTCGTGGCCGCACCGGGATCGATTACCCCGCACACCAAGTTCAAGGCCGAGGTGTACGTATTGAAGAAAGAAGAGGGTGGTCGTCATACGCCATTCTTTAACGGTTATCGTCCTCAGTTTTATTTCAGGACGACGGACGTGACGGGAACGATCCAGTTGCCGGAAGGTGTAGAGATGGTGATGCCGGGTGATAACATCACGATCGATGTGGAATTGCAGAAAGAGAT
>CAYXUS010000129.1:0-4220 GCA_964468415.1 uncultured Caldithrix sp.
GCAATTCGGTTTTATTACGGGATTTTGATTTTACCTCATATTCGTAAAGCAAAAAGCGGAGCACCTGTGTGTACTCCGCTTTTTTTTAAGGTAGTGTGCTTTTATTTCAATAAAACCATTTTGCGTATTTGCCGGAAATGGCGCGTTTGCAATCGGTAAAAATACACCCCGTTGGGCAAATGGGCAGCACGGAACACAACCTGGTATTCTCCGGGACCTTGCAGGCCATTAACCAACTGTGCCACCTTTTTCCCCAATGGGTCGAAAACGTCTAACACAACGCGTTCGCGTACGGGTAATTGATAGCGAATGATCGTGTTCGGGTTAAACGGATTGGGGTAGTTCTGGTACAGTCGGTAAGAAGCGGCCAGCGGAGAAGCGTGCCTTGCGGAGCTGGTGGAGCCGGAAACGGTAACCCGCACCGGTACCTCTATTTCACCCTCGTCCGGATCGTTGCTGGTGATCTGAATGGTGGTCGAAAACGTGCCTTCCGCAGATTGGGAAGTAAAGCTGACCTCCACATAATCATAAGTTTCCGGCACGAGTGTAAGGCTGGTTTGATCCACGGTAAAAGCGGGGTTTGTGCTTTTAATTTGGGAAACGTTCAAATTTTCGTTGCCCGTATTGATAATAGCCAGGTAGTAATGCGCCGTACTGTTAAAGCCAATGGTGCCCATGTTTGCCTCGTGCGGCGCCACGGCAATTTCAGGATCGTCGTAAAGCGGCATGCCGGAAACACTGGGTAAGCGATCCACAAATTCCGGATGATCGATGAACGGATTGCGATTGTGCTGCCAATTGTTGTAAATGCGATCGTTGCGCCGCCGTTCCCAGTTGTCCACGCTGTCCATCCAGTTCCACTGGTACAGGGTGGATTGTTTGCCGAAAACCGGATCGTTGCCTGTGGTGGACGGTGTGTAATCGACCAATTCCAGATCGTAACCTTCTTCGCCTTCGTAACGCACCACCATGTAATACATCATGCGCGCCACATCGCCTTTGTCCGCGTCGCGCGGCTCCCAGGAATCGCTGTCGTAATGGCAACCGGTGTCGCCGTCGGGATCGACGTATTCGGTGCCGCCGTTGTCAAAATCCAGATTGCCTCGCTTGCTGTTCACCGAAACATCGCAGGGACGGATGTGGTGCACGTCGGTTCCGGCCGGTGGGGTGGTACCAAAGTCGCCGTGCGATTTGGCCCAAACGTGCTCGCGATTCCATTGATCGGGATCGCCCCCGTGATCGGACTTGGGGTACGACCAGCCGGTGTAAATGAGAATGACATTGTTGGGATTATTGGGATCTTCGTCGGTGTCCGAAAGAATATCCCACAAATCGCCGTAGCCGTATTGCGTGTGCCCCTTGATGATGTTGTGCAAAGCGGCCTTTAAATCGGCACCCCATTTGTTTTGCGTGGCATCGTAATACGAATCGGTGTATTCCACTTGCGCCGAGGTTTGCACCACAAGCGGATGAATTCCGGCGTTTGTCTCGATGCGTAAAAAGTCGGTGTAATTTACATTTTGTCCGGTTTTGAGGTAAATGTGAAAATCGTATTGTCCGTTGGCCGGAATGTCAAGCGGCTGCAGATCGGTGTAAAATTCGTCCTCGTCAAAATATGCGCCCGAAACGTGAATCGTCGAGTCCAGATGATTAAACAGGGTCAGCGTTTGGCTGTGGGAATCGTAAGCCGTGGTCCGACCGAAATCGACCACAGTGTCGGAAACCGTTATTGCGTTCCAGTTGCTCTGACCGAGTAGCAGGCTGGCTGTAAAGAAAAAGATAATAAAAAATCTGCTCATTTTTAAACTCTCTTGGAATTAGTTAACAGGTTTCTAATTTAAAGATTTTTCTCTCAAGCGCAAAGAGGAAAGTAACAAATTGGAGCAAAAAAATTTTACAACCAAACACCCGGCAACCGGCTGCCGGGCCGGGCGGGAGTGCAATGCCTTGTCCCGAGTAATTCCGCCAAAAACCAAACGGCATTACTGCAAGGCGGAGACGGCGTGCTTCAATGGGGTGACGGCCGCCGGTACGGCAACGCAACTTAGAGAGTTGGGCGTAACGGGCCCAAGAGTGGGAAACACGCATCCCACTCTTGGCGGAAATGCCTCGTTAGCTAATGCTCACTCGCCGCGGAGTGATGGCCCGTCGGGAAAATGACCTTCTAAACAAATTTCTCTTTTCTTCTACCGTGCCTCCAGAACGACTTTTGTCTTCTGCTGATGGCCGTTGCGGTCGAAAAGAATTGAAATTGTGTCACCGGGGCGGTGGGCTTTCAAAATGTTTGAATAATCTTTTAAATTTTTAACCGGCTGATCATCCACTTGCACAAGCACGTCACCGGCTTGCAAACCCGCTTTACGGGCCGGTGAATCGGGCGCAATGCTTTTTATTTTGACCCCGGCGCCCTGAAAGGTAAAATCGGGCAAAATGCCGGTGCTTACGCGACGCTGCCCCTTAACGGAAGGCCGCGAGGCAGACGTGTTTTGCGCTTGACCTTTAAAGGTTAAAGGCTCTTTGCGATCATTGGCCAGGTACAGCAGCACTTCTTTGGTCAACGAAGCGATTTTAACCAGACCCTGCGCATCGATCTTATCCCAGGTGTCCGTGGGCCGGTGGTAATCGCGATGTGCGCCGGAAAAGATTTGCACGGCAGGCACTCCGGCCTTAATAAAGGAAACCTGATCACTGGCATCCAGTTGCTGGGTAACCATTTCCGATTCCACACCGGTCACGTAACCGGCTCCCATGAAAATGAACGGCCATTCCCGCGCGCTGGAACTGTTGAGAATGAGTACTTTCTGGTCGTGCAAACGTCCCACCGTATCGAGATTCAAATCGGCAATAATGTTTTTGATCGGAAAGCGTTTGTAATGGGAAACAAAATATTGCGAACCGCGCAGGCCGTTTTCTTCGCCGGTAAACGCCACGAAAATAATGGTGCGTTGCGGGCGGGCACCCTGAGCCAGCACCCGGGCCAGTTCCAGCATTACGGCCACGCCGCTGGCGTTGTCATCGGCGCCGTGGTGAATTTTCCCTTCATCGCCCTTGTGCACATCGGGCCAGCCCAATCCCAAATGATCGTAATGCGCGCTGACCACCACAGCCTGATGCGCGTATTTGGGGTTGGTGCCCGGCAAAAGGGCAATTACGTTTTTCACTTCGCCCTTTCTGCCCGAAGCATCCACCACATCTTGCCATTTCTGGAAAAAGGTGCCGTCATCGGCGCCGGGTTTGAGCCCCGCTTTGCTGAATTGGTTGGCAATGTAAAGAGCCGCCTGCGCAATGCCCTTGCTGCCCAAACCGCGTCCCTGCAGGGCATCGCTGGAAAGGTACTTGATGTCCCGCATCATGTTCCGGGCAGAAAACAAGGGAGCCAGACGCGCCAACGGCGGGCGCTTGGGCAGTTCCTTTTTGTACCGAGGCGGCATTTTGCCGTCAGGCAGGGGAATAACCGCGGTCAGCGGAGAGTTGACCACCGGCCACTGACCCTTGGTTACGTTAGTCGGCTCGTCGCCGGTAAAAACCAGGTAGCTGTACTTGCCGTAATGCGGCAGCTTGCGTGCCAGGCCGTTAACGGCCGCTTTGTTGCCAATGGTCAACCAAACCAGTACGGCAGAAGGATTGCGGGGATGGCGTGCGCTAACCACAATGCAGTTGTTGGGGTAAACCGCGGTGGTTTTTTCCAGGCGCACAAAATTGGAAGCGATTTGCGCATCGTAATCCTTTAACTGCGTTTTAAGCTGCGTTACGAATGGATTGTCCTTGCCGAAAATCCACACCGAGCGATCGGCCGGAAGTTGGCGCACCTGCGAAGCCTTTTTGACCTGCACGTCTTTGCTGCGGCTTTTGCTCCACAAGGCGGCCAGCTTTGTGTACGGGCTGTTCTTATCGGTATTGTCAGGCAGGACGATGAGAATTTTTTTAGCGCCGAAAATCTTGGAAAGCGCCGGGGGAATTTCGTTGGGATGCAGGCGCCGGAATACGTGAAATTGCGGGTCCACTTCCACGCTGGCCGGTCGGGCAGCGTAGGTAAAGGAATAGGAAGCCTGCCGCGAATTCAAGCGAACTTTTTCGAAATGAACGCTGTCTGCAAACAAAACGGCCACCGGAACGGAAAGATCAAAAGGCGCTTCCTTTTGCGTTTGGCTGATCTTGAAATCCAACGTAAAACGGCCGTCTTTGGTTTTGTGCACGCTAACATCGCTCATTTGCAGCGT
>CAYXUS010000130.1:0-2223 GCA_964468415.1 uncultured Caldithrix sp.
GGGATCACTTTCGTGATGGAGCAAGTTTCTAGTTCCCCCGAAGGGGCCCCTTTGGGGCCAGTTCCAAGTTCCCCCAAAGGGGCTCCTCCGGAGCAAGTTCCCCCGAAGGGATCACTTCCGTGACGGAGCCAATTCCCCCCCCGCTCGCCGAGTAGGCCTGTTGCCGGGTCGGGAAAAATCAATTTTTGCAAAACAAAGGAATTTGATTAAATTTGGCCAAACTCAAAAACGAATCGTCGGTTCACATTATTGCAACGGCCAAATCGAAAAACAAAAATAGCGTGAAAACAATCAAACGAACGGGAAATAGAAGATGAAAATCGCAATCATCGGATCGGGTGGTCGGGAGCACGCTCTGGCCTGGAAGTTATCCGAATCCGTAGGAAAAGAAAACATATTTTGTCTGCCCGGAAACGGCGGAACGTGGAATAACGTACCCGTGGATGTCATGGATTTTTCGGCCATTGCCGATTTTGTTGGCAGGGAAGGCATCGAGCTCATTGTGGTCGGCCCGGAGAATCCGCTGGCGGCCGGCATTACGGACTTTTTTGCCGATTCCGCGGTACGGGTGTTCGGTCCCGGCAAGCAGGCGGCGCGTCTGGAAGGCTCCAAAATTTGGGCCAAGCGGTTCATGAAAAAGTACGGCGTGGCCACGGCCGATTTTTGGATGGTGGAGAACGGCGACGATATCGAACAGGTCATTGAAGGATTGGAAGGCCAGGTAGTCATCAAATACGACGGATTGGCCGCAGGCAAAGGGGTTTTTGTCTGCGATTCCGTCAAAGAGGCTTACGCAGCATTGGACGAATTGAAACATCGATATGGCGCAACAGCGCCATTTTTTATTGAACAAAAGTTTCGCGGCCAGGAACTTTCCATTATCGGTTTTACAGACGGTAAAACGTTTAAGTTGTTGCAGCCTTCGCAAGATCACAAACCGGCGTTTGACGGAGACAAAGGGCCCAATACCGGGGGCATGGGCGCCTACTGTCCGGTTCCCGTTTGTACGGATGATGTTTTGCGGCGCATTCAAACGGAAATTGTCGAACCGACCTTAAAAGGAATCGCTGCGGAGAAACTGGACTACCACGGAGTGCTTTATTTCGGCCTGATGCTTACCGAGCAGGGCCCCAAATTGCTGGAATACAATGTACGCTTCGGCGATCCGGAAACGGAAGTCATTCTGCCGGCTCTGCAAACCGATTTGCTGAGTCTCATTCAAGCCAGTCTGGACGAAACATTGGAAACGGTGTCTGTTTCTTTTAATCAAGGATTTTTTGTGGATGTGGTTTTGGCTTCCGGCGGGTACCCCGGCTCGTACGAAAAGGGGAAGGAAATTACGGGATTGGAAAACGTGGGCGACGACATTCTGGTCTTTCATGCCGGGACCAAACGGGTCGGTGACAAGCTGGTTACCTCCGGCGGGCGTGTGCTTAATGTGGTGGCACAGGCTCCGACCCTGGCCGAAGCCATTGACAGGGTGTACCGCGAGGTGCCCAAAATCCATTTTGACGGCATGTTCTTTCGCAAAGACATCGGCAAAAAGGGGCTGGTTTCGTGAAACAGCGCATTGCGATTTTTATTTCCGGGCGGGGCAGTAACATGGAAGCCATTGTGCATCAGGCACAACACGGCATTTTGCAGGATGTGTGTGAGGTGGTGCTGGTCTTTTCCAACAAGCCGCAGGCCAAGGGGTTGGAAGTTGCCCGGCAATTGGGTGTTCCTACGGCGGTTCTTCCTTCCAGGGGGAAAACGCGGGAAGAATTCGAACGGCAGGTGATCGAGCTGTTAAAACCGTACCGACCGGATTACATCGTGCTGGCCGGATTCATGCGCATTTTAAGTCCGGTATTTGTGCGCGCTTACAAGAATCGCATTGTGAATATTCATCCGGCCGATACGAAATTGTTTCAGGGCGTGGGCGGCTACGAGTGGGCCTTTAAGAACAAACTGCCCACAACCAAAATTACGGTGCACTTTGTGGACGAGGGCGTGGACACCGGGCCGATTATCGCTCAGCGGGAGGTGGATCTGCGCGGAGCGGACACGCTGGAAGAGGTGGAAAGACGCGGCTTGCGGGCTGAACACGAATTTTACAGTCAGGCGTTGAGAAAGTTGTTGGCGGGTTAGGGTTGGGAACCGCGCCTCGATACGTCCCGTCGCGCGTGTTTTTTAGGTAGGCAATGGTGTCTGGGCGACGGGCCTACTCGGCGAGCGGGGGGA
>CAYXUS010000131.1:0-3028 GCA_964468415.1 uncultured Caldithrix sp.
CGACTACGGATGAAGCACGCGAAAAAGCCGCTTCGTTGTTAATCGGGGGTACAAAAATTCACAAGGCATTCGATGACCCAATGGAAGTGGAAGGCGGTGAAATCGAAAAGATGAATGCGTTTCGCATGTTACGCGATGAAATTAATGAATGGTTAAATGAATTTATTGCCCGCCATCGATTGTTACCATCTTCTTAAAACTTCCTTAAAATTTTTTGTATCGATTCGATTACCGGGTAATAGGATTTCGTTTACGCTCTTAGTATGGAGGAAATATGCTTGCAAAGAAAATGATTCTCGGGCTGGCGGTTTTAGCCTTACTGGTGGGAAGTTTTGCGGCCTTTAGTTTGCCTTCCAAGGCCTTTGCGGCCGATTCCACTAAAATTGTACAACAAACTGAACAAAATACCACAACTGCTCACGAAACGGAAAAATTGGATGCCGAAGAAGCCGAACACCTAATTGGCACACATTTACCCTTGTGGTCCACTTTGCCTTTTGTGGGTATTTTGCTCTCAATTGCTTTATTCCCCCTGATCGCTCCCAAATTTTGGCACCACCATTTCCCTAAGGTTTCGGCATTCTGGGCTTTGCTTTTTGCCATTCCGTTTTTGATTGCCTACAAAATGGTGGCCGTGGAAAATATTTTGCACATTTATCTGGTCGATTACATTCCGTTTATTATTCTTCTGTGGGGACTGTTCACCATTGCCGGAGGTATTTACCTGCGGGGTACAATGCGGGGCACACCACCGGTAAATTTGCTTTTGGTGCTTATCGGAACTTTGATGGCTTCCTGGATCGGAACGACTGGCGCGGCCATGGTCATGATCCGGCCGGTACTTCGTGCAAACAAAGGAAGAAAGCACAAAGCACATCTGGTGCTATTCTTTATCGCTTTGGTTGCGAACATTGGAGGCTGTTTAACCCCGCTGGGTGATCCGCCTCTGTTTTTGGGCTTTTTGCACGGGGTAGATTTCTTTTGGACGTTGCATCTGTTACCCGAAATGTCCTTTGTGGCCGGAATCTTGCTGATTCTTTTGTTTCTTGTTGATTCTTATTACTACCGCATGGACAAAGCCGAGATACCGGTGGATGATGTTAAAGAGCCCATTAAGGTGGAAGGCGCCTTTAATTTCATCTTTTTGTTAGGCGTGATTTTAGGGGTGATCTTTAGCGGCGTTGTTCATCTGGGGCATTTTACCGTGTTTGGAGTACACCTGACGTACCAGAATGAGATTCGCGATTTGTGGATTCTTTTGATGGGATTCTTGTCGTTGCGGTTTACATCCAAACGCATCAGGGAAGAAAATGAATTTAGCTGGTTCCCCATTCTGGAAGTGGCTTATTTATTCGCCGGAATTTTTATGACGATCATTCCGGCGCTGGCTATTTTGCAAGCCGGAGAACACGGGGCGTTTGCCGGCCTGATCCGTGCGGTTAAAGAGCCGTGGCACTATTTCTGGATTACGGGTACTCTGTCCAGTTTCCTGGACAATGCGCCGACCTATTTAACCTTTTTCAACAGTGCGCTGGGTAAGCTGGGGCTTACCGAAGAACAGATTCGTGCTGCGTTTATGAGCGGTACTATTTTTGTCAAGTATCCGGAATTCATTAAATATCTGACAGCCATTTCCATTGGCGCGGTATTCATGGGTGCCAACACTTACATTGGCAACGCACCCAATTTTATGGTTAAATCCATTGCCGAAGAAATGGGCGTGCCCATGCCCAGCTTTTTCGGTTACATTTTGAAATTCTCGTTGCCTATTTTGGTGCCCGCATTCTTACTGGTTACTTGGGTGTTTTTGCTGTAAGCTGACTTTTGCTGAAAGACAGAAAAAGGCGAGCCATTTGGCTCGCCTTTTTTGCATGGTGCCGGAAATAAAGCAAAAAAGCCTGCTCGCGAGCAGGCTTTTTCCGAGCCACCGACAGGAGTTGAACCTGCGACCCACTGATTACGAATCAGTTGCTCTACCAGCTGAGCTACGGTGGCCTTTATTTTGGGAAGTGCAAATTTAAGACAAAAAAATTAAGAAATCAAACTTATCGTAATGGCCCCTGAATGCGAATAATGTCGGTACGGCAGACGTCGCATTGGCACAATTTTCGTAATTCGTCGAATTGGAACATGCCCAAATTGTGTCCGTCACTAAAAGTAAACATGATAGCATAGCGTCCGATCATTTCCCACGCTTTAAAGGTTACATTCCGGGCATTGTTTTCAAACGCTTCAAATGCCCGGGAAGTCTCGCCTTCATTCCGAATCTTTTCGCATTCGGCGCAGGGACAATGGAAACGCAGATGATCGGCAAAATAAATGCTTTCGTGTCCGTCATCCCAGATAATTTGAACCACTTTGTCCGAGAGAAATTCAACTTTTTCCGGATACATCGTCACCTCAAGAAAAAGCTCCCCCTCGAAAAAATTCCGAAGGGGAGCGGCTTTTTATTTTTTACTTTTTTCCGCCCAAATTTGTACCAAATTAACCAATGTTTCCACAGCCTTTTCCATGTCGTAAATGCAAATCCATTCTTTTTTGCTGTGGAAGTTATGACCGCCTGTAAAAATGTTGGGTGTCAACAACCCCATAAAAGAAAGACGCGAACCATCCGTACCACCACGAATCAGGCTTTGCCGTGGTTCGATGCCAGCGCGTTTCACGGCCTCGATAGCGTATTCCACCACTTTGGGATCTTCGTCGATTTTGTATTTCATGTTGCGGTAGGATTCTTCCACTTCCATCGTAACCGTGGCCGGGGCGTACTTCTGGTTCAGTTCATCACAAATCTTTTGCAAAAAGTCTTCTTTTTCTTTTAGACCCTCTACCGTAAAATCACGCACTAAAAAGGTGATTTCGGTTAACTCAACCGATCCTTTGAAGGCATGCGGATGCAGGTAGCCTTCCCGTCCTTCCGTCGTTTCGGGCGACATGGAATCTTTCGGCAGGCGCTCGATCAATTCCGCCCCGATCTTAATTCCATTGATCATTTTTCCTTTGGCATATCCGGGATGCACGTTAACGCCTT
>CAYXUS010000132.1:0-5120 GCA_964468415.1 uncultured Caldithrix sp.
GGGATCACTCCCGTGACGGAGCAAATCCCCCGGTCGCCGAGTAGGCCCGTCGCCTCGGGCACCATTGCGCACCAAAACCCACCTGCGACGGGACGTATCGAGGCGCAGTCCCCTTCAGCCTTACAACGTAAACACCCCCAACCCTTCTTCGTGAAAAATGGTTTCAAAGTTCTCGACGATGATATCGCCCATTTCTTCGGTACCAACCAGCTTAGTGCCCGGCTGAAAAATATCCGCCGTGCGGTAGCCCGCTTCCAGCGCCTTTTCAATAGCCTGCTCGATAATTTGCGCCGCCTTGGTCATCTCAAAAGAATAACCGAACATCATGGCCACCGAGGCAATGGCGGCAATGGGATTGGCCTTGCCCTGACCGGCAATGTCCGGAGCGCTGCCGTGTACCGGTTCGTACAGGGCGTGTTTTTCACCCAGACTGGCCGAAGGCAGCATGCCCAAACTTCCGGTAATCATCCCGGCAATGTCGCTGAGAATATCACCGAACAGATTGGAAGTGAGAATCACATCGAACTGGCGCGGATCGCGCACGATTTGCATGGCTGCATTGTCCACGTACAAATTGTTCAATTCGATTTTGGGATATTCCTTGTGCACTTCGGCCACCACATCGCGCCAAAATTGCGAAACATCCAGTACATTGGCTTTGTCCACGGAGGTTACCCGTTTGTTGCGCAGAGCGGCAATTTCAAAGGCTTTGCGGGCAATGCGCTCTACTTCGTATTTTTCGTAAACCATCGTATTCCAGCCTTTTTCGGCATTGTACCCGCGCGGCTGACCGAAATAAATACCGCCGGTAAGTTCCCGCAGGACCACAAAGTCGGTCCCGCGTAACACCTCCGCTTTTAAGGTTGAATTGTTGACAAATGCCGGGTAAACCTTGGCCGGACGGATATTGGCAAAAAGTCCCAACGCCTTGCGAATGCCCAGCAAACCGGCCTCCGGCTTTTGCCGCTGAGGTAAATTTTCCCATTTGGGGCCGCCCACCGCGCCCAAAAGCACGGCATCGGACTGCAAACAGGTCTGCAGGGTGTCGTCCGTTAATGGTTCCCCGAATTGATCAATGGATGTGCCTCCGAAAGGCTTTTCCTGCAATGTGATTTCAAGATTGAATTCTTTGGCCGCCGCCTTTAATACCTTTACGGCTGCCGCGGTTACTTCCGGCCCGATTCCGTCGCCGGGCAAAACGGTAATGGTTTTCTGCATTTCCGTGTCCATTATTTTTTCTCCTTTAACCATGGCATCATTTTGCGTAACTGTGCGCCCACCTTTTCGATGGGGTGATTCAAATATTCTTCGCGTAATTTTTTAAGCGTCGGTTGGCCTTTTTCATTTTCTTCGATCCATTCTCTGGCAAACGAACCGTCCTGAATTTCTTTGAGAATTGCACGCATGTTTTCTTTGGTTTCTTTGGTAATCACGCGTTTGCCGCGCGTCATGCCGCCGTACTCGGCCGTATCGCTTACGGAATAATTCATTAGTGTCAAACCGCCTTCGTAGTACAAATCCACAATCAGCTTCAGCTCGTGCATCACTTCAAAGTAGGCCAGTTCCGGAGGGTATCCGGCTTCGGTTAACACTTCGAATCCGGTTTTAATCAGTTCTTCCGACCCGCCGCACAGTACGGCCTGTTCGCCGAACAGGTCGGTTTCGGTTTCGTTTTTAAAATTCGTCTCGATTACGCCAGCGCGTGTGCCGCCAATGCCCTTGGCCCAGGCCAGTGCAATCTCTTTGGCGTTGCCCGTGTAATCTTGCTGCACGGCAAACAAACACGGCGTACCCACGCCCTGCTCGAACGTGCGGCGCACCATGTGCCCCGGACTTTTGGGTGCAATCATGATCACATTCACGTAATCCGGCGGGGCGATTTGTTTGTAATGAATGTTAAAACCGTGGGCAAATGCCAGCGTGTCGCCTTTTTTCAGATGCGGCGCGATGTCCTGTTCGTACACTTTTTTCTGCGTTTGATCGGGCAGCAAAATCATGATCACATCGGCCCATTCGGCGGCATCGGCCGTTTCCATCACCGTCAATCCGGCCGCCTCGGCTTTGGGCCACGAGGCACTATCTTTGCGCAAACCCACGCGCACATTCATGCCACTGTCTTTTAAATTTAAGGCATGGGCATGGCCCTGACTGCCATAACCCAGAACGGCTAATTTTTTGTCTTTCAAAACATCCAAAGAAGCATCTTTGTCGTAGTAAACTTTCATTTTTTCCCTTTCCAAAACATTACGGTTAATTTTGAATGGTATTACGGCTACGCTTTTTCCTTTTCACCCCATCCTTTTTCCTTTTTCATTTTTCTTTTTTCTTTTTTCATCTTATTCACTCCCCACATCTTCCTTTAGCGCATTAATCTGTTCTCCGCGTTTCAACGCCACCGTGCCGGTACGCGCCATTTCCTTAATGCCATAAGGCATTAGCACATTCACCGCGGCATTGATTTTGGCCGGGGGACCGGTTATCTCGATCATGATCGATTTGTTGTTGATATCCACGATTTTCCCGCGAAAAATGTCGCTAATGTTTTTCAGCTCTTCCAGCGTTCCCTTTTGGTAGTTTACGGAAATCAGCGCTAATTCGCGTTCGGTGCGTTCGTGCTCCGAAAGATCGATTACCTTCAGAGTGTCGATCAAACGGTTAAGCTGTTTGAGCACCTGATCGATGATTTGATCGTTTCCCGAAGTAACGATGGTCATGCGCATCACGTCTTTGATTTCCGTTTCGCCGATGGTAATGCTGTGCAGATTGAATCCCTTGCCGCTGAACAAATTAGCCACGCGGTCAAATGCGCCGAAGCGATTTTCCAGAAGAATGCTAATCGTGTGTTTCATGTTACACCATCCTTTCCGGGTTCAAACGATCCAGAATCATGTCCGAAACCGAAGCGCCGGCCGGAACCATGGGAAAGACCATTTCTTCTTTAATCACACGGAACTCGGCAAAAACCGGCCCGTCGTTGTAATCGAGCATGGCATCCAGAATACCGTCCACTTCGTCGATGCGGCTGGTAACAAACGATTTAATGCCCATAGACTGCACCACTTTGTGGAAATCGGGATTGGCGCCGGTTAAATCGGTAAAGCTGTAGCGCTCGTTGTAAAACAATTCCTGCCACTGGCGCACCATGCCCAGATAACTGTTGTTGATAACGATGAATTTAATCGGCCGTTTGTAATAACGGGCGGTGAGCATTTCCTGAATATTCATGGCAAAGCCACCGTCTCCGCTAATGGAAATTACGGGACGATCGTTCACGGCAAACGAAGCACCCAGGGCCGCAGGCACGGAAAAGCCCATTGTTCCCAAACCGCCGCTGGAAAGCAAGGAACGCGGATTGGTAAACTTGTAATACTGGGCGATGAACATTTGATGTTGTCCCACATCGCTGACGATAACGGCGTCGCCTTTTGTTTTTTCGGACAGGCGTTCCAGAATGAATTGCGTTCGCAGTTTGCCGTCGCTCATGTCGTAGGTTAACGGACATTCCTTTTGCCAGGCCCGAATTTGTTTCCACCAGGCTTCGGTGTCCGGTTTGTGCGGCATGGCCTTGCGCAATTCGGTCAGCACCTTGCCCACATCACCCACAATGGGCACATCCACTTCCACGTTCTTATCGATGCAACTGGGATCGATATCCACGTGAATTTTAAAAGCATCCGGGGCAAACGTTTCCAGCTTGCCGGTCACGCGATCGTCAAAACGAGCGCCCAGGGCCACCAGCACGTCGCAATGGTTAATGGCCTGATTGGCCCAATACATGCCGTGCATGCCCAACATGCCCAGCGAAAGCTCGCTGGTTCCCGGAAAGGCGCCCAACCCTTGCAGGGTCATGGTTACCGGTAAATTGTTTTCGATGGCAAAGGCCCGCAGTTGCGGACTGGCCCCGGACATAATGACTCCGCCGCCCACATAAAGCAACGGACGTTTGGCCTGCGCAATGGCTTTGGCCGCTTTTTTGATTTGGTTGATGTGCCCTTCGAAATTGGGCTTGTAGCCGCGCACTTCTACCTTTTCCGGGTACTGCAGCGAAGTAACCGCACTAATGACGTTTTTGGGTAAATCGACCACCACCGGCCCGGGACGTCCCGTTCGCGCAATGTAAAAGGCTTTGCGCACCGAAGCGGCCAAATCGTTCACATCGCGTACCAAAAAGCTGTGTTTGGTAATGGGGCGCGTAATGCCGATGATGTCCGCTTCTTGAAAGGCATCGTTGCCGATTAGGTTGGTGGGTACCTGGCCGGTAAATACGACAATGGGCGAAGAATCCATGTAGGCCGTGGCAATGCCGGTAACCGTATTGGTAGCGCCCGGGCCGGAAGTTACCAGAACCACCCCCACCTTACCGGAAGCCCGCGCGTAGCCGTCGGCGGCGTGGGTTGCGCCCTGCTCGTGGCGGCTCAAAATATGTTTTAGAAAATTGATGTCGTACAATTTTTCGTATATTTGGATGGTCGCCCCGCCCGGGATACCGAAAATATATTCCACGTTTTCACGGCGCAGACATTCGAATAAAATTTCCGCACCTTCGTACATTTTGGGAGATGAAGACATAAGGCTTCTCCTTAGGTTAAATTACGTCCATTGATTTTTCAAAACGGCACCGGTATTGGCCGATGTGACCATCTGCTGGTACCGTGCCAGATATCCTTTTTTGATTTTCGGTTCGAAAGGCGGCAACTGACTGAGCCGCTTTTCAAGTTCTTCTTGCGGAATCAACACATCCAGCCGTTTGTTCGGGATGTCGATACGAATGCGATCGCCGGGTTGAATGGCAGCAATGGGCCCGCGTTCGGCTGCCTCCGGCGAAACATGACCGATGCACGCACCGCGCGTACCGCCGGAAAAACGTCCGTCCGTAATTAAGGCCACCTTGTCGCCCAGCCCCATGCCCATAATGGCACTGGTGGGCGAAAGCATCTCAGGCATGCCCGGCCCGCCTTTGGGACCTTCGTAACGAATGACCACTACATCGCCGGGTTGAATTTCATTTTCGGCAATTCCTTTTAGGGCCGCCGCTTCGGATTCGTAAATGCGCACAGGCCCCTCGTGAACCATCATTTTGGCATCCACGGCACCCGTTTTTACCACTCCACCCTGCGGCG
>CAYXUS010000133.1:0-28050 GCA_964468415.1 uncultured Caldithrix sp.
AGCCAGCGGGCTGCTTTTTTGTTTTTGAAGCAAGATTACAACTCCAGGCTTCCCCCCCCCCACGCCACAACACTCAAAAAAAACGGGGCCCAATGGCCCCGCCTGGTAAAAACAACGCTACGAAAGTTCGCAAACTTTAACGCTTGTACCCCCGAATCGTTTTGGACTGATACCCATTGCCGTCTTCCGGCGGGCTAACCGTAATCGTAATATACACTTCCGGTGCCTCCAGAGAATCCCCCGGCGCCCAGGTAAAGCTAAAATCCGTCGTTCCCGGACCGGATATCTGCGTGTCCCGCAATTGAATTAGTACATCCCCGTACAACTCTCCATCGGTCGAAGATACTTCAATGCGGGTATCGCCCACCAGCGGATACCCCCAAATGTCATGGACACGGTAAGAAAACTGTGTGGGACGGTTTACGTCCGTGTACGAAAACGTATCTGGGGTTACCTCAATAGGTGCTGTTCGATCTGTGAGTAAAACCTGTGTTGTGGCGACAATCTTTTTTTGTCCCAACGTATCGCTGTAAGTGTAGGCCGTTATGGTGGCAAACGGATTGGTCGCCGGATCAGGAGGCAAAGGATCCGCACTAATAAAGCGTACCGTGGCCTGGCCCAGCGTATTGGTCGTGTCCGAACCTTCTACCATAGAATAATTTGTCGAAAAATAAACAGCCGTTCCCGGCACAACCGGGTTGCTGTATTTATCAGCGACAAACGCGGTAATCTTGTCAATAATACCATAGTGCACTCGCCCGGCGATGTTCGATTTTTCCAGAGCAATGCTAAAATGCCGGGCATCGGGTAATCCACCGTGAATGGTCAGACGGATGGGGATAGAACGGATTGTTTTCCCCTCCACCTCCGCTTCGGCCTGAATTTGCACCGGTCCGGCTATGATACCACTGTTTAGGATGGTGTACACATACCCGTTTTGAGTCGTCATGGATTCAGGGAACAAATATTCGCCGCCACCCGGACCGTTCAGGATCGAAAAGTGCACCGTAACACTGTGATCGCTATCTACCAATTTGCCATTGTCGTCGGTAACGGCAAAATTAACCAAAGCCGTTTCATTCAGCCCCGAACCTTTGATGTAAATGTGCCCGGTCGTTTGTTTGGTAACCATAATATGGCGGGCAGGTCCACTGGCCGATAACGTGTCGGTAGGATTCTCCCCAAATGACGAAGTTTTTTGTAACGTGATATCGGGTACAAGAATGGTTTTACCCACCTGAGCGGTAACCGCGGCAATCCCCGTTTCAAAGCCTACCTTACTGGCTTCAACAACGGCATTAAACGTATCGGCTGTCGATTCGACCACCAACCTGTACGCACCTTCACCATCTGTTTTGGCCTGAGCCACCGTGTTGCGTACCCGGACAAGAGCGTCATTTACAGGTGTCGGAACGTTTTTCCCATCAAAATAATAGACTTTTCCCTCCAGAACGGCTGTGTGATCATTTGTTTCCGTTGTACAACCCACAGTAAGGATTGCCAACAAAATACTTATTGCTAACTTGCGCACAATGCCTCCTTATTCCTAAACAAAATCCACTTTTAACATATCCGGCGGTACTAAATTCCTTTGACGCAATTCATCCAAGCTTTTCTGGAAGCTACGCATTCCTACATCAGAACCGGTTTGAATTACGGAATCGAGCTGGTGCGTTTTCCCTTCACGAATTAAATTGCGTACTGCCGGAGTTCCAACCAAAACTTCCAGCAAAGCGATACGCGCGTTTTGGTGTGCCCGTTTTACCAGACGTTGCGCAATAACCCCAATAAGAGAAGCGGCCAAAACAATACGAATTTGCTGCTGTTGCTCGGCCGGAAAAACATTTATTACCCGATCTACTGTTTCCGCGGCGGAATTGGTGTGCAATGTCGAAAAAACCAAATGGCCCGTTTCTGCCGCATGCAGGGCATTGGTAATCGTTTCCAGATCACGCATTTCGCCCACCAATATCACATCCGGGTCTTCGCGTAAGGCACTACGCAAACCGGTGGCAAAATCGGACGTGTGCACACCGATCTCACGCTGGTGAATCAAACTTTGCCGGGGTTGATGCACATACTCGATGGGGTCTTCAAGTGTGATGATGTGTTCGCGACGGGTGCGGTTAATTTCATCGATCATCGCAGCCAGCGTAGTCGATTTTCCCGAACCGGTCGGCCCGGTAACCAAAATAAGCCCTTTGCGATGACGGATCATCTCCTTTAATACCGATGGCAACATCAACTCGTCAAGCGAGCGTACCACCTCGGGAATCACACGAAACGATGCACTCAACCCGCCCATATGCTTAAACACATTAACACGGTAACGGCTTATTCCAGGTAAGGCCAGAGAAATATCCACTTCCCGATTGCTTTCCAGAGCATTGCGTTGCTCTTCCCGTAAAAAGGGATAAATAAAATTACGCAATTCGTCTTTGTCAACGGGAGGCAATTCCACGCGCTTTAACTCGCCTACAATGCGAATAATCGGCGGCATTCCGCTGCTAAAATGGATATCTGAAGCATTTTGTTTTACAGCAAAACGCAGCACCTGTTCAAAACTGGAAATAGCCATTTTAACTCCGTTAATTTTGTTCAAGAATTTTACTGGTAATAAAAATCAGCAAATCCTTTTTCTCTCTTTTTATCGTTTTATGTTTGAACAAATAGCCAAGAATGGGAATATTGCCCAAAAGCCAGATTTTATCTTCTATCTCGTTTTTCGTCTCTTTAACCAATCCGCCAATGGCAACCGTTTCCCCGTCATTAATTACCACCGAGGTTTCCACTTCTCGAACGGAAATAATCGGCTGAGGCGCCTTGGCATCCCCCGTGTAGCCGATAATTTCTTGCAAGACCGGATGAATTTTCAATGAAATTTTATTATCCTTGCCTACAACAGGGATAACCTCCAAACTCATACTGACGTCTTTTTCTTTATATGAATACAAATCTCCGGCAAATCCACGTTGAATTTCCGGAACCGGAACCTTAGTGCCAATGCGGATTACCGCCTTGTGGTTGTTTAAAGTAACAATCCGCGGATTCGAGACTAATCGCGATTTCATGTCTTTAGCCAAAAGATCGAGCGTGGCCTTTAATTTGTCCAGTGTCAGCACGCCAAGATTTAACTGCTCCGGGCCTTTGGGTAACTCGTACCAGGCCGACAAAATGGTTTGCTGTCCGGTTGAGCCGCTCTCATTCGTATTCGTAATAGGTGCCGTAGTTTCCGCGCCCATTACTGAAGCACTAACCGAAGTGGGCCATTTGAGGCCTAACTGCTTCTCCCCACCCGCCAATACTTCTACCAGACGGACCTCAATCTGAATTTGCTTCTCGGGCCGATCCAGCTGCTGAATAACCTGATCGATAATTCTCAAGTTTTCGGGCAAATCGGAAATAATCAAAATGTTGGAGCGATCGCTCTCTTTCGGGTCTTGTTTGTCGGCAAGCAATACTTCTAACTTCCCGGTAGACGACAAAAAGTTTTTTAACGTGTTTTTTATTTTTAATCCGTCAACATACTGCAATTCATAAATTTTAGTCTGACGTTCTCCGTAAAAATTTTCTTTCAGCGGCTTAATAACCAACACGTTATCGCGAATCAAATAATGGTAGCCATTGGGCTTCAGCATAAATTCCAGTGCATCGCGTAAAGGTACATTGGCCAACTGAATATTAACCCTTTTCTTCCCTTCGCCGCTAAAAACATAATTGAAATGATATTGTTGAGCAAACATACGCAGAGCGTCTTTAATCGAAACCCCGACAAAAGTGGGCGACACCCGTTGCTCAAGCATCCGTTCCAGATCGCCCGCTCGGGTAAAAGAAAACAAGAGAAACATCAACAACATCATGCGTAAAAATTTTTTTGCCTTCATTAAAATGCTCCTCACCTATTCACCAATTTTAACACAATTTTACGTTTACCATTGGATAACGCCACAGAATGCGTTCCAATTGAAATGACCCTATACCCGCTAATCACATCGCCTTTTTTGACCACCCGATCGTTAATTAATGCAACCGAACCATCCGAGCGATAACTGATCGCCTTCAGTTTCAGCCTCACACGCCCTCTTCTCTTTTTCCAGCGCGCCTTGGCTTTTACTTCCGCCTGCCGGATAAACGGATCGCTGCCCCATTCGGCAAACAGCTTGGTCTGCAACGGATCGATTTGTTTCTGAGCGGTATCCAACTGCGATTGGGTCGAATTCATGTCCGCATTTTCCTGCCCGGAATAAAAACTAACATAGGTACTTTTGTGCGTAACAAAATCAAAAATGGCATAAGCCAGAACTACCCCCAAGAGGATAAATAAAATTTTTTGTGATTTTGTTAACTGAATTTTTTCCATTTCATTCATTCCATATATAAAGTTTTGATTGCACAACCGTTTGAATGTCTCTCCCGGATTTGTCGATCCGCTCCATTGTTACCTCTTCCGGAATAAGGTAAAAAGGCATATTTTTCCAGGCATCCATAAATTTCCCAACAGAAATAAAATCGCCAATAAACGTAATGCTCACAGGCAAAGGGACAATTTTCTGGTCTTTTTCCGTAAAATAATCTTTCAGCCCGGGAGAAAAATCGACCAATTTCAAATCAAATTTTTGAGCCAATTTTCTTAATTCAACAATCACCTTTCCCAGTTCTTCCCGCTTGATAAACCGCTCCTTTTCTTTCTGCAGGTATTCCTGTTCCTGATTGAAATGTTTTTTTATGTTTTCCAAATTCACTTTGGCATTACGCGCCATAGCCACTTTCTGGCTAACTTCGCCCAATTTAAGATTAATCGTCTCTAAATTTTGCAGCTGAGGCAGATAAACAAACATATACCAGGCAACCGCCAAGACAATGTATCCCAAAAAGATTATGTAGAACTTCTTTTTTGTCATACCCTTCGTTCCTAAAATTCCATTGTCAAGCCAAAATTAATTTTGTTGTTTTGCGGATCCCGCTCTTTGTGATCCAGATGTATTTTCTTGAAAAATTTCAGATTGTTCAGACTATTAATGAAATTAATCAGAATCACATCGCCGTTCACAAAATCCCCGACAATTTCACCTTCGATTGTCACTCCGTATTTTGGCAATTTTTTAGCCTCTTCTTGATTCACCATTTTACTTTCGGATTGGATTTTCCGAAAGACAAAAGCATTCAAACGAATTTGCTTGGGTGTTAAGTTACTTAACAAGCGCATCATTTCAATGACCGGGGCGCGCTTTTCTACAATACTTTTTAGGTTCTCATTTTCCTTTTTCGCATTTCCGATTAAAACGAGCAAATTCTTGTATGCTTGCTCATAGGGATTTAAAGCCAAATATTCCTTTTCTTTTTGCATGACCACTGCCGCCTGCTGTTGGTATATCTGGTATTGCACAAAGCTTAAATACCCGGCGATTAATCCGGTCAAAAACATTATAAAAAAGAGCCAGCGCCCTAATTTTTTAAATCTAATCCGTTCCTTAAATTGTTCAGGTAATAGATTGAATCCTTCGTGCTTTTGAACTAAAGTTCCAAAAGTGGTAAAGAACTCACCGAACTTAAGCTGCTCTCTCAATGGACGTTCGTCTAATTTGGGATAAATAACAAAAATCGGGATATTCAAGCGATTTTTAAGATAAGGCAACAAGCTCTCTTTATAAATTCCGTACCCGGTAAGCAATACCCGATCAACATAATTGTTGCGATCCATTCCTTGAATGTAGGCAATTGAACGTAAGAATTCTGAGAAAAAGGTGTGCAGGACAGGGTTTTGTTTGGTTTTTAAATCTTTAATCTTCTCCAGCAGGCGTTTTCTTAAAATGCTCTCTTGCTTATTTTCGGGAACGGGACTGTTTACAGAAGTAACCATCGTTTCTAATGGAAGCGTTCCAGAATTGTCATGAATCGTAAATTCGAGATTCCGGGCTCCGACCCCCAAATTGCGAATGTAGCTTAGATTTCCCTGCTTTAAATAAATAATTTGGGTAAAGTCATAAGAGATATTGATCAATAAATCCGATTTGGGATTTTCCACCAACCTTTCATAAGCCGCCCAAAGTCCGGCTGGTCTTGGAATCAATTGCTGAACATTAATTTTAAGATGCTCAAAAATGTACATGTAACGATTAATGGTCTCTTTGGGAGAAAAGACAACTTGAACCCGAACCTTTTTTATCCCCTCTTCCTCGAACTGTTCCAAAATCTCATAATTCCAAAGGAACTCGTCTTCCTTGAAGCGTTTAATTTCTTCGCGGAATTTAAAAAAAAGTGCTTTCTTTAAATCTTCCTTTTTTTTCATGTAAGGGAAAACATCCTGCTCGATCATAAAGTCGGTACTGAAAACGCTGATACGAACCTCTGTCCCGCCTTTGTACAATTTTTGCTTGATGTTTTCCAGCGTTATCTGCAATGCCCGAAAGCGATGGCTGATTTCTCGGGGAAATTTCTGGACACCCCATTCCTTTACTTGAATAAAATCGCCCGATTTTAATGCCAGAATATATCGTATTTTATCGACGTCGATATCCAAAGCCAAGCAGCGCCGACTGTTCATTTTTTTTAGCAATGGGAGAGGATGATAAAAACTCTGGCTAAATGCCCTGATGTCTTCCGCTGGAATCTTGGCTTTTGACACGGCCGGCTTTTTTTTCTGATTCACCGTGTGCTTTTGTTCAGGTGTTTTTGGGGGAGGCACACTCTTGGGTGCCGGATTTTCGGAAGAAGATTTTAAGGTACTTTGAGGCTTTGAAGAAGCCAGCTTCCTTTGCATCTTTTCACGCAATTTTTGTATCGATGGCGCTTCCGT
Source organism: uncultured Caldithrix sp. (assembly GCA_964468415.1). Classification (GTDB taxonomy): domain Bacteria; phylum Calditrichota; class Calditrichia; order Calditrichales; family Calditrichaceae; genus Caldithrix. The sequence goes on from CAYXUS010000133.1 coordinate 6,797, forward strand.
ACCGCTCACTTTTTGATTGCTTTTTGGGTCCCGAGGTTTGTTCATAAAATTTTCCCATAGTTCATTGGTTCAGCCATTGCGTTTTGGTGTAAACAAGAGGCCCTCCATTTACGGAGTGACGTAAAAATCGGGTAATGGTATTGCGATTGTAATACACGGTATATCGAAATGGCAACCAGGGAACATTCGTTCCATAAACACTGCCATTTACAATAAGGCCCCCAAATAACGATCGCCAAATAAACTGCCATTCACAGACAAAACGGCTACCCGGATTAAACTGATAAAACACGCCACTCGTCACACCAAATATCCCGAAACTTGATTTAATACGAATATTCCTGCCGACTGCGAAATTACCGATATTAATCCAATTATAAATACCAAAAGTTAAATCCCGGCCCACATAAACCAAATCGGTTGTAAAACTAAAAATAGAGTTTATTTTTAAATCATGCGGATAATAGTGCCCCGGCTTTGCCATTTTGATAAGCTCATCCTTGTCGAAAACCGGCATGTACCGAGCATGCTGATAAATTTTTCCCCAAGGGATTGTGCGTACATAGCGTACCCGTCCGGTGGCGTACACCGCATATTTTGCCACGTCAATGTAATTCACCTTTTTGACGATTTTCTGCACATAGTTTTGGCTGTATCCCAGAGCAGTAATTTCGAAATAACCGGACCCGTTTAAGCGAATTGTAATTTTGCAATGGGTGCCTGGCCCTGTATCAATATCTTCATGGTAATTGTTTAATCCCCAGAGTGTGCTGTTATGCACAGCATGTTCATTAATGCCCCGCATAGCATATTCAATGCCCGATTGCGCAGCATAAAATGCCCTTTTTTTATTGATATCAAGCACCTGTGACATGGCTTCGGCAGTGAGCAACTTTAATAAGCTGAGAATGATCAATCCAATAAAAAAAATGTAAATAAGCAGGCCAATAAGGATAACTCCTTTTTCATTTTCACCAATGGTAAAAGGAACTCTTCGAATCGCTCTGTTCTTTTCCATTTTAGCTTGCATATTTCAGCCCACTGCTTACGGCGCCACGGGTGGCGCATTCCTTAAATAAAATATATCGTTGGAAATTACTTTTTTTTTATTCCCATCCAAAACAGCCAAATGTACCCTGACATATCTGATTTTGTTTTTGGTTACTGCATTATGCATTTCCTGATCGAGCAGCAGAAAGGGAATTTCTACCACGTTATTGAGCAATACGCCCCAGGGCTTAGCCCCTTCCTTTCGGAGCAGAAAGTGGTTCACCCAGGCATATCTAATCAAAACCCCCATGTTATTAACAAAATAAATTCGTTTGCTGCCTACAATTCCTCCCCCGCCTCCGTATCCCCAATGGTGTCCGTGGCCGAACCCATGCCCACCGGGAAGAAAATGGATAATTTTTTGCGGATTTAAATTTTGGAAATCCTTGCGCATAATATTCATTGCTTTGCGCATTTCCCAGCGAGTTTCAATGGCATTGGAAAGTTTGCCAAATGTTCGGGCATTCAACAAAATTACCCCATAGGCAATACCGATAATCATCCCCAAAATGGTAACAACCACTACCAATTCAATAAGGCTAAAACCTTTTTCCTTTTGTCTTCTTCCCCTCTTCTCTATTTTCATGGTCATTCCTTTGACCTTATTTTCGATATTCAAAATACTTGGTCAACCGCACAGCAAGCCGGATCTGAGTTTGCAGATGGGGGTGCCGAACCGTTACCACGATTTGCCAGGCTTTTATTTGTGCATTCCCCCAATTTTTAATAGTTGTGATGGAAACATTTCGCGTAAATCCATCCGGTAAAGTTTCACTTCCCTTAAACTTCGAAATATTCTTGTACCAATCCCAATGTTGTGCTTTGTAGCCAATTATCTCTTCCATTTTACTTTCGGCCAAATAATTGGCCTTTTGCATATAAATATATTTTGTTGCTTTTACCGCAGCATTACCGGCCAATGAAAAAATAGTCGGAAAAATTAATCCGACTAAAATCAAAGCGACAACCAACTCGACCAAAGTAAGGCCTTTTTCTGAGGAGGCCTTTTGCTTCAATCGCACTTGCCGCACTCCCTGTTTCATAATAATGCCTCTCAATAAAAAATTAAAGACCGCAGGGAAGTTTCCTGCGGTCTTTTTTAACCACGGTCACGTCACTTCACAACAAGTGCCCCATTTGCCGAAACACTCACCGTGAAGTTGCTGCCATCCGCCTTTTTCGGTACATTGCCATCGGCAAAAAAGCTTGCAGGATTGCTTTTGTAGGCCTGCACAGCCTTTTGCAGGGTGTAGCTGGGATCCGCCATTACTTCATTGGCAAATTTCATCATAATCGCCGCTTCGATTGCTTTTGCATTTGCTTTGTCACGAGCAGCATTGGCGTTTTTGGTCATGTCCATGTACCGGGGCACAGCAATAGCAGCCAATATGCCCAAAATTACAATGACCACAACCAATTCGATTAAGGTGAAACCTTTTTGATTGGATACGGTACGCATTCCAATACCTCCTTTGTTAGTGAATAGATGATGAATATTGGTTTTTAATTTAGATTCAACTTCGGTTAATTTTTTTATTTTAAAATGGTCATCATTTCCCACATCGGTAAAAAGAGCGCTAATGCTAATAACAAAATCATTCCACCTAACGCCACGGTTATTATCGGCTCTATTAAAGAGCTCATATTCTCCACCATCTCGGCGACTTCGTCCTCGTAATAAACCGCCACACTTAACAACATATCATCCAAAGATCCTGCCTTTTCCCCAATCGAAACCATATCAATTAACAATTCCGGGAAATAGGGACTTTTTCTTAAAGCACCTGCTATGCTTTCTCCGTTAAGAATATTTTCGGCGATTTTATTTATTTCTTTATTGAAAACTAAATTTCCTAACGATTTTTGGATGATTTTTAATGATTCGGTAATATTTATTCCTGTGCGGTTCATCGTATAAAATAAACGGGCAAATCTTGCGATTATGACCTTTTGCAAAAACTTGCCTAAAATTGGCACTTTGAGCAGATGCTCATCCAACCAATACCGTCCTTTGGGGGTTCGAAAATAATAGATCAGGGCCGCAATAATAACGACTAATACAGAAAAGGTTATTAACCCGTATTTGGTCATTAACGTATAAACCCCTAATAAAATCCGGGTTGGCAAGGGCAGTTCGTGTCCCGTATTTTGAAACATGGGAATAAAATTGGGGATCACCGTGGTGACAAATACAAAAAAGGCGCCAATGATGCCGATTACCACAAAAATCGGATAGCGAAACGCCTTTTTGACATCGTTGCGCATTTTAATATCTTTTTCCATATATTGATACATGTAGTGCAGTGCTTCTTCCAGTGTACCGCTCACTTCTCCGACTTTTATGGCATTAATGTAAATGTTGGAAAATATCTTGGGGAATTGACTTAACGCATCGGAAAAACGCCCTCCTTGTTCAATATCCCTATAAATCGTATCGACAATATCTTTAAAGTTCTGATCTTTTGTTTGATCTTTAACGGTTTGCAATGCGAGTAAAATGGGGATACCAGCCTTCAGCATCGTATAAAGTTGCTTGGTAAACATGAGCACAGCATCATCTTTTACATGCATCTTGATTTTTTTGGTATGCTGTTTCGACTCTATTTTTTTGATTTCAACCGGTACTAAATTTAATTCGTCCAATTGCCGTGCTACATCACCTTCGTCACTGGCTAACAGGGTACTTTCTATTATTTTGCCTTCTGCATCATAGGCACGATATTTAAAATTTGGCATACCTCTCACCTTTTTCAGTTAAACAGATTCAGGTAAAATTCTAACAATTGGGGGCCATAAAATAAATTCAACACAAAGCCTGTGGCAAAAAATGGTCCCATGGGAAGTTGCCTGGGCAAGCGATTACGCCGTATTACCCAGAGTATTCCAATGGCTACCAGAGCTACAAGAAACCCCAAATAAAGCGCCCAGAGAATAATTTGCCAACCTAAAAAGAAACCGCTTACCAGAGCCAGTTTCACATCCCCCATTCCCATTGCTTCTTTTTTGAAAATTTTATTTCCCATCCATGCCACAAAGTACATTGCCGCGCCGCCCACCAGGGCCCCTAAACCGGCCTGATCAAAAGGAAGAATTTGCCCGAAATAATTAATCACTATCCCCAATACCAACAACGGCAGGAGTAGCTTATTCAATATAAGATGCGTCTTTAAATCGATAAGGGCGATGACAATAAGGAAATATACAAAAACCAAATAGAACAAAAACTGGTAGGTTAAGCCGAAACGTACAAATAAAGCCCAGGTTAAAATTCCCGTTACCAATTCAACCAAAGGATATTGCACAGAAATGGAATGCCCGCAATAACGGCACTTCCCTTTCAAAAGAAGGAAGGAAAGCACAGGAATATTGTCATAAAAAGGAATGGTGTGATGGCAATGGGGACATTTTGAGCGTCCCATAACAATGCTTTCGCCCAATGGAAGGCGATAAGCAACTACATTAAGAAAGCTTCCCAAAACCATTCCCATGACAAAAACGACGATGTCTAACTCAAACTTTTCCATGCTAACTTAGCCTTAAATCCAAATCGATCTCTTCGTCCTCTCCCACCCGGGCCGTCTCTGGTGCAGAAGTTGCTCCCGCAACGGCTGGTACCTTTTTCGGAAACTTTGATTCGGACGAGGCCGGCTTTGTCGATTTTGGCCCATTGTACTCTGCAAAATTTCCTTTATGTGAAGCCAGTTGGCGACGAATGCGTGCTACCAGCGAATTTATATTGATTGGCTTGGTAATAAAATCATCGGCACCTAATTCAAAACCTTTTAATTCATTCTCGGCTCCGTTTAAACTTGTGATAATTAACACCGGAATATTTTCTCCCTCCGGATAACTTCTCAGGTGCTTCAAGAATTCATACCCATCCATATTCGGCATCATCAAATCCAATAAAATAATATCGGGCATACGCTTTTTGATTTCTTCCAGACCTTTTAATCCATCTGCCGCCTCTCTTATTTTCCAGCCTTTTTGGCGTTCCAGCATGCGTTTTAAAAGCAAACGTGTCACCGGATAATCTTCGACCACCAGAATATCCACACTGTCTTCGTGTTTTTCGGCGGATTTTTTCGACGAGGTTTTGGAAGCTGTCGATACTTTCGCTTTTTCTCCTTCTTTCTTTGTTTCTGTTTTAAGCTGCTGGGCCAGCTTTCTTATTTCATCCAAACTGGGAAAATCGGTTGCCTTTTTAACCGGTTTTTCTTCCGGTGCCTTTTCTTTTTTAGCCTTTTTAGATGGAGGAATAGTTTGCGCCACTTCTTCTTTCGGCTGCGGCGGTGGTGTTTCGGCTTTTTTCGCAGGAGCTTTGGAGCGGGTTATTGTTTGCCGTTTATTGACCACACTCAAATCGGGCTGGATAACTCGCAAAACTTCTTTGTAATCGGTAATACCTTCGGCCACCAACGAGAGAGCATCTTCAAACAAATTACGGAAACCTTTTTTACGGGCCAATGTACGCAGATCGCTAATTGTAGCATTACTGTACAACGCATCTTTCAATTCCCGATCCATAATTAAAATTTCGTACACTCCAATACGGCCTTTATAGCCCATGTAATTACAATGGCTGCATCCTTCTGCCTTGTATACTTCCGGTTGCTCGTATCCCATCTGTTTGAAGGTGTAAAGCAAGCGCGGGTCCAGATTCTTTTTGTCCACAGGACGTTTGCACTTTGGACACAAGCGGCGCACAAGGCGCTGGGCAATAATACCCTGTAAAGCCTCGGCCAACTTTGATTCATCTACCCCCATATCCTGCAAACGGGTAATTGTACCAAACGTATCATTGGTGTGTAAAGTACTCAAAACAAGATGCCCGGTTAATGCAGCTTGAATCGCAATTTCTGCTGTTTCCCGATCGCGAATTTCCCCGACTAAAATCACATCCGGGTCCTGACGCAAGAACGAACGCAAGGCGGAAGCAAAGGTAATGCCGGCTTTTTCATTAACCTGCACCTGATTGATCCCATCAAACACATATTCAATGGGATCTTCGATGGTTAAGATGTTGGTAGTAGAGGATTTCAGGCTATTGATGGCAGCGTAAAGGGTGGTGCTTTTTCCGGAACCCGTTGGTCCGGTAACCAGAATCATCCCCTGACGGGCGGAAAAACATCTATCCATTAATTCTTTATTGACTCCGCGAATGCCCAGTTGTTCAAACGAAACCATAGCCTTGCGTTTATCCAACAACCGGATAACCACTTTTTCTCCGTAACTGGTGGGTAAAATGGAAACACGCAGGTCAATGTCTGCACCATTCACAATAATTTTTGTCTTGCCATCCTGAGGCTTGCGCGTTTCGGCTATATTCAAATCGGAAATCACTTTAATACGGCTTATAATTTGGGGATGTAATGTTTTGGGAATTTCCATGATATTGCGCATAATTCCGTCGATACGCAAGCGAACAACAACGTCTTTTTCCCGCGGTTCGATATGAATATCACTGGCATCGTTCAACACAGCCTCTGCGAAAATCTGATTCACTAACTTGACAACGCCTTTTTGTTCGCCCGACATCGTTTCGCCGGCAATGGATACCTCGATGTTTTGCGCGTCGCCAACTAATGAATCGATGAGCTCATCCGGAGAATAGTATTCCTTAATTTTTTTCTCGATCTGCTCTCGCAAGGCAAAAAATGCTTTAACGTACTTTCCCGTGAGATATTCGATTTCCCGCTCTGCTTCAAAAAGAGACGGATCGAAAGAAGCGACATGAACTTCGTTTTCTGTTTCTTTTATGGGGAAAATTTTATATTTCTTGCATAATTCTTCCGGAAACTTTTTAAGAAGTTCGGGATCGACCTTTACTTTGTCTAAATTTATAACAGGAATTTTGAGGGCTTCTTCAATAAAAGTAATCAGGTCTTCTTTTTGCAGGTAATTATTTTTTACCAGTACATCAAAGAAATACTCTTCGTTTGAAAATCTTGAGACTAACTCGTCATAAAGATTTTCGTCAATAATCTGATAGTACAAAAGCGCCTTAACCAACCAATCGTCCTTAAACACGTGCTTATGTGCAATAGCCATAAAAAACACTTCCTATTTGTTAGAGTTACTGTCGTTCCCTGCTACTTAGTAATTATCGCTCCGGAATCTAATTTCATTAGAGAATAAAGCACTGCTGTAAATTTTACGTTGGGTGTTTAAAGTCCTGACACAAAAAATGATATAAACATGGCTAAAGATTGGGGGGCTACGAATTACGAATTGCGAATTGTAAGTTCGCGTTGACCGGCCAGCGACATCCAAATTGCAGTACACCACTAAAGCCCTGTATTTTCTTGTGTCTGAAAGCGGACAGGCCGGTCTTGCCGAGGCGCCGACCCTGTTCTTTCGCTCTGCGGCAAACCGGGATTTCGCAAGCTTAACAGGTTCTGCTGTGTACGCAACGGGCTGTTATCATGGCTGCCCTCCGGGTCTTACGAATAACACCTACACGCCAAACGTCTGCCCACCCGATTTCCGTCTGTTTCGCAACTTTTCAGGCACCGATGGGCAACAGGCCCCTCAGCCTATGAAGAAACTCGGTAATTCCCCTAATCTCCGGTTGACATCGCCCGTTTAAATGCGTATACTTGCCCCGTTTTACAACTAAATTTCGGAGAAAAAGCAATGCCATCAATCCTAAAGCATTCGGCAATAAAAGATTACTTTTTCATTACTATCGGCGGTATCCTGATGGCTTTGGGCATCGGTGTGTTTTTGGTAGATGCCAAGGTCGTGCCCGGAGGGGTTTCGGGATTGGCAATGGCCGTGCACTATTTAAGCGGGGGCGCCGTTCCTGTGGGAAGCCTGATCTGGGTTCTGAACATTCCATTGTACATCTGGGGCGTAAAGGAATTGGGAAAACAATTTGGCGCACGTACTTTTTACGGCTTCACCATTTCTTCTCTTTTAATCGACTTGTTCCGGGGTGAATTTCCGGGAATCTCTTACGTTGGCCTTAACAAAAGTGCTTCCATTGTCCATTTGCTGCATCATGATTTCTTTTTTCTGGTGCTATTGGGCGCTTTCTTTTTGGGAATAGGATTGGGCATCATTTTTAAGTTCAAAGGTTCTACCGGAGGGTCGGATATTGTGGCTGCCATTCTGCAGAAGCGTTACGGAATGAAACCGGGCATGGCCATTATGACTATTGACTTTTTTGTGATCAGCTTTGCCGGAATCGTGATTCAGGTAAAGCACCTTTCCGATTCCGTTCCGGCAATGGCCCTTACTTTGTATGCTTTCTTTCTTTTGTTTGTCTCATCCCGGTTAATCGATGTGGTGCTCGATGGCTTTGACTATGCCCGCTCGGCCATCATTATCTCCGATTTTAGTGAAGATATTGCCAAAGCGATCATGGATCGGTTAAGCCGCGGAGCCACGGCGTTGAAAGGCCGCGGCCTTTACAAAAACATCGATCGGGAAATTATCATGACAGTGGTATCACGCAAAGAAATAACACTTTTGACCGAATTAATAGAAGATATCGATCCTTCTGCTTTTGTCATTATTACACCGGTGCATGAGGTGCTGGGTGAGGGATTCCGTCGCAGAATTTGACAATTCTCCGGTTTTAACCAGAAAGGCTGCCCGCCGGCAGCCTTTCTCATTCAAAGTCGAAACATCAAGTTTGCGCCTAAAAGCAGTCCTTCCGAATGGGTAGGCCAAAGGGCATTCTTCATAGCGTATGACAAATTAAAACTCACAAATTTAAAATCGAGTCCAAGGCCAAATCCCATTAAAAAGCCCGTTTTACCCCCAACGGCAATCCCGCTACGCAATGGTAGCCACCATAGCGGCTTGTATTGTACGCCCAATCCAAGGCGGGGTGTGGTGGAATTGTTCAAAGCCCGGTTCAATCCCTGACGCCATTCGGCCGTGAACAGCAAATTCTTGCGGAGGTAATAAGAAACCCCAAGTCGCATATAGGCCGGCACACGCATATCGAAAGGATCGACCGTAAGCGTTGTGTCCGTCGATTGATCCACACTCGTTACGCTACTATCGATGTCCTCATAATAATAAGCAGTACTCTTCCCTTCAAAAATGTAGCGTTCCGTATTTGTGCTAAAGTGGACTTTTCCCGCAATATTCAAAAAACTCAAAGAAACAAACCATTTCTCTTTATACAATGCCGAAAGCCCAAAATCATAGCTGCGTCCTTTCCCGGCCGGTGTCGCATCTTCGGGATAGGCAACAAGAACGCTGAAATTCGTTGAGCTTTCAACCGTCTCGTAGCCATCAAATTGCTGCCGTATCACATGGGCATTTGCTTCTTCCACCTTGGCGCCCCCAAGTCCGATATAATAGTTGATCCCAATTCCTACCGAGGCAAATGAAAAATCTGGTAAATATCGCTTAATGGGAAGCGGATAAGCATAATTAAGAGAAACCGCAACCGCTCCCAGCCCTGAACCCTGGGCCAAATTGGACAGATACAGTTTGTAATCTTTGGTAAAATTAATCCCGTTCAGGGTCATGTCGAGCAAGGTTTTAATTTCCGGATTGCTAACTTCACTAAAGAGAACCGGATGAACCGCCAGAGCAAAATTATTAAGAGCCAGTCCAAAAACATTGGTGCGAATTTCCGTATCGACCTTCAATCCGTCGTCAGGAACCAAATCCAGAAAATCCTGTTTCTTATCAGAATCCCAATAATTTTCTTCGCCATCGGTCACAAAAAATGTTTGATACGCATGATAGCTAAAAGCGTTGTTGAAAACGGCGATATTCGCATCAAACACATTCAATTCAAAAGCGTTACCTCTCGGAACCGCCACATTCGCCGGATTGGCTCCAATGGAATGAACGCCCCGCGTTATGGCAACGTCGTTTCCGGCCATTCCCAATGAAAATCCGTTAAAAGACTGAGCAAATGCCCCAACAGCCCACAGAATTCCGATTAAAATTGCTCTCATTTTATTTCTCCAACTTTTTAATTCGTATGAACCCGGTACTTCACATAAAGATAGCCATCCAGACCAATGCTATCACTGGAACGTAACATAACCTTTTTTCCATTGGTAGGCAGTAAAGTAATCCATTGTTTCAAGTAAACTACCGGTTGCTTAAACAATTGCAATTGGGCATGGGTTAACCGAATGTCCGTTTCATTTTCTGTCGGTTGAACAACATATCCGTTTTGATCCACCGCCCCGGCGGCAATGGGAATTTTAACCACGATTTTTTTGGACGAATCGGCAATGGCTTCCGAATTTAGCTGAAGAGAGTCATCACAAAAAATCACTTTAATCAGGGCCCCGAGTGGCGTACCATTATGCAACGATAAATGCAATGTGAGTTCGTGGACATCTTCACTTAAAGTTTTTTGGAAATCATCATCGTTGGTCTCAATGGTACTCACATCTCCGGTAAAAGTAAGTGAATCGGATAATTGGTAAGAAATGGGCGTTTCAATTTTGTACAGGGCGCGCAAACCCTGCCCCACGTCCACGCTTCCTTCGCCCCCAATCAGCGCATTACCCGAAACGTAAATTTTTGTGGGTAAAATGGAAATCAAATCCACAATGGAATAAGGACTTTGATAATTTTTATCCAAAACTAAAGTTGTGGTCGGTGATACGGAAGAACGCTGAATGGTCGTTTCGATATTCATCGTGCGTTCCTCATTTACTCCCCCATCCTGGTGAACTGCCCTGATGGTTAGATGCGTGGTAACGGGAATATCTATTTGATTCTCAAAAGTGAAGACCAAACGCAGATCTTCCATGCGCAACCCCATGCCCGAAAGTTTGTCAAACACATCTTGCAAATCCACCTCCGAAGGCGCTATTTCTTGTGAAATAGGATTGAGAATGCCGGCAATATGACGAAAATAGATTTCACTTGTGTGCACATTCACCGTCATACCGTCATTTTGGGAAATCGTGACAATCTGGTCATCCGAACCGGCCGTTAGACTAAACCCCACTTCCAGCGAATCCAAAGGCTGACCCGGATTTTTTGTATTTTGAATCTGGCAATCTTTCAAATCAATGGTTTGAATTACCGTGGAATTAGGTTGTAAATCGTAATAAAGCGTTTTGGGCTCTCCGTTACACAAAACATTGGGCAGGCGCACCGTTAATTGCGTGTGCAAAGCCATGTCGTTTTTAATTTTTAGCGTAATGGTTCCCGATTCAACCGTTGCATCGATTAGTTTGTGCTGATCTGTGGGCAAAGGGATGCTCTCGTTCTGTGAAAAGGATTGCTCGGGAATTTTAGCTTCGGCCTCACTCACTTCCAAATCTTTGACCGTTAATACCGAATAACAGGTTCCTTCCCGCCAGGCATCATCAATAACCGTTACCGTATCACACCCCTTAATAGGAATGGTGTACCTTAAAATAAAATGATTCGAAATCTCTTTCCCGCTCAAATCAACGACATTACTCTGAATAGTGCTAAATGGCGGAATGGGCCGATCAAAAACAATTCTGGCAACTTCCGTTTGTGGTTCATCTCCATTATTCCACACCTCAATCGTCATACCCGAATCGATCGTCAGGAATAATTCATTGTGAAAGGTCAGATAGGTTATTCCCTTCTTGATAACAGCACTGTTATAAAAATCGTACTCCAGCTCTTTCGGATCGGGATTAATGGCATAGTCCGGATAGGGGGGAATCGTGTCATTATTGACCGATCCGGCAGCCAACAATTCGTCCAGATGAATGGGCGTCGAATTTACCTCGGAATTTTCCAACTTGATGGCTCCGATTTCAGTATGGAACGAATCATCAAAGGCTTCGATCTTCAAATCATCCCGGGTTACACGCTCCCAATCGGTTGAATCGGAAAGCTCAAATTTAATAATGGGCTGTCCGTTGGTCGTATCGGCCAGTAAGGTAGAATCGTCGACCAATTTTTCCATGGTTACGGTTTTTAGTGGCAAATACACTTTGGCAGCCGTGTCCCATGAGGGAGGATCAGGTTCGTTAAAGCTACATCCCACAATTAAGAATAATCCCAATACAATCGCTGATATGCGTTTATACATTACAGTAACTCCTTTTAATTCGATTAAATTTTCTTTATTTTTTATTCGACGAAATTTATATTCCCTTTAAAAAGAACGACATATTTGAATCATTTAAAAATCATGAAAAAAATTTTCAATGAGTTGGAACACACCGCCGACATTGCCATCGAAGTTTACGGGAAAACGCTTTCGGAACTCTTTCAAAATGCCCTAACCGCTTTTTATTCCATTCTTTTCGCTCTTGATGATCTTTCTTCGTTGCCCAAAGGACAAGATGAATTTCAAATGAAGCTTAAAGAAGATGATCTTGAAACACTGCTCCATACTTTTTTAAGTGAACTTAACTATCTTTTTACCGTGAAATACACGATTTTGTACCCTGTACAGGAATTAACGATTCAATCATCTAAAAAGGATGAAATAACGTTGGAGCTAAAGGCAAGAACTGTTTCTCCGGTACCGCAGGCCCTTAAAGAACAGGCCATGGAAATCAAAGCCGTTACGCTGCATCAACTTAAAGTACGGCAAGAAGCGAACCAATTTACGGCGCATATCATCTTTGACATTTAATAAGGGAAGAATCCATGAACAAATTGCCCGTCAAACAACGCGGCCCGTTTGTCTGGGAAATCGAAGCACATGGCGGTATGCTCGTGCCCGGACGTATTTATGCCGATCAGGCCATGATGGATGACCTGCTAAACGAAGGTGCCCCATTGCAACAAGTGATTAACGTAGCCCATCTCCCCGGCATTCAGAAATACGCTCTGGCCATGCCCGATATCCATTGGGGCTACGGCTTTCCCATTGGGGGCGTTGCCGCCACCGATTGGCAAACCGGAGTAATCTCGCCCGGTGGCGTAGGCTACGATATCAACTGCGGAATGCGGCTGGCCACCACCGCGCTGCACTACGATGAAATCAAAAAACGCCTGAACAGCTTAATCAACGAACTGTTTAAAACCATTCCGACCGGTGTGGGAGCTTCGCACGCCATTGCCAAACTTTCCAAAAAGGAATTGAAAAAAGTGGCTGAGCAGGGCGTCAATTGGGTCATCGAACAGGGCTTTGGCCAGGCTGAACATCTCGACGTGATCGAAGAAAACGGGCGCATGATTTTTGCCGATTTTTCCACCGTAAGCGAACGGGCTATTGAACGGGGGCGTGACCAATTGGGAACCCTTGGCTCGGGCAACCACTTTCTGGAGGTGGACGTTGTCGATCACATTTACTACCCCGAGGCAGCGCAGGTTATGGGCTTATTCGAAAATCAGGTGGTGGTGCTTATTCATACAGGCTCCCGCGGCTTTGGCTACCAAATTTGCGATGACTACCTGAAAGTGATGACCCGCGCTATGGATAAATACCACATTCACCTGCCGGACAAGCAATTAGCCGCCGCTCCGGTGCAGAGCCCCGAGGGACAGAACTATCTTGCCGCTATGGCCTGTGCCGCCAATTTCGCCTGGAGCAATCGTCAGGTCATCATGCATCTGGCACATCAGGTTTTTAAGCGTATTTTCTCCATTTCCGATCGCGATTTGCAATTTCGCCTGGTGTACGATGTGGCCCACAACATCGCCAAGAAAGAAACCCACATCATAAACGGAACGCAAAAAACCGTGTGCGTCCACCGTAAGGGAGCCACCCGCGCGTTCGGTCCGGAGCATCCGATGGTCCCCCAAAAATACCGCTCCATTGGGCAGCCCGTCCTTATTCCTGGTGACATGGGACGCTACTCTTTTGTTAGCGTGGGAACAGCAAAAGCGCTGGACGAAACTTTCGGAAGTACCTGCCACGGCGCAGGACGCGTTCTGAGTCGCCGTCAGGCCAAAAAAGCCATGCAGGGACGTGATCTCATTAAAGAAATGGAAAAACGAGGCGTTGTCGTGCAGGCGCGCGGACGTGCTACCATTGCCGAAGAAATGCCCATCGCTTACAAAGACGTGGCCAACGTGGTGGAAGTAATGCACCAAACGGGCATCAGTTTAAAGGTGGCACGATTAAAACCTATTGGGGTTATTAAAGGATAGGCCAACCTAACGGGCAACGGTAACGGTGGTTTTGGCATTTTGCAAAATTCCATGTGCTGCGTCCAAAATTTGGACAAACACAACGTACAGGCCAATGCGCACTTTCTTTTTTTGTTCGTCGCAGCCATCCCAGACAAGTTGAGCCTCTTGTCCCGAAAAATGATTCTCCCATAATGTGCGCACTTTACGCCCCAGCACATCGTAAACGACAACACGCACCTGAGCGGCATGTGCGGGAATGCGCAATTCAATGAGGGCACGATCTTCAATCCCGTCACCGTCCGGTGAAAAAGGATTAGGGTGTATCTTTATCTTTAAATGGGAAGCAGCCAGAGGTTCGAACAAAGAATTGACCCTTGCCGGTGTTGCTTTTTGTGCAGCGGCACAGGGGCCCCAGTTTCCTTCCTGACGGGCATCAATTCGCGGATTAATGCGTTCCAGAGAAGGAAGCATGGCCGCAGCCGCCCCCAACCATGATTTCTCGTAATGCACCTGTTCGGCCCATCCGCCCCAGGGAGGAATCAAATAAAGAATATCTGCATCGTTGTTCAGCGTCGGGAACCGGGCAAGCACGCACACCTGCGAAACATTCAGATCGTACCAACCCAACAAGGCGCTGTCTCCTGTTAGCACCACAAACGAATCGGGAAGCAAAAACCGGGACTGTTCGATGCGTGCCGTGTCCCTTTCGTCGGCAATGCCCCAGCCACGCAAAGGGACGGCTTGCCTGCCGAAGTTGTACAATTCCACCCATTCCGCTTCACCTTCAAACGTCAAAAATTTAATCTCATTCAAAGCAAGCGTGGGTGCCCCGTCTACAACGGTAAAATACGTCCGCGCCGTGTTGTTTTCTTCCTTTTGATCGAGCGAACTTTGCAGCCGTGCGCTCAATGGAATTTGCCCGCCGATTTCCGCCACAAACTTAAACGCCAGGCTATCGCTGCGTTGCACAGCAATGTCCCATTCTGCAGAATCAGCGAAAACTTCCGTTTCGCTCTGGTCTTTCCGGTAATTCTCATTCCAATCGTAAAAGACCGATATTCCGATCTCGCCCCGAAAGCGCTTCTCCCCCAAATTAGCAATACGCAGTCGGCCCTGAACAACCTGCCCTCTTTTAACCGCCGAATGCGGAAAAATTTGCAAACTCCCCGGCCCCAGCCCCACATCCAACCCGGCCGGGGTAACGGAATTGACAAATCCCGGAGTCCCCCCTTTGACCAGCGAATTGGCCCAATTTTCGGGCATGTCACCGGCACACAACTTTATTTTTTCATCGGAAAACCCGGGCGCATTATCTGCCGAATAGCGATACGTGGCAACAATGCGTCCGGAAGCGTCAAACAAATAGAGGCGTTCGCCGTGCGTGTTCGCAAGGCCGTTTTGCCCCAACGCATTGTCGTTTATGGTTAAAATTAAGGCCTGGGAGGGAATGATGCTGTCGTAGGTGGTGGAATGTCCAAAATAGCTGCCATCGAGAATTACGGCAAATTGCCCCGGTTTAAGCAGCATGCCATACCCCGCATCAACCAGCAGATCGATGGCGCTGCTGTCGCTAAACTGCCAACCGCTTAAATCGACGGTCGAATCGCTGCAATTGTAAAGTTCGACGAATTCATCATAGTAGTCGGCACCGGGCACGTCGAACATTATTTCGCTAAAAACAACCTGCCCGCACAAAGAAGTTCCCAAACCCACAATCAAAAAGAAAAACAGTGCGTACGCTCTGGAAAACACACAGATTTCCTTTCAATAATGAATGTAGGCTAAAAAACAAATACTCTATTGTTCCAATGACATTTCGCTTAAATGTTGAGAAGCATGCGCAAATAGAACCAGGGGGAACTCAGTTTCGCCCGATTGTCCAGATTGTGAAACATGGTGGAAAACGTCTCTTTTAACTGTGCGTTACCTAAAATCCGATTGATCACAAAATTAAACAGCCAACGCTTGCGTACCAATTTTTGGAGCGTTTGGCTCAGCTTCAATTCGTCCCACATTGCTGCGTACACGGCTTCATCGTATTGACGCAAAAAGCCGGCGGAAAAATCACGGGCCTTAACGGCTTTTTGCACAATGCCGGCCGCAATTTGGCCGCTCAGCATCGCATTGCCGATTCCTTCTCCGGTAAAAGGATCGATCAGTGCACCGGCATCGCCGGTAAGCAAAAAGTGATCGCCGGAAAGGGGGCGTTTCCGGGTGGCCAGAGGCAAGCGCCATCCTTTGATGGGATTTTCCATCCGGGCATGCTTGAATCGCCTGCTGATTTCGGGATGGTGTTTCACCGTTTGCATCAATATTTCTTTAATGCCCAGGCGTTGCTTTTTCAAATCGCTGGCCAAAATGCCCACTCCCACATTGGCCTGACGATTGGGCAAAGGGAAAATCCAGAAATAACCCGGTAAAAATTCCTTCAAAAAATGCAATTCGATAAAATTTTGGGGATGCAAGTCATCCACATTACTAAAATAAGCCCGCACTCCTGCGTAATATTCCGAGGGTTGCAATCTTTGCCCGGCCAATTTTCGCGCTACAATCGAATGATCTCCATCCGCGGCAATCAGCACCCGGGCCTTGGCATCGATTTGTTCGCCGTTTTTCTCCAGACGCAAAATCACCCCGTCCGCGGCCGGTTTAACATCGACCAACGTCATTCCGGTAAAGGCCGTAGCCAGGCCGCGATGCAGTTTGGAGAAGAGAAAAGCATCAAAGTGAATGCGCTTTCCGATAAAACCGGGAGCGCGTTTGGGCTTTTCCTGATCAATACGAAAGGGCAAATCGAGCGCTTTTCCGTTGGGAGCCACAAAACGTACGCCCCAGCTATCTAAAAAATGTGCCGTATCGGCTTGAAGTTCATCAATCCATTCCGGGTGCAAATCTTGCAGCACCCCGACCACTTTACCGCTTAATCCGTCGCCGCAGATTTTGTCTCTGGGGAATTCCGCCTTCTCGATAATAATGTGGGGAATATTGTATTTGCTTAAAAAATGCGAAGTTGTTGTACCGGCCGGTCCTGCCCCCACAATAACCACATCAGTTTCAAAAAGCATAAAACTCTCCGGATTCAATTATTTTCTTCTTTTACTCCACCTGTTCAAATTTCCGCTACTTCTCGGATGAAACGAGTCGTATTCCTGAATTAGAAACGTTCGGTCGATGTGCGTGTAAATTTGCGTGGTGCTAATATCCGCATGCCCCAACATTTCCTGAACCGCACGTAAATCGGCACCGTTTTCCAGTAAATGGGTGGCAAACGAATGCCGGAACGTGTGGGGATGAATTTCTTTGCGAATGCCGGCTTTTTCCACGTAGCGTTTCAAAATTTTCCAGAAGCCCATGCGGCTCATTTGTGTTCCGCGCACACTAAGGAACAAAACGCCCTGAGAACGGCTAAACCGATCCAGCACCGGACGCGACCGATCCAGATAGCGCTTAATCCATTTTAACGCCGTATCCGAAATAGGCACAAGGCGTTCTTTGCGTCCCTTGCCCAACACACGCACAAAGTTTTCGCGCGGATGTATTTCGCGAATGGTTAAGGTCAAAAGTTCGGAAATCCGCAATCCACAGGCATAGAGGGTTTCTAACATAGCCCGGTCACGCAGCCCCAGATGATTCTTCACATCGGGCAAAGACAATATTTTACGGATTTCATCATAGGTTAGCACCGAAGGTAAACGACGCGCCAATTTCGGACGATCTACGGTTTCTGTGGGATCGTAGTCCATCAAATTTTCGGCTATTAAGAACTGATAAAAGCCGCGAATCGAAGAGAGATTGCGCGCCACGCTTCCGGCAGAAAGCCCCATTTTGCTTAATAATTGAACAAGCCGTTGAATATGATGAGGCTCTGCCCGCAATGGGGATTCCACCCCCGTTGTTTTCAAATATTCCAGAAAACGTTTTACATCTCGGGTATAGGCGTCAATGGAATTTTCGGTCAAATTTTGTTCAAATATCAAATACGATTTGTATTGCTGAAAATATTCATCCATACGCATGTACTATTTCAAACAAAACCGGATGTTTGAAAAAAAGAACGACAAAAGCGGATTTATTTATTTCCGTCTTCCGACGGGTTGTTTTCATCCAGTAAAGGCTCGGTTAACGACAAAGCGATTCCCGACAACATGACCTCGGGGGCCAATTTCTCGAAATCACCGGACAATAAAGAGCGATCCACATTACTAAAAATCGAACAGGCAGCCTGTTTTTCCACAACAATTCCGGAAAGGCGCCCCTGATGCTCCGTAAAAAAAGTTACCTCGCCCAAAACTTCGCTGGCCACATATCCCTGACAAAAATGGAGTTGAGCATGGGTATTTGAAGTGTAAATGGAAACCAGACTTCCCTCTTTTTCCCCGATCGTAATTTCAGGATAAATTTCGATGCTCAATTTCCGATGTTCTTCGCTGTTCAGCAAGACCGCCCGAAATTGGTTTCCGCGTTTGGCAAACTTCACTTCCAATACCTTTTCAATTTCCGCCAAACTTTTCTCGTCAAATTTAAAACGCATTCCTTTTTCCATCCGCCTTTTTCAGCCAATCCAATTTACGCAAAATTTTAATTAAAGTTAACCTTTTTCTAAAAATACAAAATCTCCGGAATACAATAAAATTTTTTTAAAGCGATTGCGCGAATGCGGGACAAGGGCGCAAAAGATTCCCCAAAGACTAAAAACAAACTTTTGGCGGAGGCGTTTTTTACAGGCGTTTTTTGGGAGATGGTTTGACCTGTCGCAAGCGTTCGATGGTTTGATTTAGCCTGGAATAATGTTCGCTTAACGGCAAAGCCTTTTCCAGATAATGTATCGATCGTTCAACGTCACAAAAAAGATACAACATTCCCAGAATGAGTGAGATGCGCGGTTCGTCCAGGTTTGCCGTGGGATTGCCTTCCCATTCGCTTACCATCTCGGGGCAGGGACAATCGTCCCAATAGGGATCGGTGTTAATAATGATAAACGGATCACGCAGGACAAGCGCATGAAAAATTTCGAACGCATCATCAATGCGCCCTACGGCAATGTAGCAAATGAGCAACTTTTTCCTGATTTTATCGCTCACCTGCCCTTTCCGTAACATTTTTTCAAAATAGGGCAAAGCCTTCGAAAAATTCCGACTGATGAAATAACTATTTGCTAACATTTCCGACATAGCACACCTCGAGAAAGAAACGACCAAAATTCATGCCAGAATAACAGGTCTACACCAAATGTTTAATTTTTCAACAATTATGGCATTACCCCCACACACACTTTTGAAACAAATTAATTCAAGAACAAAACAATATGTTCAGCTTGCGAAACGATTTCCCGGCTAAAATTCTTTGCGGGAATATTCTTCTTCCAGCAAGTGGTACTGTTTCATTTTGCGCCAGAGCGTGGTCCGCCCCATGCCCAAAATTTCGGCGGCTCTGGAACGGTTCCAGCGCACCTTTTCCAGAGTTTCGCGGATCAATTCGAATTCGGAATCACTTTGTCTGGAAAGGCTCCCCCCCGCGCCTTCATCGGGCCGATGGCGATTGGCACACGGTTGCTGCAAGCGCACATTGGGCGGCAACTTGGAAGCATGAATAATTTCATCCTTGGAACGGGCAAAGGCATATTCAATCGTGTTTTCCAGCTCTCGCACGTTACCCGGCCAATCGTAGGCCAGCAACAAATCCATTGCTTCGTCATCGATCTCTTTGATCTTTTTCCCGGTCAGAAGGTTGAATTTATTAATGAAAAACTGCACCAGATGAGGAATGTCGCTTTTTCTCTGGCGCAATGGCGGCACATGGATGGGAATAACATTTAACCGGTAAAACAAGTCTTCGCGAAATCGCCCGGCACGCATTTCCTGATAAATATCTTTGTTGGCCGCCGCGATAATTCGCACGTCCACCTTGCGCGTAATCGATTCGCCCACGCGCTCGAAAGTACCTTCCTGCAGCACACGCAGCAATTGAACCTGCATTTGCAATGGCATTTCCGCCACTTCATCCAGAAAAATCGTTCCCCCGTTGGCCAGTTCAAAACGTCCCACCCGATCGCGTACCGCGTCGGTGAAGGCGCCTTTTACATGACCGAACAACTCGCTGGCCAAAAGATTCGGCGGAAAAACCGAACAGTTTACCTTAATGAAAGGCTTGTTGCGCCGTCGGCTGGATTTTTGGATGGCATTGGCGATTATTTCCTTACCCGTGCCCGATTCGCCCTGAATAAGCACGCTGGAATCAGAATCGGAAACTTCTTCGATCAGGCTGTAAATTTCCTGCATCGATTTGTGTTGCCCGATGATGCCGTAAAAATTTGATCGGGTCAGCAAACTTTTTTGAATTTCTTCCAGATGCGACATGTCCCGAAACGAAACCACGCCGCCGATGGGCTCGCCGTTTTCGTCCTTTAAAATGGCGGCATTTAACTTTACCGGAATGCGCCGACCGGAAACGTGGGCTAACTCTCCTTCCAGATCGAAAATGTTTTGTCCGGTTTCGAGAACCTTGCGGATGGGGCAATCCTGCAGACAGCGATTGGCCCGAAAGGTGTTCTTGCAAAAATCGCCAATGACCTTTTCGCGTTTCAGACCGAGAATTTTCTCCGCCGCCCGATTGAACGTACGGATGCGAAACTCCCGATCTACGGTAAATAAACCTTCCCCCAGAGAATCCAAAATAACTTTGGTGAGCTTGTCGCTGTGAATTTTCATAGGCACTGTTTCAAAATGAAATATTTTGTTTCATTAAATTTAGTAAAAGCTTGACTGCGTTGCAATAAAATTGAGAATTTTTTCTTTTTTTTAATGCCAATTCGGAGCGGAGTACATTAAGATTACACATTTAAAAGGTGGTAACTATGCGTGCAGCGACTGCGCCGCACGCCTTATCGAAACAACTTGCAAAAAAGCGTTTCTCCGGAACTTCGGCACCCGCTTAATGCGCCTCGTTATACCCGGACAAAATTCCCGCCTATTTTTCCTTCTTGTCGCGCAATTTTACGGCCGTTCCGTACACTAAAATTTCCGCTGCGCTTTGCATGATGTAAGAGGTGGAAAAACGCACGGAAATAACGGCATCGGCGCCGCGCTCTTCGGCCATGGCCTTCATGCGATCCAGCGCCTGCTCACGGGATTCGGCCATGAGCTTGGTATATTCTTCGATTTCCCCGCCAATCAAATTTTTAAACACGGCCAAAATGTCTC
>CAYXUS010000134.1:0-35950 GCA_964468415.1 uncultured Caldithrix sp.
CCTTCGGCACGCACATCTGCCGGGAATTTGCCATGAGTGGAATCGTATTTAAGCAAATGGGCTAAGGTTTTGGAATCGGTTAAATCGTTAATAGCAACAAATTCTATGTCCTTATCATGAAAAGCGGCTTTAAAAACCAACCTTCCAATACGACCAAATCCGTTAATTCCTACTTTAATGCTCATGATGATGCTCTCCTTTTATTTAGTTGGTTAACCTCTTTTTAAAAGCTGCAAGCTAAAAAATCAGTTGACCGAAGTCAAGTAAAAAGTTATAAAATTCACTTAGCTTGCATATTCTCCCAATCGTTGTGTTATTAGCTTCGGCAAAGCTTTTTTCTTCTTTACCTTTGCTTTTTCGCTTCGATGCAAAGAACAATTTTATTTGCCAGTTTCCGCTCCGTCCTTTAAATTTGATTTATGTTACTAATTCTAAGGGAATTATGAAAAAAAACACACGACTGATTCGCAACGGTTTAATCGTAACAGGCAACGCCCGAATGGAAATTTTCCGGGGCGACCTTTTGCTTTCCGGAAAACGTATTGAAGCTCTTGCTCCGCATCTGGATGTTCAGGCAGAGCAGGAATTTAATGCCGAAGACTTTCTGATTGTTCCCGGTTTTGTACAAACACACATTCATCTGGGACAAACGACCTTTCGGAACAAAGCCGAAGACATGGCCCTGCTGGATTGGCTTTCCAAGGTGATTTGGCCCGGAGAAGCAGGCCACTCGCGCGAGACCACGGAATTAAGTGCCAAGCTGACCATGGCCGAGCTCATCCGTACCGGTACCACTACATTCATGGACATCGGCTTGGTGAAGCACGCCGATGTGTTGTTTGAAGCCATTGCCCAAAGCGGCATGCGCGCCGTTAGCGGTAAAATGCTCATGGACGGTGGCCAAAGCCCTGCCGGTTTAAAAGAAGACACAGACAAAGCCCTGAGCGAAAGTGTGGCCTTGTTAAAAAAATGGCACGGCTACGATCAGGGACGCATCCGTTACGCCTTTGCCCCGCGCTTTGTGCTTTCCAGCAGCGATGCCCTCTTAAAACAATTGGCCGATCTGGCGCTCAAATACAACGTCCCCGTTCATTCCCATGCCTCGGAAAACAATGACGAAGTGCGTTTGGTGATAGAGCGTTTTGGCATGCGCAACATTGAAGTGTTCGATCATTTCGGTCTGACCGAAGGCCATTTGTGCCTGGCGCACTGCATTTGGACGGACGAACACGAACGGCAACTCATGCGCGAAAAAGACATTAAAGTGTTGCACTGCCCCTCGGCCAATCTAAAGCTGGGTTCGGGCATTGCGCCGGTGCCCGATTATCTGCAAAGGGGCATTAATGTTTCTCTGGGTGCCGACGGTGCGCCCTGCAACAACAATTTGAACATGTTCACGGAAATGCGCCTTGCCGGACTCATTCAAAAATACCTGCACGGGCCGCAGGCCATGCCGGCGGAAACCGTCTTTAAACTGGCCACCATCGAAGGTGCCCGTGCCTTGGGTTTGCACGAAGAAATCGGAAGCATTGAGCCGGGCAAAAAGGCCGATTTGATTTTCGTAAAAAGAAATCAAGTTCATTCCATTCCTGACGAAAATATTTACGCGAAATTGATTTATTCGACCCAACCCGAAGATATTCGACATGTGATGATCGACGGCCAATGGGTAATGCGCGACCGCCGTTTATTAACAATCGACGAGCAAGAATTACTGGCGGCGGCAAAATTATTATGATGTCTGGCAATTTTATTCTAAATTAGATAAACTAAAACCAAAGTTCATTTTAAGGGTCCTATTCAAGCCCGGGAGATTAGGATGAAAAAACTAATCCTTAGTTCACTTGGTCTGGCCATCTTTTTGTTAATGCTGGCCTGTGGTTCCAACAAAAATTTAACGGTAGAAGAAACACGTTCGCCGGAAGAACTCATCAAGGTGGGCGATCAATTGTACCAGCAGGGGCAATATCAAAAAGCACTGGATACGTACAACCGGCTGCTTATTTTCTACCCCACCTCCGATCTGGATATCGAGGCAAAATTGCGTATTGCCCGTTGCTACAGCAAACTGGAAAAATACGAAAAACAGATGGACGTATTACTGCAATTGCTTAAAGAGAATCTCATTCCTGAGTACGTGCCCAACATTTTCATTCAAATCGGGGAATATTACGAGCAGGCCGCTCTGTTTAATCCGGAAGAATCACACAGTGACACGGTGGACTACAAAACAGCCATTTCTTACTACGACAAAGCCTATCATTACGAAGACAGCAACAACGAAGAAGCAAAAGCCGACGCCCTGTACCACAAAGCTCTGGCACTGGTAAAAATTGGCCAGAATGAAGAAGCCGTGGAAACGTACAAAACCATTGTTCAGGAATTCCCGGAATCGCCTTATGCCGTATTGGCTCAAATCAAACTAATGAATCCAACGGATTTGTCTCCCCTGTCCACGATGAGTGATTCTCTGGCTGTTTACAAAAAACGTCTGGCCGAAGCCGGAAAAACCATCCCCCAGACTCAGGAAGGGACACCGGAAGCAGCCCCCGAAAGCAATCAATCGTTCGAGGAATATTTGAACCAGAATCCGGCCGAAGCCGACACAACCTCAACCGAAGCGGCTCCTGTCGACACCAGCACCGTTGTCCAACCCGACACCTCAAAACAATGAAAATTGCCATTGGCTCCAAAAATAAAGCGAAGATTACGGCCGTAACAACTGCCTTTAAGCGGTTGTTACGGGCCTTTCCCCTTTGCCAATTCGAAAACGTAGAATTCATTCCCCTTAGCACACAAACCACCATTCCCGACATGCCCCTTTCTCAGGAACAAATGATCGAAGGCGCCATCCAGCGTGCTCATTTTGCCTTTAAGCAAGTAGCCGGTCTGGACTTTGCTCTGGGGCTGGAAGGCGGTACTTTTCCTGTGCTTAGCCCCGGTCTGAATGGTGAGGTGCAAACCTTTTTGCAAAACTGGGTCTTTGCTTTCGACGGCCAACGCGGTTTCCTGGGTAGTTCTCCGGCTTTGCCGTTGCCCGCATCCATTGTAAACGCGCTGTACCGGGAAGGGCGTGAATTGGCCGAGGTGATCGACGCCTTCAGCGGCAAGGAAGACGTCCGCTCCAACGAAGGGGCTTTTGGAATTTTGACCCGCCAACTGCTTACCCGAAGCGCCTCGTTTGAACTGGCCGTAATCAACGCAATGGTGCCTTTTTTCAACAAAGCATATCGTTAATTCCCTTTTCCTGCGCGGTTCGCCCCGACTTAAAGGTGGAGCCAATCATAACAACATTCAGCAATTTTAACCGCCCCTTGACACCAGTCATTTTATTTTCTAACTTTTCGACTACTGAGTCGAAAATCGAACAATAGGTCTAAAATGGGTATTTCAGAGCGAAAAGAAAAAGAGCGCCAGGCGCGGCGCACGCGTATTTTAAATGCCGGAGTGCGCATTTTCGCACGTTATGGCTACCATCAGGCCAGCATGGATTTGATTGCCGAAGAGGCAGAGCTGGGCAAATCTACCTTGTATTACTATTACAAAAGCAAAGAGAGTTTGCTCCTGGGTATTCTAACGCAGGGCATTAAAGAATTTTTCGAACAACTGGAAAAAACATTTTCCCTGCAAAACGATCCCTTAGAAAAGCTTTTCACTACTATTGACCAAAGCGTTGCTTTTTTCGAGCGTCACCCGGATTATTTTAAGTTGTACATGTACTTAAACGTGCATCCTTCGTTTCGCAAAAAGATTTTCCGGCAAATTCACCCCCTGCTGACGCAAAAAATCGCTATGATCGGGCAAGTTTTTCAGGAAGGACAAGAGCAGGGTTGCATTCGCGATGACATTCCGGCCAATCAGCTTCTTTCTCTGTTCGGTTCGCTGGTGATGGGCATGGGTATTTTTTCCGGAGCACACAAAAAAACCGAGGACCTAAAACAGCAGGCTCAATACGTTAAAGAGGTCTTTTTTCAGGGAGTTAAGAAACCAAGCAATGGCACATAAACAGGCGAGGTAGGTATGATCAAATTAACACAACAGGTGGTAAAACATCCCCGCACAACGATGGGGTTAATCCTTCTGGTAACCCTCTTTTTCGCCTATCAGATGAAGAACATCCGCATGGATCCGGACATTACTTCTTCGTTGCCCAAACACATTCCGGCCAAACTTCTGTACGATCGCATGAATAAAATCTTTCCCAGTCGCGATTTCGTGTTGGTTGCCTACGAAAGCGATTCGCTGTTTTCGGTAAAATCTTTGCAAGAAATTTTCCGGATCACCGAGCATCTGGAAGCGCTACCCGATGTTTACTCGGTCATGAGCCCCACAAACATTAAAATTATTCGGGGCACGGAAGAAGGAATGGAGGTGAAGTCCATTCTGGATACACCGCCGCGCACCCCGCAAGAAATCGAACATTACCGTTACACCTTGTTTCACAGTGATCTACCCATCGAGAACATTATTTCAAAAGACCGCACCATGGCCGGCATCATGGTCTTTCTGAAAAACACGGTTAAACCCGAAGATGCGGCCAAGGAAGTATTGGATTGCATTCATGAGCTCAAGATTACCGGCCACCTGTACGTAACGGGCAAGCCCGTTTTAACGCTTTATCTTGGGCGTGGAATGGGACGCGACATGGGTATGCTTTTTCCTATGGTCATTTTGCTCATCATTGTCATTCTGTGGATAAGTTTCCGCAACTTGCAGGGAGTGCTGCTGCCCCTTGGTGTGGTGCTGACCAGTGTGCTGTGGACAATTGGCCTGATGGCCTTTTTGGGCATTCCCATCAGCCATTCCACCAACATGTTGCCCATTTTGCTCTCGGCCATTGCCGTAGCCGATGGCATCCACATTCTAAATCATTATTTCAACCGTATTACTCCGCAGCGCAAACCGGGTGAAGTAATTCTAAACGTAATGGCCGAACTCAATGCACCGGTGATCATTACCTCGGTGACTACGGCCTTCGGTTTTCTGGCGCTGAACACATCGAGCATCGGTTCTGTAGCGCAATTGGGTATTTTTACGGCCATCGGTGTTATTTTCGCCATGATTTTTTCTCTCACTTTCATTCCCGCGGCCGTCACGGTCATGAAAGTGCCCGGACACATTCGCCGGGGCAAGCAAGGACTCCTTTTACAGAGGGCAGCCGCAGCCTACGCCGATTTTCTCATTCGTCGCAGGGGCCTGATGGCCGGTGTGATCATAGCCATTATCGTGTTTTCTGTGCTGGGCTTTCCCCGCATTAAGCTGGAAAACAACACCATTGCCAATTTCCCCAAAGATCATCCGGCGCGCATCGACTACGAAAAAATTAATCGCCATTTTGGCGGCACTACGTTTTTAAGCATCATGGTGGAGGGCGATTCCGCAGGGCAAATCAAAGAACCGCGGGTTTTAAAGCAAATGGTTGCGCTGGAAGACTTTTTAAAGCAAAACAAGCACGTAGGCGGTACGCTTTCCATTGCCGATTTTATCAAACGCATGAACAAGGTAATGCACGCCGACAGCGAAAAATACGATTGCATTCCCGACGAGGTGGTAGTGGAACACGGCACGGAATGGGTGCAGGAAAACGGACGCTGGGTACAAAAGCCCGTAACCTTCAAAGTTCCCGGCCGACAGATCATTGCCCAGTATTTGCAATTGTACGAAATGTCCGGCAAACCGGACGACTTTGCCAATCTGGTTGATTACAATTACCAAACCGCGCGCATCAATGCCTTCATCGATACCGAATCGAGCAATGTTTTACGCGAACTGGACCACCGCACCCGGAAATGGATTAAAGAACATTTCACCAGTGCGCGCGTGGAGCTTACCGGCACTTCCGAACTTTTTCTGGCGGTAAACGATCTGGTAGTCAAAGGGCAATTTTACTCCATTCTGGTCTCGTTGTTGCTGGTGATTGGCGTAACCAGCCTGCTTTTCAAATCGTTGCGCATTGGGCTGTTTAATGCCATCCCGCTTCTTTTTGCCATGATTTTCAATTTTGGCTTCATGGGCTGGGCCGGCATTCCGTTGAACATTGTGACCATGCTTACCTCGTCCATTGCCATTGGCGTGGGGGTGGACTATGCCGTGCATCTCATTCATCGTTACCGGTTAGAATCCAGCAATTCCATTCCGGAGGCCGTCCGGCTAACCATTCGCGATGCCGGTGTGCCCATTGTACTCAATGCCTTAACGGTGGGTCTGGGATTTGCCATTCTTATGTTCTCCATTTTTACGGGTGTCGAACAAATGGGATTGCTCATTGCCATTGCCATGTTCACCTCGTGTTTTGGCGCCATTGCCATCTTGCCCGTGTTGTTTCTGGTATTTCACATCAATTTAAAAGCGAAAGCAAAACAATGAACGCAAGGAGAAAAACCATGAAGCGTTTTGCAATAATTTTAGGTCTGATTTTTCTGGCCTTTCATTTACCCGCAGCCGCCCAGAATTTAACCGGACGGCAAATCATGGAAAAAGCGTTAAACAAAAGCAGCTGGCAGGATATGGTAAGCAACGTACGGCTAATTTTGACCAATGAAAAAGGCCAGCAACGCGTTCGCAAAATTAAAATGTACACCCGTAAGCGCAATGCCAACGAAAGCGACATGCTCATGCGCTTTATCGCACCACCGGACGTCAAAGGCATCGGTTTTTTGATTATTGAACATCAGAACCGTGATGACGATCGCTACCTTTACCTGCCTGCTCTGCGCCGCATCAAACGCATTGCTTCCAGCGGCAAAGGGGGTAACTTCATGGCGTCGGATTTCACCTATTACGATATTGGCAAGCCCAAATTAAACGACTGGAAGTACAAACGCCTGAAAGACGAAACCATCAACGGATTCGATTGCTACAAAATCGAATGCAGTCCTGCCAATGAACAAATCGCCAAAGACACCGGTTACGGAAAAATTATTCGCTGGATTCGCAAAGACATCCTGGTAACCATCCGTTCCGAATATTACGACCGCGCCGGACGATTGTGGAAAATTCTCGAAGTGCCCAAAGTCGAGAACATTTCCGGTGTCTGGTTCCAGACCGATATGGTCATGAAAGACGTACAAAACAAGCATCAAAGCGAAATGGTCTTTAGTGACATCAAAGTTAATCAAAACATCCCGGCTCAGTTTTTCAGTCAACGTTATTTGCAAAGGGGAAGATAATGCGTGCTAAAATAGTTTTTTTAGCGCTTGTGTGCCTTCCTTTTGTTTTGCCGGCCCAGCAGGCCGAGCTGGGAGGGTACGTAAAGTTTTTTGCACACCCTAATTTGAACAGCCCCTACCCGTTCGATCGTCTGGGGTCGCGCATTCAACTTCGTTTAAACGGGACGCTGGGAGAACAGGCCGCTTTTTATTCGGCGCTGGATTTCAACTACGACGAATCTCAAAGCAGCCCTGCATTTAATGCACCGCGCACGCAGGGTTTGAGTATTTATCCCGTGGAAACTTACGTAGATTTGTACTTTTCCAGGCTGGATGTCCGTTTGGGGCAGCAATTCATCTTTTGGGGCAAAACCGACTGGATCAACCCTACCGATAACATCAACCCCTGGGATTACGTAAACATTTCCGCAGAAGTAGAAGATTACCGTTTGCCCGTTACGGCCGCCAAATTTAATTTTTACCTGGACGATGTCACCTTACAGGCCGTATTGGTTCCGCGTTTTAAAGGACACCGTTTGCCCTTGTTTACTCCCGATTCTATGGGTGGCTTGCCGGTCTGGCAAGCTCCGACACAAATTCCCAAAAACGAAATCAAAAATGCCGAGTTTGGCTTGAAAGCAGATTTCAGTTTGTGGAATGTCGATTACTCCCTTAGCTACTACCGCGGTTACGACAAAAATCCGACGGTGCGCATGGCTTTTGATCCCGCGAATCACCGGTTTGTGCAAACCATTTCTTACGCCCGGCAGCACGTGTTTGGCGCAGCCTTTGTCACCACTTTCGAGCATTGGGCCATTAAGGGGGAAGGCGCCTACTTTTTGACGAAAGATCGCGACGGGAAAGATATCTTTCTGCAGAATCCTTATTTGAAATACGTGCTGGGTGTGGACTTTTTACCCAACAACGATTGGTCGTTAAATTTCCAGTTTATTCAGAGCATTTTATTTAAATGGGACGAAAATTACGAACGGAGCACGCGCCAACGGCTGGGCATGCCCCTGAGCACCCTTCCCCACCGCTTCACACAATCGTTATCCAGCCGCATTCAATACCAAATGGGCGATTTTACCAGCCTGCAACTGATCGGGGTGTACAATTTGCGGGAGGGCGATTTCTTTCTGCTGCCTATTCTCAATTATGCCCTGTGCGATGGGATTAACGTGTACGGGGGGGCCACATTGTTCGGGGGACCATCCGGCAGCCCTTTCGGAAGAAGCAAAAAATATTCCCGGGCTTTTTTCGAAGTCAAGTACAGCTTTTAGCTCCAAATCGCATCCTTTTGAGAACCACTTCGTAAACCGGGAGAAACTGGTAACGCGCACACGGGCATTCAAAGGAGTTTTATGGTCTATTTATTTTGGTCGATTTTAGGTTATCTGGCAATGGTGGGCGGAATTTTTGGTTTAATTTTCAACGGCATGCTTTTTACCTCGTTCGTACCCACCATTGCCTTGCAAACAATCGCCGCATCATTAATGCTCTGGGCACGTTTGGTTTTAGGGAAGCGTAGTTTTCATCTTAGCGCTTCGCCTGCCGCAGGGCAGCTGGTGACCAGCGGGCCTTACAAATTCGTCCGCCATCCCATTTACTCAGCAGTCTGTCTTTTTGTGTGGGCAGCCGTGCCGGCATACCCAACGGGACAGGCTGTTCTTTTCTCGGCAACGTGTACGGCAGGCGCACTGCTGCGCCTTTTCTGCGAAGAACGCTTACTGCGGCGCCGTTACCCGGAATATAACGCCTACTGCCACCGCACCAAACGGCTTATCCCCTTTATGTTTTAAAGCGAAATTTTGTTTGATTCCCGTGAAGCTGTCTCGTATTTTTAATGGCATTAAACATTCATGCTCAACAGACGACGTTTTTGTTTTGAAGAAAAACCTCGTCCGGAGACAACACTGGTCATCAAAACTGGAGGCGCAATGAAACACTTATTTAGATGGTTAATTCCATTCCTGTTCATCGCATTTCTTTTTAATTGTCAAAAATCAACCGGCACTCTAAGCGGAAAAATTGTGGCCACCAATGGCAAGCCCCCCATCATTGCCCATGTGCATCTTCTCCGTCCCGGCGGCAACCTTTCCCAACCATTCCGCAGCATTAAGGTGAACAAAGACGGTAGTTTCAAAATTTCTCTGCCGGCCGAAAAGTACCTAACGGTGTACATCACAGCCGCTTTTCACCACCCGCTGGAAGTTCCATTGGTACGCAAAGACAAGAATCAATCGGTAGAACTGGATTTTCAATTGGCCTGCTACAGGTTCAAAAAAACATTCGATCAGGTTAAAATTTTAGGTGACTGGAACGACTTTGCCTTCTCCACGGCCCGGCCCATGCAAAAGCAGGCCGACGGTACGTTTACCTTTGAGGTGCATCCCAAGGCCGACACCGTGGCCTACCAATTGCTTGGTTTGACCCTGCAGGAAAGAAGTATGAACGGCACCCGATTCGATTACCTGGTGTACGATCACGGGGGCGACTACCGCTCGGTGCTGCGCAAAACCGATTCGGTCATGCACATTGTTTTCGATCCTAAAAAAATCCCCTACCAGTACAACGATGCCCTGCCCAAGGTGCTGCTTAAAAAAGGAACTCTGCTCACTCAGGATTTTATGGATATTAAACTGTTAGTGGACCGCTATTTAAACAACTGGAGTGTGGCACGTCAGCAATACGTACAAAAATTTGGCAGCGATCGCGGCTTTCGTTTCGACTTCACGCCGCTTTTGCAAACTCTGGACAAAATGCGGCAAGACACGCAATTTCAGATGGTCAAGGATTTCATCGATATGCAACGGGTACAACTGGCACGCTACGGCATAAAGGTAGACAATGCCCTGTACAAAAAGCTGGCCGATCACATTCCTGCCGATGATCCCATGTGGACGTTGAATCCTCAAATTTTGCCTTTTGTTCTTGAAAAGGCCTACGGCAAAAAGCAGGCTCAGCAAATGCTGGAGCAGGCCTTGCCCGCAATTTCCAATCCGTTTACCAAGGCATTTATTTTAGTGCGTCTGGCCATGGAGGCTAAAATCAATCACGATAAACAAAGACTCACTAAAATTTACAACCAGCTAAAATCCGACTATTCTGATATTTACTTTGTCAAATACTATCTCAAATTACTCAATCCCGATGCGCGTATTGCCGTAGGTAAACCGATTCCCGATTTTTCTTTCAAAGACATGTTCACCGGCAAAGAAATTTCCAACAAAACCTTAAAAGGCAAATTTTACATCATGGATTTTTGGGCTACCTGGTGCAAGCCCTGCCTGGGCGAGCTTCCTAATCTTACCAAAGCCTATCAGACCTTCAAGAACAAAAACTTCACGATTGTCAGCATCTCGTTCGACCGAAGTCCGGAAGATGTGATCAAATTTCGCAAAGGCCAATTTAAGATGCCCTGGCATCACGTTTTTCTGGACAAATCAATCCGTGATAAAATAGCGGACACATTCGAAGTGGGAGGCATTCCCAAGCCCATTTTGGTCAGTCCCGAAGGTGTGATTATTGCCATGGAAAATGAAATACGCGGAGAGAATTTGGCTACGACCTTACGTAAATATGTGCAGTAAGTATCGAAGATTTTTCTTAACGCCATCCCTGTAGGATGGCGTTTTTTTATTTCAGATGCCTTTCGATTTCTTCAATTAACTTGCGGATAACTTCGTCTTTTTCCCCGCTAATGCGGCAGCCTGCGGCCCGCGCGTGTCCGCCGCCGTTAAAAGCTTTGGCCACTTTATTCACATCCACATTCGATTTGGAACGCAAACTGATTTTGTGGAACCGGGGCTTTATTTCCCGCACAAAAAGCCCCACCTTGGCCCCGCGCACCGCCACACTGTAGTTGGTTAATTCTTCAATTTCGTGGGGATTACTGGTGCGCATTGTTTCATAATCAAGGTAAATCACCACAACCGCCCCATCCAGGTAGCTTTCCATCGAAGAAAGTCCCTTGCCAATGGTGCGCAGAGCATCGATGCTATTTTCGAAGAAAATAATATCGCTGATTTCGGAAGGATTGGCTCCCCATTCCACCATGCGCGAAGCAATGTAAAAATCACGGGCGGTGGTGTTGGAAAAAGCAAAACGTCCGGTGTCGTACACAATTCCCGTAAGAATCGCCTTGGCTAACTCCGAATCCACGTCCACGCCCGAATACTCAATAATTTCGTAGACCATTGCCGTAGTAGAAGAGGCCTCTTCGTCCACCCACTCGATGTTCCCCATTACATCCTCGACGGGATGATGGTCAATGCGTACCACATGCGTTTTGTCCGGCAGCAAGGCCTTAACATCGCCCAAACGCTGGTAACCCGGAACATCCAAAATCACCGCGCTTTCTATCGGCAGTTCTCCGGGCGTAATTTGTTTAAAGTGGCGAATAGCGGCAAACGGTTCCAGATAGGCAAACCGTTCGTCCAAATGGTCATCGCTGAAAATCATGTAAGAGGTTTTACCTAATTTTTGCAAGAAAAGGTGCATGGCGACTACCGCGGCAATGGCATCCCCGTCGGCATTAATGTGCCCGGAAAGAAGAAAGTGATCATGTTCCGACAAAAAACGGTAAATTTTTTTTACGGTGGCCAGATATTTTTCGGGAATTTTCACGGCAATCTCTCCTAAAAAAGATGGAAATATAATGAATAAAGAAATAAATGCCAATCTTTTTTAGCCTTTTTCTACACTCGGCGAAAACGAAGAATGGAAATTCATTCCAAGAAAAATTGAACTTTTACTTCCTTATGGTTATACTTACCTTGGTCATCGTGGACTTTCCAAGAAAGGGCCGCCACATGCGTTTGTCCATTCCAAATTCCGCCAAAAACTGGCTGTCGCTTACCGGCTTAATGATTGCCGCTGTGAGTGTGCTGTTAATCGGATTCCTTTTAATCATCTCCACTCTCATGAATGCACGAACCACCTATCTGGGACTGATCATCTTTATTTTGCTTCCCGGTGCGTTAATCCTGGGTTTAATTCTTATTGTGCTGGGCATGGTGCTTTCCCGCAAGAAACGCGCCGGTCAAACAAAAGGCTGGCCCCAAATCGATTTGAATAAAAAAGAACATCGCCGGGCTTTTATCCTTTCTTTTGCCGGATTAGCCGTTTTTCTACTAATCAGTGCCGTGGGCAGCTATCAGGCTTTTCGCCTTACCGAATCGGTTGAATTCTGCGGTCAGCTTTGCCACAGTGTGATGCATCCCGAATACACGGCTTATCAAAATTCTCCACACGCACGTGTGGCCTGCGTGCAATGCCATGTAGGAGAAGGAGCCGACTGGTACGTCCGCTCAAAAATTTCCGGTATGTATCAGGTTATTTCCGTGGCCTTCCGGCTGTACCCCAAACCCATTCCAACCCCCATTCACAATCTGCGTCCGGCGCGCGAAACATGCGAACGGTGCCATTGGCCACAAAAGTTCTTTGCCCGCACCATTCGCACCGAATACCATTACCTGCCGGATGAGCACAACACCCGCTGGCAAATTCAATTAACCATGAAAATCGGCGGCGAGCATGCCGCGCAAGGTTTGCAAAAAGGCATCCATTGGCATATCAATCCGGATATTCGCGTGGAATACATCGCCAGCGACGAAAAACGCGAAGAAATCCCCTGGGTGCGTTTAACAAATCTCAAAACGGGAGAACAGGAAATTTTTCAGGACGAAGAAAATCCTCTTTCGGAAGAGGCGTTAAAAAATGCCGAAATACGTACGATGGATTGCATGGATTGCCACAACCGTCCTTCGCATCAATACAAGCCACCGGCGTATTTCGTCAATGAAGCCATTGCCGCCGGAGCCATTCCGCAAGCCTTGCCCAATATTAAGGCGCAGGCTGTGGAAATTTGCGACCAAGCCAAAGATTTTTCCACAATGGATTCTGCACTGGTCTTTATTGCCCGACAGCTGCGCACTTTTTACGAGGAAAACTATCCTCAGATTGCCACCGGCCAGCCGCGGTTGCTTTCTCAGGCAATAGAGGGCCTGCAAAACTATTTTTCTCAGAATATTTTCCCGGATATGAAGGTAAAATGGGCGGCCTACCCCAGCCACATCGGGCACATGGAATTCAATGGCTGTTTTCGTTGCCACAACGATTTGCACAAAAGCAAGGAGGGCAAAGTTATTTCTAAGGACTGTAATCTGTGCCATTTAATAAACGCGCAAGGAACAGACGGTCATCTGCAAACGGCACTGGCCGGTCAGAGTCTGGAATTTGTCCATCCGGAAGATATTGATGAGGCCTGGAAAGAAAGTCTTTGTACCGACTGCCACACGGGTTTAACCCCGTAGTTTGCACGGCGGCTTGTTTGTGCTTTGCCAAAACTTTACGATTTGTCTTTTACCGCTTCGTCTGCGCTCTTTTGCTTTTCTGTTTCGGAAGGCGGTTTTTCTTCGTCATTCGGGGCTTTTTTCTCTTCGGTAATGAGTTTCAGCTTTTTTAGCTCGGCAATAATCTTTTCCTGACTAAAAGGCTTTACAATGTAACCGTCGCACCCCAATTTAATGGCCTTCATGACCACATCGGCTTCGTTGGTAGAACTCACAATCACAATTTTGGCCCGCTTGTCCAGCGGAACGTGGTTAAGCTTTTCCGCAGCCCGGATGTTTTTTAACACGTCAAGCCCGTTGATTTCGGGAATGTTAATGTCCAGGCAAATTAAATCGAAATATTCCTGGGTGGTCAACGTTCTCTGAAATTTCTGGAAGGCTTCCCGCCCGCTACGGACAAAGGTGATTTCACCGTAAGGCCCCAGCATTTTCTGCAGCATTTTCTGAATAAGCGTAACATCTTCGGCTATTAAAATTTGCATGGTGTAAGCCCCGAGTTTTGGATTAATAACTTCGTCCCAACTCATTAGTCGTCCGATTTAAGGCGACTTTAACCCGGCACAAATTTTGATTTGATATTGGTCTGTCCGAACTGTTATCTTTTTGTCTCAGGAAATCCTGTTATCAGCTGCCGCCCAGCCAATAGGCCAAAACCAGAAGCAAACCCGTAAAAAAATGAACGCCAATCGTGCTCACATTCACCCTTAGCAATTCATAAGGCAAACGCCGGCGATCCGCATCCGGCTTGTTCCATTGTTCCAGCCACTCTTTGCCCCATTTGACGGCTTTAAACACCATAAACGAAGGAAGAAGGGCGATCAAAACAAACGGGGTGGAATATTCCGGCTTAAAGAAACCGATTAATGCCAGCACAAAAATAAATCCGAAGCTAATGATATTGAACACGATGTAAACCACAAAAGGCTTGTCGTACAAAATTTGATTGTCGTGCAATCCAGCCAGACGTACGACCCAGGTCTTCTTGCCTACTTTGGCATCCGCCGGCAAATCCTGAAATTGATTAATCCACACGACCAGCATGATCAAAATGGCCACGGGAATGGAAGCCAGCAGGGGCTTTTGCCATTGCCACAAAGAGAGATTGTTGTGGATTAAAGGCTGGGTGAGCACAAAATGGGTTCCCAGAACCATAATAGGGCCAAATCCCAGCGCAATGGAAAATTCGCCTAATCCCCGGTAACCAAGACGAAAGGGATTCCACGTGTAAAAGGCGCCCAAAGCCACGCCCAGGAAACCCATCCACAGCAAAAGGCTGTTGCCCAAATAAGCTCCGGTTACGTATTTGTTTAAATACAAACCGATGGAAATGGTAATCAGGAACGAAAGTACTGCGGCCCAGAGCACCTTCCAGGGGCGGATTAATCCGGCCTGAATGATGCGGCTTCCGCCGTTAAAAGGCGTAAAGAACTGATTGATCTCATCATTCATTGAGGTGTGATCAAAATAATCATTGGCCAGATTAGTACCGGCATGGGCAAATATCCCGCCGATTAAAATGAGCCAAAACACGCCCCAGTTCCAACTGCTTTCCAGA
Organism: uncultured Caldithrix sp.; assembly: GCA_964468415.1. Taxonomy (GTDB): domain Bacteria; phylum Calditrichota; class Calditrichia; order Calditrichales; family Calditrichaceae; genus Caldithrix. The sequence goes on from CAYXUS010000134.1 coordinate 15,060, forward strand.
CCGGCGTGGTACAAGTTTCCCCAGGCAATGATAGCCCCTAAAAGAATGGGCACAACGGTCGCGGTAAAAAACGGCGCCCGCACGGCACGTACCCATACTTTGAGACGGGCAGCCACGCTTTGCCATGCTTCGCTCAGAACACCTACCTGATGCTCGGGAAACTCACGAAACTCGAAGGGTACGGGCGCGCTCAGGTCGATGTATTTAATGCGTGTGGGGCTAACGCGGTAATATCCCACCACTTTGTTTTTGATTAAGAACGGATCATCCATTAAGTCGCGCAGGGCTGTGGATCGCTTTAAGATGAGATCGTGCGCCTGCCGCATTTCGTTCGGATCGGTAATTTGCCGGGCCAGACCGGAAATTTGCAGTCCCTGCCCGGGAGCTCCGTCTTTGGCTTCAATAGTAATCTGCACATGGGGGTTCACGCGCATTTGTTCTGCTTTGCGGGTAGGATTTAGCGTAAAGAAGACCAGGTCAAAACCATCACGGGCAAAAAATACCGTTGCTGCGGAACTGTTCCCGTCCACAGCCGTGCCCACGGTCATGCGGTCGGCCTGATCCAATACCCTTAAAATCTTTTGATCCAAACTCTGCTCGTTCTTACGCATGGCTCTCTCCTTCTCGTGTTAAACGGAGGTTCTGGCAATATCGGAAATTACTAAATTTTTCCGTCGATTGCTAACCCAAGTGGCCCAGTGCACGGATCACGAGCTTTTCTTCTATTTAAGCAGCAACATTCGTCCACTGAATTCGCGGATGATTTTTCCGTTGATCCGACCCTCGATGCGATACAAATAGGTGCCGGAGGCAAGCGGCTTGCCCGAATTGTCATCTCCCCTCCAGATAAATTTGTGCATGCCGGGGGAAACGTGCCGCAGCGTTTTTCGATACACCTCTCTGCCGCGAATCGTAAACAGACGTAGGGAAACATCCATTACCCGGCTGTTTCGGAAACGCAGGGTGGTGGAGGCGTTAAAGGGGTTGGGATAATTGCTTTCGATCTGTAAAACTTCGGGCACAGCGGGCTTTTGGTGGCGAATGTTTACGGATTCATTGAAGAATTTCAAGATTTTGTCCAGCAGGTCGTTCCGTGCGCTGGCGGAATAAACGGTTTCCAGAGGGAAACTCAAATAAGCTAACTTGCCTGTTTTTTGTGCTGCCCCGAACGTACCGGCATAATACACACCACACCCGCCATTGGCCGTGGAAACACCGTCGAATTGCAGGCCCAAAGTAGATCCGTCGACCGGCAAAATGGCATCTGGCCAGCGGACATCATAAGTGCCGTGGGTTCCGTTGTCGTAGTAAAAGGGAGCAAGGCCGTCAAAGATGGTGTTTGGGATGGGCAGCGCCCTGTAATAGATTCCGGCACGCCCCAGCGGGGCATCGTTCACATAACTGGCTTTCAGGTAATCGCGATAAAATGCGCGATCATCCGGCGAACCTTTAGCGACCAGGTCCCACCCCACTTCCGAACCACTGACCAACAATCGTCCTCCGTTTTCCAGAAACTGCCGGACAAGCGTTTTTTCGCGCTCGTTAAATGTAAAATCATTACTCCCCTCATTTCCCAGCATCCAATCCACAATTGTGAACGAATCGATCGCACACAGTCCGTTTTGCAGGGCATAATTCGTGGCCGAGGCAAAACCGGTGCCGTTTGCCCAAAAGCCGGACGCATGGTATTGTAAAAAGCGGAAGGTATTGGTGCCTTTGTCATTGCGTTCAAATCCATCGATTAATAACGTCGAAACATCCGAGGTCGTTGTAACGGCCAACAAATGTGAAAAAGGGCTGTAGCCACGACTATTAAACGATTTGAGCAACACAAAATAAAGGCGATCACTGTCCAGACTGTCGATCGTTATCGTCGTCAGGGACGATTCTTTGGCCAGCATGAATGAGCTTCCGTCCGTGCTTAAATAAACGGCATACCCATCCACACCATAAACGGAATCTACCCGTACGGTAATCGTTCCCTTCTGCTCCCCCGGAAACACGTAAATGGAATTAGGCGTTTTTGGGGGTGGGGTACTTTGGGGCAAATAGCGTTCGCGCAAGGTATTCCACAGTTCACTGCGTTCACGGTCGTACCCCAATGCCCACATACCCACGCCACGCAAATGATGCGTATCGGCCAAATCGTACTTTAAATCCAGACTACGCGCATCATCAAACCAAACCTGATACCATTGCGTTCCGATTTGATACCGATACCACGGTGTTTGGCTGTAACTATCCCAAAAATAACCGTAATTTTCGCCTTCTTTTTGCGCCTGATAAAATCGGGGATTTCCGATAAAATCAGTAGCAGTAGCTCGTTTGTCTCCGCTTGCGGTCGCCCAGCGGCAGCCATAATAAGGCACACCCAAAATTAGTCTCGACGGATCTTCATTAAGCACTTCGGCATACTGGACGGTTACGGTGTTGGTAATATTATAAGTACCTCCGGTTAAAGGAGCTGTTGGCCCGGCATTGTTGCTCCAACCTCCGCTAAAGGCATACCCCATAATAAAAATGTAATCACAGGCGCGTGAGAGTCCCAGTAAATCCCAGCCACCCCAATTTACCGCCGGACCGGCGAACGAGACTTCCGCTTCGGGATAAGCTCCCTTCACCGCCTGGGTCAATTCATCCATAAACCCATTGAGAATGGAACCACGATCTTCGGTTTTTAATCCTTCAAAATCAATATTCACCCCATCCAACTGATATTGCCCCAACAAATTTTTCACATTGTTAAAAAAGGTGTTTTTGACCCCGCTGTCGGTTAAAATCACATGAATATCATCCGCATTAAAGTTCACCACCGTCATAATTATCTTAACTCCGTTGGCATGGGCGGCATTGATCACATCCGTCCAGGGCCAATACGAAGGTGTGGAGATACTTCCGCTGACATTAACGGTAAAATCGAAGGCCGCAATATGCGTGAGCAAATCATACTGCAAATAATCTCTGGCGGTTGTGTATTCCCAATCCGGCAAATATCCGAAAACTGTTCTGGATGGAGCAGCCGCTTTTGCCGGATTAAATGAGAAAGGCTGAATACCTTTGCCCGACGGATCAAAAAATGAAGGCTGTTTTGCATCGTTGCGGTGAGCTTCCCATTCTACCTGATGGATGGATGGCATGCTTTCCCATCCCTCGGTTTGGGCAAATGCCCCAAAGCTAACAGACAAAAGAATCGATATTAAAAACGCCGATATTTTCATTTAAAAAAATCCTCCCTGAATTTTTTTGCCAATCCGCTTTATGCATTAAGCAGGGCAACTTATCCTATCCGTAAAAGCACGAAAAAATGTTTTCTTTCCTGCCTTCAAATATCAAAATAAACTTAGGCAATAATCTTCAAGCGCACAAACATTCTTTGTTCTCGCGACACTCACAAATTTTTAACAGGCCCTAATGAATTCCCTAACACGTCGAGGAAAATAAAAATTGCAGAAATTGATTATGGAACTTATATTTCCGGCTAATTTGGAGAAATGGGTAAATTTTTACAGACAAAAGTTTTAACAAATAGATGAGGGCAAAATGAAAAAACGAGTGTTAGTAGTAACCGGGGGCGGCGATTGCCCTGGCTTGAATGCAGTAATTCGCGCGATTGTAAAACGTGCTTCGCAAGAATACAACTGGGAAATTATTGGCAGCTATCAGGCCTTTAATGGTGTTTTGCGCGAACCGATGGAATTAATTCCCCTAACCGAGAAAGTCGTTTCCGGCATTCATGTTAAAGGCGGTACCATCATCGGCACGACCAACAAAGGCGGCCCCTTTGCCTGGCCGGTGAAAGACAAAAACGGAAAATGGATCACGGTCGATCGCTCCGACGAACTCATTCGTAAGCTGCAATACCAGAATATTGAAGCCGTAATTAATATCGGCGGTGACGGTTCCCAACGAATTTCACAAGCTCTCTACAAAAAAGGGCTAAACATCATCGGCGTGCCCAAAACGATTGACAACGACTTAAGCGGCACCGATTTTACTTTCGGTTTTCAAACCGCCGTAGAAATTTCAACCGATGCCGTGGACAAGCTGGTAACCACCGCCGAAAGCCACAACCGCGTATTTATTCTGGAAGTGATGGGACGCGGCGCCGGATGGATTGCCCTGCACGCCGCCGTAGCCGGTGGAGCCGAAATTTGCCTCATCCCCGAAATTCCCTACGACATCAACAAAGTCATGGACAAAATACGCTCCCGCATCGTCGGTGGCCGGGGGTTCGTGATTATCGTTATTGCCGAAGGCGCCAAACCCATTGGCGGTGATGTGGTTGCCGAAGACACAAAAGAAATTGGCTACCTGAACAAGCATTTGGGCGGGGCCGGTCTGCGGCTGAAAGAAGAACTTACTCAGGCAGGCTGCGAAGAAGACGTGCGCGTAACCATTTTAGGCCACCTGCAACGGGGAGGCTCTCCGGTCGCTTACGATCGCATTCTCGCCTCACAATTTGGCGTAAAAGCCTTCGAAATGGTGCTCAATAAGGAATACGGACGGATGGTCTCGTACAAACATCCCAAAATCGTCTCGATTCCTCTGGAAGAAGCCATTGCCGCCTACAACACGGTAAAGCCGGATGACCAACTGCTGCACACCGCCCGCGGACTGGGCATCAGCTTTGGCGATTGATTTTTATTTATTTAAACTTCGGTCAATCCCTGTCCTAATTTGGACAGGGATTTTTTTTGTCAAAAAACCATTTGCAAACCATCTTTTTAAAGCACAAATTGTCCACAAGATTATTTTCAAAAAAACAAATCGGCTTTTCATTCAGGAGGAAGCATTATGTCGCACCCTATCTTGCAACGTCTTGCGCGTGGCGAAATTCTGTTAAGCGACGGCGCTATGGGCACCGAGTTGCAAAAGCGCGGCCTAAAGCAGGGAGAATGTCCCGAAGCCTTAAACGTCAATAATCCGGAAATGGTACTTTCCATTCACCGCGATTATTACCAGGCCGGTGCAGATATTGTGGAAACCAACAGTTTTGGCGGAAACCGGGCCCGGCTCAAAATGTTCGGTCTGGAAAATCAGGTCCGTATTTTCAACCGGAAAGCGGCCGAACTGGCCCGTTCCGTTTGCCCGCCCAATCACTACGTGGCCGGCTCCATTGGTCCGACGGGCGAGCTGCTGGAACCCTTTGGTACCCTTTCCCTTGCTCAGGCTAAAGATTATTTTAAAGAACAAGCCGAGGCCCTGGCCGAAGGCGGCGTGGACATTTTCTTTGTAGAAACCATGAGCACGCTGGAAGAAATTGGCGCCGCCGTGGAAGCAATCAAACAAGTCTCCGACCTGCCCGTCGCGGCTTCCATGACCTACGAAATGAGCGAAACCGGCGTCCACACAAGCTGGGGTGTTGATGTGCCAGGCGCCGTACGATTTCTGGAAGAAGCCGGAGCCGATATCATCGGCGCGAATTGTGGCAACGGCATCGATGTTGTTCTGGCAGTTATTCGGCAAATGCGCCCGCTAACTTCCCTGCCCCTTTTGGCACAACCCAATGCCGGCCTGCCCCAAATCGAAGGCAACCTGATTGTCTATCGCGAAACGCCTGAAAGCATTAAAGACAAATACATTGAACTTCTTGATTTGCAAATCGGAATTTTGGGTGGTTGCTGCGGCACAAATCCGGCCCATGTGCAATTGATGCGCCAATTGATCGACAGGCGCAACAAAAAATAATTTTTTATCCGGTTATTAAAATAATTTTAATAATTAGTGGCGATATCAAGGGAAATTTGTTAAATTATCTCAAAATATTTCTGGATTTTTTGAGGGGCCTGCATGAAAGAGTTACTCGATCAGCTCAGTCTTTGCATCGAAAAAGGGAAGGTCGATCAAAACTCCGCCTACCCGCCCGATTTAAAAGGACAGCCGGGTGCCAGCGAACTGACCGCACAGCTGCTTCAAAGCGGAATTTCTCCGAATGAAATTTTAGAAAAGGCATTGATGCCCGGCATGAAACGCATCGGTGATAAGTTTGGTAAAGGGCTGGCCTTTATCCCCGATTTACTCATCGCCGCCAAAGCCATGAAAGCCTCGATGGCGCTGCTTAAACCCTATTTTGACTCCGGCGTCGCGCAAAGAAAGGGTATTTTTATTCTCGGCACCGTGCGAGGTGATTTGCACGACATCGGGAAAAATTTAGTGGGCATGGTGCTGGAAGGCAATGGCTGGCAAATTGTGGATTTGGGCGTTAATGTTTCTGCCGAATCCTTTCTAAAGGCGCTGCAGGAGCACCCCGATGCACACCTCGGCTTAAGTGCTCTGCTCACCACCACCATGCTGTACATGGAAGAAATCGTCAAAACGGTTAAAACGACACATCCCAACACACCGATATTCATCGGAGGTGCACCGGTTACTCAGGAGTTCAACCGAAAAATCGGAGCCGATGGTTATTTTCCCGATCCCCAGAAACTGGTTAACTTTCTGGAAGCGCAAAGGGCGTGATACAACAACTAAAAACCAAAGGGGCCACCATGCGACCGGACATTTTCACGCTTCTTAAAACCCTACGCAACGGCAAAGGCGATTTTGTTCCCTTAATGGAACTTGGAGTTCATCCCAAAATAAAGGAACGTTTTTTAGGGCACCCCATACAATCCCTTCAGGATGAGGTGGAATTTTCTTACAAAGCCGGATACGATTACGTAAAATTACAACCGATTGTGGATTTTAACCCGCAAAAACTCGGGGCTCAAACGGAAGAGAAGCCACTGGACGGCACTCTTTCCTACAACTGGGCGCACGAAGGGCAGGGATTGATCACTTCCTTTGATGATCTGGAACGCTACGTTTTCCCCAGGCCCGAAGAAATCGACTACTCCCGCTTTGAGCAGATCAAACAATATTTGCCCGAAGGTATGGGCGTCATCGGACAATACGGCGACATTTTTACCATGACCTGGGAACTGATGGGCATGGAGGCTTTTTCTCTGGCCCTGTTCGAAAATCCGGAATTGGTCAAAACCCTTAACAGTATTTTGGGAAACATTGAATTAAGCATGTTCGAATACATGGCGCAAAGCGATGTGGTAGACGCCATCTGGTACACCGACGACATTGCTTTTAGCACGGGGCTCCTTGTTTCTCCGGACGTGTTACATTCCTATTTTTTCCCTTGGCTAAAAAAAATCGGTGAAATGGCCAAAGCGGCCGACAAACCGTTCATTTACCACACCGACGGCGTACTTTGGGACGTTTTCGAAGACATCATCGCCTGTGGAGTCAATGCCCTGCACCCCATTGAGCCCAAAGCGATGAATCTGGCCGAAGTTAAGCAAAAATATGGGGATCGCCTTTGTTTGATCGGCGCGGTAGATGTGGATTTGCTGTGCCGCGGCAGCAAGGAGGAAGTGGAGGAAACGGTACGGCACAACATCGAAGTAGCTGCCTACAACGGAGGGTATTGCGTGGGCTCGGGCAACAGCATTCCCGATTACGTCAACTACGAGAATTATCTTACTCTGCTCAACGCTTCTAAAAAATACGGGACGTTTTAATCGGCCGGTAACAGAAGTCAGCTGAAAGCCCTGAAATTAGGCTCTAATTTAACACGTGCAACGGGACAAAAAATGTTTGTAAGTGGTAACCAGACCCTGGTCAAACACTTGAATCAACAGCATATTCTAAATTTGGTCCGCATGGCACCCGGAATTACCGCCCGGGCCATCAGTCAACAAACGGGTCTGAAAATTGCTACCGTTCTTTACACGTTAAAAAATCTGGCCCGCGAAGGAAAAATCATTCGCACAGGCACGGCCCCATCCGGAATGAGCGGAGGGAAGCCCGCCGCCTTGTGGGACATTAACCGTCATTTTGGTTTTGTTCTCGGTGTGGAATGGCTTTCTACCGAACTGCGCCTGGTTTTGCTGGACTTTAACGCACAGCTTTTAGCCAGGGAACGATATTCTTTTTCTTCACGTCTTTCTGACGAAAAAAAGGTCGCCGCCTTTCGGAAACAAATTCAGAAATTTTTGGACGCCCACTCGCAGAATTCCATTCCGTTGTTGGGCCTTGGTTTGGGCCTTTCGGGAATTGTCGATCACCAAACCGGTCGGATTCTGGTCAGTCCGTTATTTGAAAAACGGGATGTGCATTTAAAAGAGAAGCTCCGTACAATGCTTTCTGTTCCGGTGGAAATTGACAATGAATCGAATGCCGGTGCACTGGGAGTTAAATGGCTAATGCCCGAATTTTTCACCACGCCCCATCTGCTCTATTTTAGTGTTCAGCAATTCTTTAGCGGGGCGGGAGCAGGCTTTATTTTCAATCACGAAATTTACCGGGGAAGCCGCAATGCGGTGGGTGAAATGCCTCCGTTGTTCACGGCAGGATTCTTCCGGCAGCTCCATCGGCTTTTGAAGAAAAAATATCCGGACGGGGCATTGCTTCTTCTCTTAAAGCAACCTGCGTCCCAGCAGCAAATTTTCTTTAAAGCTTTGCAACTTGTCCGGCAAAACGCCCCATGCGCCACAGCTTTCTGGAAAGAAATCGGACGTCAGATTGCGAAGCGTTTGGTTCTGCTAACCGATTTACTCAATCCGCAAGCCATTGTACTGGGAGGCGATATTTTTCAGGTGCAGGCATTTGTAGGGCCAATCATTCAGCGCTATTTGCAATTAAAGCCACTCAGCACCCCTTTTTCTCCGTTTGTTTTTCGTTTTTCTCCTTTTGGCGCTTACAGCAATGCAATGGGAGCGGCAGCCTTAATTTTGCAAAAAATTTACACGCAGTAGGGTAACAAATCTTCCCGCTTGTTTTCCATGTTCATCAAAGACGAATCTGACTCAAATTTTTTGCGGAGTTTCTTCTTTGAACTGAGGCGTTAAAAAAATATCTCCGAAATGGACAAATTTGGCTTTGGAACTATCAAATTCGGGAATCAGACAAATACAAATTTGATCCGATTCGTACACAGAGCGGGCCACGCCAAGAGCCACCACAAACTTTTGCTGATCGCAAAAAGCCAAAATCCGGCCACGCACGGTTTGAACGGTAAAACGCTCCGGTAAGGCCCCGCACAACACCATATTTTTCACATCAATCACCCGCACCTCGGCCTGTTCAAAATAGGCCTGATATTTGGATTCGCGAATCTCCTTGCGCACGGGCATAGAGCGATAATGTACAGAACTGCTCACCGGCAAAGCCTCAACAATAGGAATGGACATGGCCCTGATCTGGTTTTCCAGACTTTCCAGCTCCTCGCCCCGTTTCAAAAACACCACCATCTCCGGTTGCAAAAGCTCGATGACCGCCGCCTGAAACTCCGTAGCAGAACACCCCAGGGCATAACCGGATGAATCAAATACAACTGTTTGAACGGAAGCTTCTTCTAATTTTTGGACAAGACGATACAGGGCTAATAGAATAGTTGCCTGGCGACGTTGGGGGGAAGTATCACCGATAAAGCGGGTAAACGTTTGCTGCGGCACAGGATCGCCCCGGGTAAAAATCCCGGCATTTACCGTGGTCGGAAGTCCCAGAGTCGATTGTCCCGGATCGCAATCCACCAGTCCAACGTCATTTAATTGCGACAACTCTTGCACCAGAAAGGCAGCCAAAGTACTTTTGCCGCTGTCCGGTCCTCCGACAAGATAAATTTTCCGTACATCCGTGCTGACAATTTTGTCTTTTAAAGCATTCCAGGAGGGTTCAACATGCATCATAGCCTATTCTCGCTTATGATTTGACCTGATATAATATAAAGCAAAAATATCCATAAATGCACATTTTTCTTTTTTTGCTCTATTTTTTTAAGATTTTCTCAAAACCGGCTGTTCCCCGAAAACAAGGTGGCAGATATCCGGGAGCCCTTGATACCCAGGGTCTGAATGGCCAATAAAGGTGTGAAAAAATCACAAGAAATGGCTCATCCCCTTTTGTAAATTATTACTGCAAAAAACAAAGCAAAAGGAAAAGCCATTATGCCGTAACAAAATTTACGAAGGCCGTGCAAATCAAACTTTGGCAATTTAAACCGATTTCAGCAAACCGGAACATAAACTTATCCACCAAAGTCTCTTAGGCCCTCCTAAAGGCGAACAAGTACAGGTTAAACCATTAAAAATTTCCACGATAAAAATGTGGCGGTGAACAGCCAGCAGAGCCGGAAAGCTATTGCTACAGGCTGTTTTTTTATATAATTTTAATGTGGCCGTAGTATTAATTTTAAATAGAAGGTTTGCATTATGAAACGCGTTCCATTCGCATTGATAGTTTTAATGTGCCTTTCGTTTTCCATTTTAGGGCAACCGGCGGCACAATGGCAAAAAACCTTTAACATACTGGGGCAGGATGAGGCACACAAAATTATCGTTTTACCCGATGGCAGCATGGTAGTGGCTGGCAGTGCTGACACAGACGGTTTTATTATGAAACTCGATATCAATGGGAACCAGTTATGGATGCATACTTATGGAGGTGATGATTGGGATGAATTCCGCGGAATAGCGCGGAAACAAGACGGAAGCGGTTTTATTTTAGTCGGCTTCACCCGTTCCTATTCATCTAACGGTGACAATGATGTGTGGATTGTGGAAACGGATAACAATGGCATTCTGCTTAATCAATGGAATTACGGAAGAACATCAATGTATGATAATGCCTATGATATCCGTCCTACTTCCGACGGAGGCTACATTATTTTTGGTGATTCCCAAAAGTCGATTCAGGATGACTGGGATGTGTATCTGTTAAAACTGGATGCGCACCTAAATTTAATCTGGAGTTCCACTATCGGAACTTCCATTCGGGAACGTGGCTATGCCGGAATTGAAATGATCGACGGCGGGTACATGATTGTTGGCGAATGCGGCAGTCCCTTTCAGCAGGACGATCTTTACATCCTGAAAACAGATTCGAACGGGAATAAAATATGGGAACGCACTTATGGCGGCGAATACGATGAAGAGGGTTATGATATTCAAATTACTCCCGATCGCAATTACATTATTTCCGGCCAAACTTGGTCATGGGGCACGCACAACGGCTACGCCGACATGTACCTGATGAAAGTAGATTCGAGCGGTGCAGCTTTGTGGCCTGGTACGGTTTCTACTTTTGGCGGCGATGGCGGTGAAGATGACAGCGGACACGGAGTAATGGTTACTGCAGATAACGAATATCTGGAAGTCGGTAACACTCAAAAATTTACTTCCAGTTTTACTGCCTGGTTGGTAAAAGCCGACACAGATGGTTCTCTTGAATGGGAAACTTATTATGGAGCAAGCGGCGAAACCTTTTTTAATACTATTGATTTGGCAGAGCAAAATAGACTGGTAATGGCTGGTTATGCAGGCTCCGATGTTTTTATAGTAAAAACCGAGACCGACACATCGATTCACAATAATAACCCACAGGCAGAGCCCGATACCTTTACTGTTGCCCAAAACGTTTCCAGTACTCTGGCTGTGCTCAATAACGATACCGACCCGGACGGCGATGACCTGGCAATTTTGTGGGTAACAACTCCGGGGATACAGGGAACAGTAGAAATAACTTCTGATAATAAAGCAATTATATACACTCCGCCGGCAAATTTTGAAGGCGTTGAACAATTTACCTACACTGTCGGAGATAACCGTAACGGTATGGATAAATGCAGGGTTGTTGTAAATGTATCCAGCACTGCAAAAATTACAAGGGATTATTTACCGGCCAAGGCTCTTTTAATCAAGGCCTATCCCAATCCGTTTAATCTGCGCACCTCTTTGACTTTTACTTTACCTACTTCAGGGAAAACAGTACTTGAAATTTACAATGCAAATGGGGAACGAATCATAACATTGGCCAATCGATTTTTTACAGCTGGCACCCATATGGTATACTGGAACGGTACGGATCAAAATGGAAGCGTAATGCCCTCTGGATTGTATTTTGTGCGTTTGATAAGCGCTAAAAAACAGACATGTTCAAAAATTCTACTGATCAAATAAAAAGAATAAAGCCAGGGGCCATAAATCGGTTAAATCCTATGTCAAATCCAATATTTTGTGTGAATTCCTTCCTACCCAGAAACCAGCGAAAAAGTTGGAATAGAGGTTGCTTCGTATGCGCAACCCTTAAACACAAGAAAATACCGCGGCTCTCTTGCCCCCAGGGCCTGAATGGCCAATAAAGTCACAAGAATTGGCTTCTCCTCTTTTGTAAATTATTACAGCAAAAAGACAAACCAAAAGGGAAAGCCATTATGCCGTAACAAAATTTACGAAGCCGTGCAAATCAAACTTTGGCAATTTAAACCGATTTCAGCAAACCGGAACATAAACTTATTCACCAAAGTCTCTTTGCCTTCCTAAAGGCGAATAAGTACAGGTTAATTCCATTGGACGTTCATGGCAAAAAAATTTCCACTAAAAAAGTGGACAAACGTTTAAGTTACCATCTGGTTAAAGAAAATATGGCCGGAAGATGGAAGATTTAGACCGGCTGCGCAATGGTAAGCCCTATCTATGGCCAGTGGTGGCGATTTTTTTTGGGAGGGGCAGCCAGAATTTCCCAAATATTTTGCTGATACTCACAAAATTTTGTACATTCTTTTTGCTAATGTAGCATTCAAGCAATCCGAATATTTAAATTATGATATTCTAACAGAATTAAATTATGATTGTTTTTACGCTATGGAAAAACGCCTAATCTTTTTTATTGTCGGACTTCTCTTGTTCTTTCAGGCGAAAGCCAATGCCCAACTTTTGCCCATCCGTATCTTTAACGTACAGGACGGCCTCTCACAATCCGAGGTTAAAACCATTGTGCAGGATAGCGTCGGCTATCTTTGGTTTGGCACAGCCGATGGGTTATCCCGCTTTGATGGTTCTTCCTTTAAAAACTTTTCCATTCACAACGGACTTAGCGGAAACAATGTCATCTCCGCCTATGTTGATGGGGACAGCCTAATTTGGTTTGGTTTGGCGCAAAACGGTATAACCATTTACAATCAAAAAAACCGAAAATTCACTCCTTTTTCTTACAACGATTCCATTTACCCCAATACGGTTACTTCCATTATCCGGAGCAAAGACGGAGCCGTCTGGATCGGAACACTAAACAAAGGTTTGCTCCGCTATGATGGAGAAAAAATAGAATTTTTAATGAAAATCGAAAATTCGCCAATAAAGAGCCCCAATATTACCCACCTTAGCACGGATGACCGCGGCAATTTATGGATTGGTACTTTCGGCGGAATCACTATTCTTAATCCCCAAAAATATCTTCAGAGTGAGAGTACTTTTTATTTAACCCCCAAACGGGGCTTTCCCGCTTATGTCATTAAAGGAATCGCCTTTGATCCGTATGGCAATATCTGGATTGGAACGCAATCCAGAGGCCTAATTAAGGCCATCCCGATCAAAGGCAAGCCCTATGCTTACACATACAAGATTTTCGATCAAAATTCTGGTTTCCCCGATTCTCGCATCCGTTCGCTCTTTATCAGCAGAAACGACGACCTATGGGTTGGCACTTTCAATGGGGTTGTGCAGGTTTCCCATCTCGATGCCCCCAATCCCAATTTTTACATCATCACTACGGCCAATGGTCTGGGACACAACCGTGTCGACGCCATTTGTCAGGACTACGAAGGCAGCATGTGGTTTGGCACATGGGGCGGCGGTGCCTGCCAATACACCGGAAGATATTTTGAAACCTACACAGAAAACGACGGATTACCTGACAAAAATGTATGGGCCATTTACGAAGATGCCAGGCACACCATTTGGTTTGGCACCGAAAAAGGATTGGTCGGTTTTAAAGAAATTCACAAAACCCAATCTCTGAAAAGAACTCATGTATTCACGAAAAGAAAAGGGTTCCCTGCAAATTTTATCTTTTGCATCATAGGAGACGGGCACGACGGCCTGTGGCTTGGTACCAACGGAAACGGATTGGTTCATTTCAATCCTTATACCGGGAAAATGGAACATTACACTGAAAAACGAGGCTTACCTTCCAATGTGGTTATTTCGTTAGGCCGAGATCAGCATAACAATTTGTGGATTGCCACGCTCGATTCTGGTCTGGCATACTTAAATGTTAAAACCGGAAAAATAAAAAAATACAACACTAAAAACGGATTACCGACCAATGGCTTCTTCCAGATTTACAAAGACAAAAAAGGCAATTTCTGGTTTGCTTCCAAAGAGAAGGGAATTCTCCGCTTCGATGGAAAAAAATTCAGGCGTTTTGCAAACCCGACATCTTCTTTTCCTTGCACCGTAACCAGCCTGACTCAAGATCACCAGGGAAATTTTTGGTTTGGAACCAAATCAAACGGAGTCATTGTCATTAAGCCCGGGGTTGGGATCATCCACCATTTTGATCAAACGAACGGTTTGAGTGGAGATAATATTTTCGGCATTTTGGTGGATGATGCGAACCATGTCTGGATTGGGGATAAAGGCGGATTGGACCGTTACGATCCCGTCAGTAAATCGTTTAAACATTTTGGCGTTGCCGATGGCTTTCTGGGCTTGGAACCCAATTTGAACGCCGTACTAAAAGATGCATCCAACCATCTATGGTTCGGCACTATCAACGGAGCGGTTCGTTTCCTGCCGGAATTTGAACGTTCTGTTTATGTTCCTCCCAAAATAATCATCAACAAAATCCGCCTGTTTTATGCCGAAGATTCGATTCCCGAAAATCATAAATTCAACTACAATGAAAACCATCTCACGTTCAATTTTACCGGTTTTTCTTTTACCGATGCCAATAATCTGAAATATTCTTTCATATTGGTTGGCTTCGACAAAAACTGGTCGCCTCCATCCAAGGTTAACAGCGCAACCTATTCCAATTTACCACCGGGGCAATACACTTTTCTGGTCAAAGCGCAGAATGCCCAAGGGCAATGGAGCAAACATCCCGCACAATTTTCGTTCGAAATTTTGCCTCCGTTTTGGTACCATTGGTACTTTTTGCTGAGCGTTCTGCTCCTGTTTGTATTGCTTGTTTATGGTTATTTACATTTGCGCACGGCCCAGGTGCAACGCCAGAATCGTCTTTTGGAAGAAAAAGTCAAGCAACGCACCGCCGAGTTGGAAAAGCAGACGAATAATTTAGCCCGGGCCTACGCGTCTTTAAAGGAAAGCGAAACCAAATTTCGTACTCTCACAGAAGTTACCACATCAGCCGTTTTTATTTATCAAAACACCCGGTTCATTTATGCGAACTACGCCACATTAAGCCTTACCGGATACACGCTTGAAGAATTGCTTCAGCACAATTTTTGGGATGTCGTTCACCCCGACTTTAGAGAAATAATTAAGGTAAGGGGTCTGGCACGCTTGCGTGGCGAAAAAGTTCCCGACCACTATGAATTTAAAATTATTCGGAAAAACGGCGAAGAACGCTGGGTCGATTTTTCCTCACGCCAAATCACTTTTAACGGAGAACCGGCCGCTCTGGGCACGGCCTACGATATTACCGATCGCAAAAAAGCCGAAGAAGCCCTGAAAGAAAGCGAATTGCAACTGCGCACCCTGATTAATGCCATGCCCGATATTGTGTGCTTTAAAGACGGAGAAGGGCGCTGGATTGAAGCAAATGAATTTGACTTAAAGCTCTTTCAAATCGAGAATGTCCCCTACAAAGGGAAAAAAGATTCCGAATTGGCACAATTTAGTCCTTTTTTTAGGGATGCTTTCTTAACCTGTGAAGTTTCCGATGAAGAAGCATGGAAGGCTAAAAAAACCATTCGCACGGAAGAAACTATTTCCCAGCCGGATGGCAGCAGTAAAATTTTTGATGTCATCAAAGTCCCTATTTTTAATGAAGACGGGTCGCGGAAGGGGCTGGTGGTGATTGGCCGCGACATCACTGAAATGAAAAAAGTGGAAGAGGCCCTGCGTTCCGAGAAAGAACGTCTGGATGCCATCCTGCGCAGCATTCACGAAGGCGTTATTGCCACCGACGACAAAGGCAACATCTTATTCATGAACCAATATGCCGAACACATTCTGGAAGTTGAAGAAGAGACGCGCGCTCCGATTAACATTACCCAGGCAGGAAAACTTTACACATTAAGCAAAAAAGAATATAACATTACCGACGCCTGCGAAAACATCCAACGTGGCAACAGCATCCATTCCACAGAACCGCTCATCCTTAGAACCCAAAAAGGGCATGAATATCTTATTGAATTTAACTGCGCTCCCATTGTGCGCGGTAAAAACAAAATCATTGGTTCGGTAATTACCTTCCGTGATGTTTCGGAAAAGCACAAGCTGGAGCAAGAACTGTTTAAGGCGCGAAAGCTGGAATCTCTCGCCATTTTGGCCGGTGGTTTGGCCCATGATTTTAATAACATCCTGACAGCAATTATCGGGAACATCTCTTTAATTAAACTACGCATGCAAAACGCCAATTGCCCGGAAAAATTAATGCAGCTGCTCATAAAGGCAGAGCGAGCCTCGATGCGTGCCCAGGGGCTAACCCAGCAATTGTTAACCTTCTCCAAAGGCGGGGCGCCCATCAAAAAAGCAGCCACAATCAAAGAATTGATTACAAGCACGGTGGAATTTGCACTGCGCGGTTCCAAAATTCGCTACGAAATCGATCTTCCCGACGACCTGTGGCCCGTGGAAATTGACGAAGGCCAAATCAGTCAGGTGGTAAACAACCTGACCATCAACGCCATGCAGGCTATGCCCAGTGGGGGAAATTTTTATGTGAAAGGCGAAAATGTTCAGATTGACGAGCAAAACATTATTTCTTTGGCGCCCGGTCGCTACATTAAAATTTCCTTCCGCGATACGGGAACGGGCATTGCCCCGGAAAACATTCACCGTATTTTCGATCCCTATTTTACCACCAAAAAAACCGGCAGCGGACTGGGACTGGCCTCCACCTATTCTATCATCAAAAAACACGGAGGGCACATTCTGGTAGAGTCGAAGCCCCAAAAAGGAACGACCTTTACCTTTTACCTCCCCGCTTCGGAAAAGCACGTAAAAAAAACAAATGATGAAGAGGACATTCACACCATTCCCACAGTACATGCCCGCGTTCTGGTAATGGATGACGAAGCCGAAATCAGAGAATTGATCAAAGATGTTCTGGAAAACATGGGCATGGAAGTGCTCACCTGTGCCGACGGCAAAACCGCCATTGAAATTTACCGGAGAGAAATGCAAAGTTCTGCCCCCATCGATTTGGTTATTCTGGATTTGACCGTGCCGGGAGAACTGGGCGGCAAAGAAACGCTCCAAGAATTGCTGAAAATAGATCCCAAAATAAAGGCCATTGTCTCCAGTGGTTATTCCAATGACCCGATCATGTCGGAGTACAAAAAGTACGGATTCAAAGGCGTGGTTAGTAAGCCTTATCAGGTAAATGAGCTTATTGTAACGGTACAAAATGTTTTGGGACAATAAAAAAACGCAGCAAATTGCTGCGTTTTTTTGTGCTTTTTATGCTTCTTTCAGTTATCCCCAAAGATTCTCGGGATATTTTCCGTTAGCAATCAATTGCCGAATCTTCTCCTGCACCACCGGTTTGTCTTCTTTGTACGTCACTCCAAACCACTCTTCATCGGTAGAAAGAATTTTAACTTTGGCTTGTCCAGTGTTGATTAATTGATCCAGCACCCAGGTCAAAAAAAATTCGGCTTTGGGATCGTTCCCTCTGTTTCGCAAAAATTCTTCGAAATAGCGATCCAGATGTCCAAAGAAAGAAGGCGTGTAGCCCATCATATTCATCGAGACCAAAACAGAGCCATCAATTTCCGTTTCCTGCCCATTCTCATCAAGGTACACGATGGACGAATCTTTCCAATAAATTTTGGTACGTTCAACGATTTTCTGCAAATATCCGCTTGCGTCTACCTGGCACACCCCACGGGAAACCGATCCATGCTTGGACAGTGTGCGATCTAACCGATAGCCGACAATCGCGTACTCATTACCTTCGCGGGGCTGGCGGACTAAAAAATCCGCTAAAATCTGATATGCGCCTCTGCCGTAGAAATCATCCGCATTAATCACCCCAAACGGCTCTTCTACGGCTTCTTTAGCCACCAATACGGCATGGGCGGTTCCCCACGGTTTGGCCCGCCCTTCGGGCACAGAGAAGCCCTGCGGCAGATTGGTTAACTCCTGAAATACAAAATGTACATCGGCGCGTCCCCGTAATTTGGGAACAAAAACCGCTTTAAAATCATCTTCCAATTCGCGGCGTATCACAAATACGATTTTTTTGAATCCGGCCTGCAAGGCATCGTAAATGGAATAATCCAGAATCGTTTCACCGTGTGGCCCAAACTGATCAATCTGTTTGACCCCACCATAGCGGCTCCCCATCCCCGCGGCTAATATGACTAATGCAGGTTCCATGTGCTTCCCTTCTCCTTTAGCTTGACTTTACTACCTTACCAAAACAGAAAGGAATTTGAAAAAAAAATGAACGCAAAGCAAAATTCAATAGCCACAGCCGCATCATCGTAAAAGTATTTTTGTTTTTATGCCCGATTTTTTTCAAATTATTTAAAAACGGAAACACGGTTTTGCCAGCAAAGGCAAACCAAAACGCAAAAGCAATTGGCCGATGAAACGCTCCAAAAATTTTCTTCACCCGCTGGTAATTTTTATTTTCATGCAGGTTGCCTGGATATCTTTGCTGGGCCTGTGGATTTATTGGTACACTTCCAACTACATCATACTAAATCAGGTGGGCAAGCGTCTGGTGCCCAAAGTAACGGCTTCACCAACCGCCCAGCTTACCGCGCTCATTTTCGGAGTAATTCTTCTGGTATTTATTCTGGCCGGTTTTTACTTTATTTTTATTTATTTGACGCGGCAAATCAGCATTAATCGTCTTTACGAATCGTTCATCGCCAACTTTACGCATGAATTAAAATCGCCGTTAGCTTCCATTCAATTGTATCTGGAAACATTGCAACGACGTAATTTGCCGCAAGAAAAGCAGCAAGAATTTATCTCCCAAATGTTGGAAGACACCCAGCGTCTGAAAAATGTAATCGACAGTATTCTGGACATTGCCCAGATCGAGCAAAAGAAAAAAATATTTCACCTAACTTTGCAAGAGGTGCAGCCCACTATCGAACAACTGGTGGAAAACTGTCGGCAGCGTTTTCAACTGAATTCGAACATCATTTCGCTGCACGGTACGGTTCACGGCCATTGGTTGGTAGATCAAAACGCCATGCAAATGGTGTTTAGCAATCTCATCGACAATGCCTTAAAATACACGACTCAACGGCCTAAAATCGAAATCCATCTGTCTCAAAAGAAGCAACAATTCTGTATTAACCTGAGCGACAACGGTATCGGGATCGAAAAAGAAGAATTAAAACACATCTTCAAAAAATTTTATCGCGTCTCCGCATCTCACAAACCCGATATCCGCGGGACAGGGCTGGGCCTGTATTTGGTACGCGAAATCGTAAAAGCACACGGGGGGAAAATTACGGCCTTTAGTCGGGGGAAAAACAAAGGAGCCACCTTTCAATTTTGTTTTCCTTTAAAGCCCCAGTCCCCCAAGGCACAAAACAAATAGGACATTTTGGCTATGGATCATATCCTTTTGGTAGAAGACGAACAATCGCTGGCGCGCGGACTGCAATTCAATCTGGAGGCCGAAGGCTACAAGGTAACCCATGCTGCCGACGGCCAGCAGGCGCTGGATTTGCTTCAGAAAAACACGTACGATTTGCTCATTCTCGATATCATGCTCCCCTACCACGACGGATTCGAAATTGCCCGATTTGTACGCGATCAATCACGCCAGATGCCCATTCTTATTTTGACGGCCCGCCAGGGCATTGAAGACCGTTTAAAAGGGCTACGTCTCGGTGCCGACGATTACCTGACCAAGCCGTTTTCTCTGGATGAATTGCTTTTACGCGTAAGGCGCATTCTGGAACGAAAAAAATGGTATCGGGAAAGCGAAATGCAGGTAACCCGCCTGAGCAATGTGGAAATCGATTTCGGACGGTTAAAACTGATTCGTCCCTCAGGAGAAGAAATTAATTTGACCGCTCTGGAAGCGAAGGCCCTGAAATACCTTTTGGAACATCGCGGCAAGGTGGTATCGCGGCAGGAATTATTGCAAAAGGTGTGGGATTTGGATCCGGAAGTAGAAACCCGAACCGTCGATATTTTCATCGCGCGTTTGCGCAAATATGTGGAAGCCAATCCCGCGCAACCCCAATGGATTCAGAGCGTTCGCGGCGTAGGCTACCTAATTCCCAAAGAAAACAAAAAAGGCTGAACGTACTATTTTGTACACCCAGCCTTCAGAATAATTTGCCTTAACGGCTAATGGCCTTCTTCCTCCGGAATTTCTTCCCATCCATTGATCATCGATTTGATCATTGTCCAGGGGGTGGGGCCCAGAGTAGTCATGTACACATGCACAATAATAAAGGCCACAAACAGGTAGGCACCCAAAGTGTGAATCGGAGCCAGTACAGGCATTCCGCCAAACATTTTAAAGGCTTCCGGGAAGTACACGCTTCCCCACATCAACACTCCGGTAATAATTTGCGCGGGCAATAAAATATTCAACAAACCGAAATAGGTTAACTTCTGCAAAGGATTCAGTTTGTGCTCGGGAGTTTTTTCAAACGGATGCGGTTCTCCGCGAAAATAACCGACCAAATAATAACGCGCCTGCAAGAACAGCCCGTCAAAAAAGCCGCGTGGGCGCGGAATAAATTGCTTGATCGTGCCCACGGACAAATGGTAAAATCCACCCAGCAAAAAATTCAGCACTAAAAGAAAAGCTAAAATTTTATGAATGTAAATGGAATAGGTAAAGCCGAAAACTTTAAAATTGATATGGAGGATGACATTGTAAAACGAGCAATGGTTACTTACAACGGAAAAATAAATTGGCCTCCTGAGCCACTTCCGGTTAGTCCT
>CAYXUS010000135.1:0-14846 GCA_964468415.1 uncultured Caldithrix sp.
CGCATCCCGTGGAATTTGAATTATTGAATGAAAATCACATCCTGTTGGCATTCATGAATTTGGTGTTTCAGGGCGAACGCCTGCCCGCCATGATGAAAACCAAGAGTACCTACATTTCGGCCGAACTTTTGCAGGACGACAAAGGTGGCTATCCGCTGCTTAACGGAATGAGCGAAATTGCCGGGAAAATGGCCATCTTTCTGGCCAATATTCTGCTTACGCCTCCGGAAGGTGGCAAAGGCATTCTTCTTGCGGGCACGGAAGTGACCAAACCCGGCACCATTACGATTCTTGGCGCCGGAACGGTGGGGCGCAATGCGGCCTTAACGGCTTCCACGTTGGGGGCGCGCATCAACTTGTTAACCATGAAGCCGGAGAAAATTGAGCAGGTTAAAAAAGAGCTTCCCGCAGTAAATGTACAGGCGTATTCCGAAGAATTGCTCCGCTCTTTGCTTCCGCAAACCGATGTGTTTGTGGTCGCCCTCCATTCCCTGAAAAAAGAGGTCGACATTAAAATTACGCGGAACATGGTCGCGCTAATGGAGAAGGGCAGTGTGCTGATCGATGTTTCGATTGCTCAGGCCGGGATTGTGGAAACTTCGCACATTACCAATCACGATCAGCCTACGTTTATTGTCGAAGGCGTTGTGCACTATTGTGTGCCGAATATGGCCGCTCTGGTGCCGCAAACGGCCAGCCGTGTGCTGACCAAAAAGGTTTTGCCCTATGTAAAACTTTTGGCCATGAAAGGTCTCAAAGAAGCCTTGCTGGAAGAATCGGGGCTTATTCCGGCCGTGGGTATTTACAAAGGCAAAATTACCAATCGTCTGGTGGCCGACCAGCATGGGTACGATTTTTACAATATTTTCGAACTTTTGGAATTGAATATCTGATCTATGGATGTCTTTCCCCACATTCCCATCATCAACTACCACAAGGTAACCACACAACTCGATATCGGCATTACCAGCCGTCATCCTTTGCAATTTGAACGCGACATGCTTGCCTTGCGCGAAGAAGGCTACCAAACCGTTACCTTTTACGATTTGCAAAACTCCCAGCTGCCCGAAAAGCCTATCATCATTACATTTGACGATGGGTATGATTCTGCGCTGGAATACGCGTTGCCCCGCATGCAAAAGGTTGGCTTTAAGGGGGTTGTCTATGTCCCGACCGATTTTATCGGTCGGGTCAACAACTGGGATGTGCAGTTCTTCGGAAAAGTCTTCCGTCATCTTTCGTCCGATGATTTACGCTTTTTGCGGCGTCAGGGCTTCGAAATCGGTTCGCATGGTTGTTCGCACCGCTCTCTGCCCGATCTTCCCCGGGAAGAGGCCATTGGCGAAATCCGTCGCAGCAAACAACGTCTGGAAGAAATTTTACAGGAGAAGATCGTTTCGATCAGCTATCCCTTTGGACGGTTTAATGCCCCACTTTTGCGGCAGGTGGAACAGGCCGGCTATCTTTTTGGGGTGGCTTCGCTGTATTTTGCCACTCCCGTCCCCAAAAACCACCTGATGTTACCCCGTTTTAATGTGTATCGCATGGATTCTTCCAGGGCGGTCCTAAAAAAAGCCCAGGCAAACTTTAAGAGTGCGCTGGGCTATCGGGATTGGCTTATTCAAAAGGGAAGCCTGGCCACGGTTTTGTGGCAAAAGCTTTTTAAAGCTTCTTAGGTGGCCGGTGCGACCGGATGAAACTTCGTTGTGTCCTTTTGCTCTTTTTCTTCCTGAATCTTTTTGATCCACTTTTCCAGCATGGTGTACAAATCATCCGGTTTAATGGGTTTGGAAATGTAATCGTCCATACCTGCCAACAAACACTTTTCGCGATCGCCTTTCATGGCATGGGCCGTCATGGCGATGATAGGGATGTGTTCTTTGGGACTCAATTTTTGCCGTAGTTGTGCCGTAGCCTCGTAGCCATCCATTACCGGCATCTGCACATCCATCAAAATAATGTCGTAGTGCTGGCGTAATGCGGCCTTTACGGCTTCTTTCCCGTTATTGACCACATCCACGGAATAATTGCGTTTTTGGAGGATTTTCGTGGCCACCTTTTGATTAATCAGGTTGTCTTCGGCCAAAAGGATGCGTACGCCATTGCGGATTTGTTCTTCGATAATGTGGGAGGTGATAATTTCGGGTTCTTCACCTTTTTCTTCTTTTTCTTTGTCCATTTGCAGCACATTAACAATGGTGTTGAACAGGTGCGATTGTTTAACGGGCTTAACCAGATAAGCTTTGCATCCCAGTTCTTTCAGGTAAGTTACATCGCCGCGTCGTCCCAGGGAAGTAAGAACGATAATATTCGTGTTTTTAATTTCCGGATCGCTTAAAATACGTTTGGCTGTTTCTTCTCCGTCCATTTCGGGCATTTGCATGTCTAACAGTACAACGGGGAACGGATCGTTATTTTTGACGGCCTCTTTTAGTTTTTTGATGGCATCGACGCCGTTGGAGACTTCTTCGGGCCTGAATTGCCAGTTGGTTAAAATCTGGTTGAGAATGAAACGATTGGTTTTGTTATCGTCCACAATCAAAATGTGTAAGTTTTGCAGCTCTTCGGTGTCCAGAATTTTTGCTTTTCGGCGTGACTTTCCCGGTTTGAGGACGACGTTAAAGAAAAACGTGCTGCCCTTGCCTTCTTCACTTTCTACCCACAAATGTCCACCCATCATGTGTGCCAGTTTGCGAGAGATAGAAAGCCCCAAACCGGTACCTCCGTATTTTCGGGTGGTGGAACCATCGGCCTGCGTAAATTCTCTGAAAATCAGATCTTGTTTGTCTTTGGGAATACCAATACCGGTGTCGCGTACGGAAAAGAGTAAATCCAAATGATCCGGTTTCAATTCATTAATATTCACCTGAATAACAATTTCGCCTTCATGTGTAAATTTGAGCGCATTGCCGACCAGGTTGGTTAAAATCTGGCGCAAACGTCCCGGATCGCCGATGACGTTCGAGGGAATTTCCGGATCGATAAAAACGGCCAGTTCCAAGTCTTTTTCGTAGGCCTTGGCCGCCAAACCCTCGATGGTGGTTTCGACCATGGTACGCAGATCGAATTCTTCCTCGGCCAGGTCCAGCTTACCGGCTTCGATTTTCGAAAAATCGAGAATATCATTAATCAAGGCCAACAGGCCGTAGGCGCTTTCTTTGATTGTGGTTAAAAAGTCGCGCTGCTCTTCGTTCAATTCGGTGTTTAAGGTTAATTCGGTTAAGCCAATTACGGCATTCATCGGAGTGCGAATTTCGTGACTCATGTTGGCCAGAAATTCGCTTTTGAATTTATTGGCGCGTTCGGCCAAAGCGCGCATGTTGCGTTCTTCTTCCAGCAAGCGCATGTTTTCGATGGCAATGGCAGCCTGTCGTGTGGCGATGGAAAACAGATGAAACGCATTGGAGCTGAATTGTCCGATGCCTTTTTTGACTACGATGAGCACGCCTACGGCCTGGTCGTTTACGATTAACGGGGCGCCCATGAGCGATTCGTCGATAGGCTCTTCGCCGGGCAGATAGTACACATCGGGGTGCTTGCGTACATTGCGGCACAAAATGGGTTGCTTACTTCGGAAAATTCTTCCTACAATGCCTTTGTTTACGGAAATAGGATTATTGGAAAGCATTTTATTGGATGTGTTTTCGGCATTGCGAAAAATCGGTACCAGAAAGTCGTTTTTTTCGTCGACATGGTACACC
The DNA here is from genome assembly GCA_964468415.1 of uncultured Caldithrix sp. GTDB lineage: Bacteria > Calditrichota > Calditrichia > Calditrichales > Calditrichaceae > Caldithrix. Next base: position 3,702 of record CAYXUS010000135.1, read on the forward strand.
TGATAGGCATCAAAGTCGAAAAGTTCTGAAAAACTCTCACCGATGGCTTTGCCCATTTCTTCCAGGTTTTTGCTGGAGTAAAGATTTTCGGTTAAGCGATTGATGATACGGAAATAACGTTCCCACTTGGAATCGGTACGGTTTTCGATGTTTTCGAAAATCGCCTTGGCAATGGTTGCGGTGGGCACGTCTTCATCCAGCAAATAATTGTCCAGTGACGAAATTCCGTACACATTTTTAATGGGGTCGCGAAAGATACGTGCATTTTTTAGCGGAATGCGCACGGTGCGCTCCCCCTGTCGAATTTCAATGGTTACCGCGTCCACCGGTAGTACTTCGGCGTTTCCATCGGTTTCTACGGAAGCAGAGCCGACAATCGAAGGAACATTATTGGCGAAAATATCTTCAATAGAAGGGTGGGTAATAAAAACGGATTTTGCTTCGTTTGGTAAATAGTTGAGCAACTTGTTAAACTGGGTGATAACCCGAGAAGGAATTTGACGGCTCATGGTTTTTACCCCATATTGATTCAATTGTGATTAAAGAATTAGATTTTTGCACCCATTTATTATCGTATTAAATACATGATTCTTAACGCAACGGAAAAAAGTTAGTCAATTTTGTGAATAAGAGGCGTTTCTTGTGAAGAATCCCGGTAATTTTGTTTTATTTTTTGTGCCCGAAAGATGTAAATTAGGCAAAGCAATCAGAAACGGGGGAGAATGATTTTATGAAAATCGGATGTCATGTGTCCATTGCCGGAAAAATCTGGCAGTGTTTCGAACGGGCGCAGGAAACCGGCAGCGAGGTTTTTCAGATTTTTACCCAAAATCAACGGCAATGGAAATCGGTGCACTATGCGCAGGAAGATGTGCACACTTTCCACGAACTCCGGCAAAACGGCCCGTACCGTTCGGTACCACTGGTTGCCCATGCCTCGTATTTGATCAATTTGTGCGCCAGTGACGAGGAAAAGCTGATCAAATCGCGTCAGGCTTTTGTGGATGAATTAAAGCGCTGTGACGTGCTTGGCGTGGATTATCTGGTAATCCATCCCGGAAGTCACGGCGGAAACGGGGAAGAGTGGGGCATGGAAAAGGTGGCCGAAACTTTGCGCTGGAGCCTGGCGCAGTACAGGCCGAAGGTGCAAATTTTACTGGAAACCACGGCCGGACAGGGGAGTAATTTGGGCTACCGCTTCGAACAGTTACAAACCATTATTGAACTGTCCCGGGCCGACGACAAAATTAATGTATGTGTGGACACTTGCCACATTTGGGCTGCGGGATACGGACTGGAAACGCCCCGCGCCGTGGACGAAACGCTGGAGACCTTTGAACGCGTTATCGGGCTGAAACGTTTGAAGGTGTGGCATTTTAACGATGCCAAAGTAGAAAAAGGCAGCAAAAAAGACCGCCATGCACCCATCGGGGAGGGGACGATTGGACTGGAAACTTTTGCCTATTTGATGAATCATCCCGATTTTACCGATCATCCGGCAATTTTGGAAATTCCGGGGGGAACGGAAAAATTCAAGGAAAATATTCAGTTACTCAAAAGCGTACGAAAATAAAAAGGCAGCCTAATGCTGCCTTTCTAATTTCATTTCTGAAATTCCAGATGTTTGATCATGGAGTCTATTTGCTGTTTTAAACTTCGATCTTTCTTGATCAATTCTTCTACGGTATTAATACCGTGAATTACCGTGGAATGATCGCGGCCGCCAAAGTGCAAACCAATGGTAATCAGCGAATGATTGGTGAGCTTTTTGGCCAGATACATGGCAATTTGCCGCGCTCGCACAATATCCTTTTTGCGCGTTTTGGCCCGTAGGTGGTCCGATGAAAGATGAAAGATGCTGGCCGTGTATTCTACGATGTCTTCGATGGTCAAAACTTTTTTATCGGGGCGGGCAATTTCGTTGACGATTTTGCGCGCCAGTTCCAGCGTGGGTTCGGCCGCGGTAAAGGTGACCTGCGCCATAATTTTCGTCAGAGCTCCTTCCAACTCCCGTACGTTTTCCACCAGATTGGCTGCCAGGTATTCCAGAATATCGCCGGGAATGTCCAGCCCGCTCTCTTCGCATTTTTTGCGTAAAATGGCCAGCCGTGTTTCGAAGTCGGGAGGCTGAATGTCCACAATAAGGCCCCATTTAAAGCGGGAGATCAACCGCTCTTCCAGCGCCTCCAGCTCGTTAATCGGCCGATCGGAAGTAAGCACGATTTGTTTGCCGTTTTGGTGCAAGTCGTTAAAGGTGTGAAAAAATTCCTCCTGCGTTTTGCCCTTGTTGGAAAAAAAGTGGATGTCGTCCAAAAGCAAAATATCGCACGAACGGTAATAGGCCGAAAATTCCGAAATTTTGTTTTGCTGGATGGCATTAATAAAATGAGAAGTAAACGTTTCGCTGGAAGCGTAGTACACCTTAATAAAAGGATCCTGAGCCAGCGCGTAGTTGCCAATGGCCTGAATGAGATGGGTTTTGCCTAACCCGGTTCCCCCGTAAATGATCAAAGGATTGTAATTGGTTTTTCCCGGATTGTTTGCTACGGCCCGGGCAGCGGCATAGGCAAAGTTGTTGCCATCCCCCACAATAAAGTTTTCGAAAACATAACGTTCGTTAATGCGCGTGTAATAAGGCGAATGCGAAACCGATTTGGGCATGCTGGGCATGCTGCGGTGGGTCAGGGAGGGTTGCGGACGGACGTCGCTTTCCACATAAGGCGATTGCGGTAGCGATTGATTTTTGATGTGATATTTAATTTTGCGTGGTTCCCCCAAAATTTGCACAATGGCGCTGTTCAGGATTTTGGCGTAATGATTGTCAATCCATTCACAAAAGAAGCGATTAGGGACCCGTAATTCCATGACTTGATCGTCCAAATTAACCAGCTCGATGGGGGCGAACCAGGTGTTAAAACTGCGAATGTTGATGTACTCTTTGAGAACCTGTTGAATGCTTTTCCAGACACTGTCGGAGGAAGATAATTTCTGCGCGAATTCTGAACCCATTTCTTGTCCCTGTGTTAAGTTATCCACAATTTTAAAGATTTAATGTTATGAAAATATTAGCGTTAAAGAGTTTTCTTATTTTAAACACAATCAATATTTAAACGTAATTAATTATTAAAAAACAACCAATTATGTAAAGTTTTTGTTGGCGAGGCAGATTTGCTTTAGCCCAAGGCCAGTTATTGCTTGTTGATTATTTGCGGTTTTCCACAAGTTATCCACAATGGGTAACTGCCTCTGTTACATTTTAATATTTTGCTAATAAAAATCAAGTAAAGATCATAAAAAAATTTTCGTACTTTTGGACAAACCTTGGATAAATCTTTGAAAAACATGAGCGAGATTTTTTTGTAATTTTCCTGCAATGGGCGGGCTACTTTAAGGGAAGTTGCAAGGGCCGGAGAAATGAGGAGAAGAGATGATTTTGCCCGGTTGATGTTTCACGAAAAACATGCCCGACCATTGTTGCCAATGAGAAAATTAAGAACGCCCTGGGTACGTTCGTACACTTTTTGCTGGGGTAAAAATGCGCTCTCTGGAAAATGATAAATCTGAAACTGAAATTTTAAGCTTCCAGAATTTTCTGAATCATCCCAAGAAGTTTTGCGGGGTCGAATGGTTTGGAAAGCGTGGCATTCACTCCCAGACGTTTGGCCATGCTTAAATAGCTGTTGGCCTCTAATTGTCCACCGCCGGACATGGCGATGATTTTGGCATGGGGCAAACGCTTTTTAATATCCAGAATGGTTTCGATACCTTCTTTATCGGGCATGATGATGTCGGTGATGATTAGGTCAATTTCTTCTTTGTCCAGAATTTCCAGAGCACGGTTCCCGTTTTCGGCAAGCAGAATTTGATAGCCCTGCGGCTCCAATATTTCGTAAATCAGATCCCTAATCAAGTCGTCATCATCAACAACTAAAATTCTTTTCATTATGAGTCCACAGCTTGAATAAGTTAATTCATTTTACAAATAAATTAAAAAAGTATCAACATTTAATGCGCAAAAGTTGATATTTTTTAAGATCGGCTAATGACCATTTGGTGATGGGCCGTTCTTACGGGTAATGCGCATTGAACTTTTCATTTATTCTCATTCCTTATTATTAGTCGAATTATTTTACGGTTTTTTTAATCCAATAGTTTTCAACGCTACTTTTTTGTCCAGCATTCCCAAAAACCGTTAGCATTTTGGCCCGGACAAAGTTTGGTTAAAATTCAATACCTTTGTAAATTACGCTTATCGGATTTGAGATACTGGGGTATTTTAAGTTTTTATCGTTCGTAAAATGTTATCGCAAACTTTTACGAAATTTTAAATGATAATGGAGGTAAGATGGAAATCAAGAAGATATTAGTTCCGACCGATTTTTCCGATACAGCCTGTGCGGCCGTCGCTCAGGCATTGTTTATTGCTTCTAAATTTCAGGCCGAGTTAACGGTGCTGCATGCCCGCCTGATTTTTGAGGATGATCCTGCGGAATTGCCCGAAAAACTTTCTTCTTTGAAAAAAGAAGAAGCGGATGTGGAAAAGCATATTTTAGAACGTATGAAACGGGGTACCTCCGGGCATGCCCATTTAAACATCAAACATGAAATCATTCGCGGCTATTCGGCACCCTCGGCAATTTTGGGGTATCTGAACAATCACGATTTTGACCTGGTCGTCATCGGTACGCACGGGCGCACCGGATTGGAGCACATCTTGATCGGTAGTGTGGCTGAAAAAGTGGTGCGTTATGCCCGCTGTCCGGTTCTGACCGTTCGCTCCAAGGAATACGTTCGCGAGAGTTTCCGGAAAATTGTGGTGCCGTACGATTTTAGCGAACATTCGGCCCTGGCCCTGAAAACGGCTGCCGAGCTTCTGGAAGGACCGGATGCCGAATTGCATTTGCTTTATGCCGTGGATCAAGAAGTCCATCCCGCGTTGTACGCCTGGGGCATGCGTTCGGTGCTGGAAGCCATTCCGGATATTAAAGAGAAGGTTTTGCAACGCATGGAAGAACACATCGCTCAAATTCCGGCGTTAAAAGGCAAAAAGGTGGTAAAAAGCGTGCGCGAAGGCAAACCGCACAAAGAAATTAAAGGCTATGTGGAAGAAGTCCGGCCGGATTTGGTCGTGATCGGAACTCATGGTCTGGTGGGGCTGGAACGCTTTTTATTGGGCAGCACCTCGGAACGGGTGATCCGCCTGGTGCAGCAGCCGGTACTTACGGTTAAACTTAAAAATACCATTTAAGACAGAATGAGATGTTCGATTGTAGGATTTAATTAGCGTATTTTAGTGACAAGTGCGGAATGAGTAAGAAAAACTATTTGTTAGTTAAAGGGGCGCGCGAGCACAACCTTAAAAATATTGATGTTAAAATTCCCAGAGATAAATTTGTGGTGATCACCGGACTTTCCGGTTCCGGCAAATCAAGCCTGGCTTTCGACACGATTTACGCCGAGGGCCAGCGGCGCTACGTGGAATCGCTGAGTGCCTATGCCCGGCAGTTTTTGGGATTAATGGAAAAGCCGGATGTGGATTACATCGAGGGACTTTCGCCGGCGATCTCCATCGAACAAAAATCGACCAGCCGCAATCCGCGTTCTACGGTGGGCACGGTAACCGAGATTTACGATTATCTGCGTTTGCTGTTCGCCCGGGTGGGCAAAATGCATTGCTACCAGTGCGGGCGTCCCGTGGAGAAACAGACCGTACAGCAAATTGTGGACACCATTCTCTCCTGGCCGCAGGGCACCCGTTTTCAGATATTGGCTCCGGTGGTGCGGGGCCGTAAGGGTGAGTACAAAGAGGTGTTTAATCAATTCCGCAAGGATGGTTTTGTGCGCGTTCGGGTGGACGGAGAAATCCACTCGCTGGACGAAGAAATTGTTCTTGAAAAAAATAAAAAGCACACCATTGAACTGGTAGTGGATCGCCTGGTTATTGGCGGTGACATCCAAAAGCGGCTTACCGATTCCATCGAATTGGCCTTAAAACAGAGCGGCGGGCTGGTGTTCGTCAATAAGCCCGATTCGGGTGAAGATGTCATGTTTAGCGAGCAGTTCGCTTGTCCCCATTGCGGGCTTTCCTTCGAAGAGCCGGCGCCGCGGCTTTTTTCTTTTAACAGCCCGTACGGGGCCTGCCCAAAGTGCGATGGCCTGGGCGTGCTTACCAAAATTGATCCGGCACTGATTGTTCCCGATGAATCGCTTTCCATTAATGATGGCGCCATTGCGGTTATGACCGGTCGCAACGAGGGCTGGTTGTACGAAATGATTTCCAGTCTGGCGCGTCGCTACAAGTTTAGTCTGAACACGCCCTGGAAAGATTTACCCGAAGAAATTAAAAATCTCATCATGTACGGTTCGGGCGAAGAGCAGGTTACCTTTGTGTACGATCGCAAACGGACGCGGGTGGAATGGCAAAGCCGTTTCGAAGGCATTGTCCACTATTTGCTGCGGCGCTACAAGCAAACGGCTTCGGTGCATGTGCGACGCTGGATCGAAGGCTTCATGAACACGATGGTTTGCGATGTGTGCGGCGGAACACGTCTTAAAAAGGAGGCATTGGCCGTTACGGTAGGGGGTAAAAACATCCACGAAGTAACCGAACTTTCCATCCGCGAAGCCTTGCATTTTTTTGAGCACCTGAAATTGGGAAAGCAGCAAAGCCAGATTGCCCACCAAATTCTGAAAGAGGTAAAACAACGCTTGCAGTTTTTGATTAATGTGGGGCTGGATTATTTGACTTTGAGCCGCAGTGCGGGAACGCTTTCCGGCGGGGAAGCGCAGCGCATTCGGCTGGCCACACAAATTGGTTCACAGTTGGTGGGGGTGCTTTACATTCTGGATGAGCCCAGTATTGGACTGCACCAGCGAGACAACCGCAAGTTAATCGCCACTTTAAAACAATTGCGCGATCTGGGAAATACGGTGCTGGTGGTGGAGCATGATCGGGAAACCATCGAAGAAGCCGATTTTGTGGTGGATTTGGGGCCGGGTGCGGGAGTGCACGGGGGAAGCATCGTGGCAATGGGCACACCCGCAGCCATTGCCCGCAGCCGCAAAAGTTTAACCGGCCAATATCTTTCGCACAAAAAATGCATCCCGGTCCCCCAAAAACGGCGGCCCGGCAACGGTAAATTTTTAACCGTTTACGGGGCAAGCGGCAATAATTTAAAACAAATCGATGTGCGTTTCCCTTTGGGAAAGTTTATTTGTGTCACCGGAGTTTCCGGTTCCGGAAAGAGTACCCTGGTCAACGAAACGTTGTTTGCCGCTCTGGCCCGCCATTTTTACCGTGCCAAGAAAAATCCTTTGCCGCACGAACGCATCGAAGGGCTGGAGCACATCGACAAGGTAATCGATCTGGATCAATCGCCGATCGGACGCACGCCGCGTTCTAATCCCGCGACGTACACCGGCCTGTTTACGCCCATCCGCGATTTGTTCAGCCAGTTGCCGGAGTCGAAGATTCGGGGCTACAAACCGGGGCGTTTTAGCTTTAACGTTAAAGGCGGACGTTGCGAATATTGCGAGGGCGATGGCATTAAAAAAATCGAAATGCACTTTTTGCCCGATGTGTACGTGCAATGCGAGGTGTGCAAAGGCAAACGCTACAATCGGGAAACCTTGCAAATCAAATATCGGGGTAAATCCATTGCCGATGTGCTGGATATGACGGTAGAAGAGGCTCTGGATTTCTTCAAAAACATTCCCACGGTAAAGCGTCGTTTACAAACTTTATTTGATGTGGGCTTAGGGTACATTAAGCTGGGGCAATCGGCCACCACGCTTTCCGGAGGCGAGGCGCAGCGCGTAAAGCTGGCCAGCGAACTGAGCAAAATTGGCACGGGCAACACGCTTTACATTTTGGACGAACCGACGACCGGTTTGCATTTCGAAGATATTCGCATGCTGCTGCAAGTGCTGGATCGGCTGGTGGAAAAAGGGAACACGGTGATCGTGATCGAGCACAACATGGATGTGATAAAAACAGCCGACTGGATTATCGATTTAGGGCCGGAAGGCGGCGAAAAGGGAGGTTTTATTGTGGCGGAAGGCACTCCGGAAGAGGTTGCGCGCCATAAACGATCGCACACCGGCCATTTTTTACGCAGTGAGTTGCAGGTGAAAGGAGAAAATGAGCGGTAAGGCTTATTTTCATTTCTCCGCGTTTTAATTATCCAAATAAAATGTAGGTTCTAAGACCATGAACTTTTTTTATTTAATCGGAATTTTCGTTTTTTCCTATTTAATCGGTTCCGTCCCCTTCGCCTATTTGCTCGCTCGTTTTTTGTACAATGTGGATTTGCGCCGCTTTGGCAAGCGGGATGTAAGTGCGTTTAATTTTTACCGTGTAAAAAAGGATCGTCTGCTTACTTTTTTGGTTATTGTTTTCGATTTGTTAAAGGGTGCTCTGGCCGCCTGGGGCGCAGTACATTTTTTGCCGGGTGAATTCAGTGCGGTTCTTTTGGCTGCGGGCGGAGCACTTTTTGGCGATGTGTTCCCGGTGTGGTTGGGCTTTCACGGAAGCCGCGGGCTCAACGTGGCAGCAGGATTGTTGCTGATAATCGATCCGCGGCTGGTTGCCATTTGGCTGGCGTTCTTTTTAATTTATTATTTGACGGTACGTCAGCACATTGTTGCCATTCTCATTGCCACCTTCAGTTTGCCGCTGTTTGTCTTTTTTACGCGGCATATTTATTTTACTGATAATACGTTAATGCTTATATTATTGATTGGGGTCTTTATTTTTCAGAGACATTTACAACGGGTCCCTGATTTAGTAGAACAAAAGAGGATGAAAATCAAAAACGGAGAGAAATGATGGAGTTAAAGAAAACCGCTTTGCACGATGTGCACGTGCAATTGGGCGCCCGCATGGTGGAGTTTGCCGGATTCGAAATGCCTATTCAGTATCACAGCATCCGCGATGAACATCGCCGTGTGCGTGAAACCGTAGGGGTATTCGATGTTTCGCACATGGGAGAAATTATCATCAAAGGGCCCAAAGCATTGGACATGGTGCAAAAAGTGACCATTAACGATGCGTCCAAATTGGAAGTGGGACAGGTGCAATATTCGGCCATGTGCTATCCCGACGGGGGGATTGTGGACGATTTGTTGGTGTACCGCTTTGCCGATCACTTTTTGTTGGTGGTGAATGCTTCCAACAAGGACAAAGATTTTGCCTGGATCGTTGAAAATAAAATTGACGGATGCGAGGTGGAAGACGTAAGCGACCAGTACACTCAGTTGGCCGTACAGGGCAAAAAAGCGGAGCCCACTTTGCAAAAACTGACAAAGGTAGATCTTTCGGCCATTAAATATTATTGGTTCACGGAAGGCAAGCTGGCCGGCGTGCCCATGATTATTTCGCGTACGGGTTACACCGGTGAACCCGGCTTTGAGCTGTACTTTGCCAACGAATACGCGGTGGATGTGTGGAACAAAATCATGGAAGCCGGAAAGGAATTCGACATCGAACCGATCGGTCTGGGTGCGCGGGATTCGCTGCGTCTGGAAAAGAAGATGTGCCTGTACGGTAACGATATTGACGAAACAACCAATCCGTTGGAAGCCGGTTTGAGCTGGATTACCAAATTGGACAAAGGCGATTTTATCGGCCGGGAGGCATTGCTCAAAATTAAAGAAGAAGGTGTAAAACGTAAGCTGGTGGCAATTGTGCTGGAAGGGCAGGGCTTTCCCCGTCACGGGTACAAAATTTACAAGGACGGAAAAGAAGTGGGCCATGTAACCAGCGGTACGGTATCGCCCATTTTGAACAAGGGTATTGCCATGGGCTATGTGGCCAGGGAATTTGCCAAAGTGGGCACCGAACTGGAAATTGACATTCGGGGCAAAAAAGTTCCGGCAGTAATTATCAAGCCACCTTTTGTGTGAAATAAAAACAACCGTTCTGTTGAGCGGGGCGAATTAACGTATTTTCGAAAATTTGTGATGGGGGCGCATGGCGCCCCTCTTTTGTTTGATCGCAGAAAAGGAGCCGCATGCCTAAAATCGATTTGATCTTCTCGGCGCGGGATGAACTGGATGCCCGCCAGGCACGGGTAGTGGTAATTGATGTGCTGCGTGCCACTTCTACCATAGTGACGGCCTTGCACAACGGCTGCCGGGAAATTATTCCCGTGGCCAGCCTGAGCGAGGCTTTGGCCTTAGCCGCACGTTCCGGAGATGTGCTTTTGGCCGGGGAACGCAACACGCAAAAACCGGCGCATTTTGATTTGGGCAATTCGCCACGGGAATTTACGATCCGACGCGTAAGCGGCAAACGCATTGTGCTAACGACCACCAATGGCACGCGTGCTTTGCGCGGCATCCGAAATGCGGGCGAAGTTGTACTTGCCTCTTTTTTGAATATTCGGGCAGTATCGGAGCACTTGAAATTATCGAAACGAGATGTTGTGTTTTATTGCGCCGGTAACGAGGGCCGTTTTTCACTGGAAGATACGTTATGCGCCACATGGCTAATCGGCGAATTGTGTGCGGAAACATCTGAGTGGCAATGTTCCGATGCCGCCCGCTGGAGCCTGCACGCATTGGAAAACATGCCGTCCGCAAAGAGACAAGAGACCATTGTGCAATGGGCGGCACAAAGCGAACACGCCCGAAAACTGAAAGAAAACGATTTGCAGGCGGATGTGGACTTTTGTTTGCAGTGGGATGTGTTCGGAGAAATTCCCAGGCTGGATTTGCAGGGATGTGTGGTTCCGGCTTGCCGGGAGTATCGGGGCACCGGCGGCGAGGTTTAGTGCGGAATTAGGTTAAGGGTGTAAGAGTTAAGGGGAATCTGTGCCAATCTGTGCAGATCAGTGGCCGGGGAAAGTTGAATTGTTGATTAGTTGAATCGTTGAATTGTGCCACCACGAAGTGGTAGGCATCCCTTCGGGATGAATGGTTATTTGTTATTCGGTGATTTTCGGTGGCTGCATTAAGTTAAGGGTTGAGGGTGAAGGGTTAAGGGGAGGCATGCCACCCGCCGGGCAATTCGTCATTCCCGTGCCGGTAGAGGATCGCATCCCGGAGGGATGCACCGCGATTAGCCCGCCATGTCAATGGCGGGGAACGAACGCCTCCCCCCTCCTCATCCCATCCCGTTAGGGATGAAATGACAATTCATTGGCG
>CAYXUS010000136.1:0-35462 GCA_964468415.1 uncultured Caldithrix sp.
GCTTGGGTGCAGAAGGCATCAAAATAATGGTTGCCGGCCGGTTGGGCGGCGCGGAAATGGCCCGTACCGAAATGTACAAAGACGGCCGTATTCCTTTGCACACCCTGCGTGCCGATGTAGATTATGCCAATTACACCGCGGTAACAACCTACGGATCCATTGGCATTAAAGTGTGGATTTTCCATGGTGAAGTTATTGGCAAGGTGATTTAGCACAGTTTAGGAGTTGTTCTCATGTTAATGCCTAAAAGAGTAAAATATCGCAAGCAGCAAAGAGGCCGGATGAAAGGCAATGCTCAATCCGGAAACTACATTGCGTTCGGAAGATATGGACTAAAAGCGCTGGAGCCGGCCTGGATTACCAGCCGTCAGATAGAAGCCGCCCGTATTGCTATTACCCGTCATATTAAACGTGGCGGAAAGGTGTGGATTCGCATTTTCCCGGATAAACCGGTCACCAAAAAACCGGCAGAAACCCGCATGGGTAAGGGAAAAGGTTCGCCCGAATACTGGGTAGCCGTGGTACGCCCCGGCCGCATTTTGTTTGAGCTGGAAGGTGTATCGCCGGAACTGGCCAAAGAAGCCATGCGCTTAGCGTCTCATAAATTGCCCATTAAAACAAAATTTGTGATGAGCGAATAGCGGGAGTGTGAGGAATGAAGAGCAAAGAAGATTTGAAGGGCTTAACGCTGGACGAATTGAAAGAAAAATTGGCCGAAGCCAAAGAAGAATATGAAAACCTGGTGTTGCAAAAAGCAACCCACGAAATTTCGAACCCCATGCGTATTCGCATTGTGCGGAGAGAAATTGCAAGAATTAAAACGTTTATCAGACAACATGAATTGGGAATTCTAAAAAAGTAATGGGTAGACTATGAAAACACAACGTGGTTTACGAAAAGTTCGTATCGGTAAAGTGGTTAGCAACAAAATGGATAAAACGATTACCGTTGCTGTGGAACGTCGTTTTAAGCATCCCATTTACGGAAAATTCGTAAAAAAGACGGTTAAATTTAAAGCGCATGACGAGAACAATACGTGTTCCGAAGGCGATATCGTAAAAATTATGGAGACCAGACCGCTCAGCAAAACTAAGCGCTGGCGTCTTGTTGAAGTCGTTGAAAAAGTGAAGTAAGGAAACTGAGAAATGGTACAAGAATATACGAAACTCAACGTAGCAGACAACTCGGGTGCGCAAAAGGTAATGTGCATTCGCATTCTTGGGAGCTCTGGTAAAAAATACGGTACCATTGGTGATATTATTGTAGTGACGGTAAAAAGCGCCATCCCTGGTGGGGCGGTTAAAAAGGGCGACGTCACCAAAGCCGTAATCGTGCGGACGAAAAAAGAAATCCGACGTCCGGACGGCAGCTACATTCGCTTTGACGATAATGCGGCGGTTTTGCTGGATAACCAATTGGAACCGAAAGGTACGCGTATTTTTGGGCCGGTTGCTCGCGAATTGCGCGAAAAACAATTCATGAAAATTGTTTCATTAGCACCTGAAGTATTGTAAAAATAGACGGGAATAGGTATCATGAAGATTCGTAAAGGTGATACGGTTAAAGTTATAGCTGGATCTTACAAAGATAAAGGGAAAATCGGTAAAGTTTTAAAAGTTTTCCCGGACAAAAATCGGATTATCGTCGAAGGCGTTCATCTGGTAAAACGCCACATGCGCCCGACACAAAAATTGCCGCAGGGTGGCATTATCGAAAAAGAAGCACCCATTCATGTTTCGAATGTCATGTATTTTTCGACCAAATTCAATGTGACTACACGTGTCGGGTACAAATATTTGGATGATGGAACAAAAGTGCGGTATTGTAAAAATCCTGCTTGTCAGGGAGAAATTATACCTGATAACGAATAGCTGTTGATGGAGTAGAAAGATGGCAGAATATTTTCCAAGATTATTAGAGAAATATCAAAAAGAAGTCGTTCCGCATCTACAAAAGAAGTTCGGCTACAAAAACATTCACGAAGTTCCCCGGCTTCTGAAGATCAGTATCAATGCCGGAGTGGGCGAAGCCACTCAGGATCCGAAGGCTCTGGAAGGCGCGGTGAAGGATTTGATGATCATTTCCGGGCAAAAGCCCATCATCACCAAAGCGCGCAAATCCATTTCGAATTTCAAATTGCGCCAGGGGATGAAAATCGGAGCCAAAGTAACCCTGCGCAAATGGATGATGTGGGAATTCATGGATCGCTTCATCTCGTTGGCCGTACCACGTATTCGTGATTTTCGTGGCTTTTCGGACAAGTCGTTTGATGGACGCGGAAACTATTCTTTGGGTATTAAGGAACAAATCATCTTCCCCGAAATCAATGTGGATAACATTGATAAAATCAGAGGATTTGACATTACGTTCGTAACCTCGGCAAAAACCGATGAAGAAGGCTACGAATTGTTAAAAGAATTGGGATTTCCATTCAGGAAAAAATAATTAAACTGGTGAGGTGAGGTTTGGCACGTAAAGCACTAATTGTAAAACAATCTCGAGAACCAAAATTTAAAGTAAGAAAATACCATCGTTGTCGTCGATGTGGCCGTCCGCGCGGCTATTTGAGAAAATTCGGGTTATGCAGAATTTGTTTCCGGGAATTAGCCCTGCAGGGTGAAATTCCGGGCATAACCAAGGCGAGCTGGTAGTTGGAAAGGAGACGTAATCGATGTCAATGACAGATCCAATTGCAGATTTTTTAACTCGCATTCGTAATGCTCTGCATGCAAGACATAAATATGTGGATATTCCTGCTTCCAACGTAAAGCGTAAAATGGCGCGTATCTTATTGGAGCAGGGCTTCATCAAAAAGTATATTATTATTGATGATGGGAAGCAAGGGCTGATACGAATTTGGTTAAAGTACGATCAGGAAAACAACCCCGTTATTACTCATTTGGAACGTGTGAGTAAACCCGGGCGTCGAATTTACGTAGATGTTGATCATCTGCCAAGGGTAATGAATAATTTAGGCATTGCAATTGTAACCACTTCAAAGGGAGTTATTACGGCCCGTGAAGCCCGTCGCCAGAACGTTGGCGGTGAAGTGTTGTGTTACATCTGGTAAGGAATAGGAGAATAGCAAAGTGTCACGAATCGGAAAATTACCAGTCCCAATCCCGGAAAAGGTTACCGTTGAACTGAATGAAGACAATCTGATGATTGTAAAAGGACCGAAAGGCGAATTGAAACGCCAGTTGCATCCGGCGATGAATATCGAAGTCAAAGAAAAAGAAATCGTTGTTACCCGCCCGGATGATTCCAAGTTCAATCGTTCGTTGCACGGGTTAACCCGGCAGTTAATCGCCAATATGGTTGATGGCGTTTCGAAAGGATTCAGTAAAAAACTTCAGATCATCGGCGTTGGATATCGTGCGGAAATGAAAGGCAAAAAGTTGGTTTTAACCATCGGGTATTCCCATCCGATCGTCTTTTCCGTGCCGGATATCATTAAACTGGAAACGCCGAGTCCTACGGAAATTGTTGTATCCGGGATTGACAAGGAACTTGTAGGCCTGGTGGCCGCCAAGATACGTAGCTTCCGCAAACCCGAACCCTACAAGGGTAAGGGGATCCGCTACGAAGGAGAATATGTGCGTCATAAAGCAGGTAAGGCTGCAGGTAAATAAGAAATAGGGTGATGGCAATGACGAAGAAAATCAAGAGAAAAAAGAAAGTGGTGGGCACCAGCGAGCGTCCGCGTCTCGTTGTGTACCGTAGCAACAAATACATACATGCCCAATTAGTGGACGATACCCAACACAAAGTGTTGCTTGGTATGTTCGACAAAAGCAAAGTAGCGCGTGAAGCATTAAAAGATGCCAAGACGAAGAAAGAAAAATCCTTTGCTTTAGGTAAGCTTTTCGCCGAAGAGGCCAAAAAATTAAATGTGGTTAAGGTGGTCTTCGATCGCAACGGCTACATTTATCATGGCCGTGTTAAATCTTTTGCCGAAGGCGCAAGAGAAGGTGGATTGGATTTTTAAAATTTTAGGAGAATGCAGTGGTTGAACGTATCAATCCAAGTGAATATGAGTTAAAAGAAAAAGTTATTCATATTAACCGTGTGGCCAAGGTGTTAAAGGGCGGACGTCGTTTTTCCTTTAATGCGGTTGTAGTGGTTGGCGATGGCAAAGGCGTGGTTGGCCTGGGTTTGGGCAAAGCCAACGAAGTAATTAGCGCCATTGCCAAAGGAACCGAACAGGCCAAGAAAAATTTGGTGCGCGTATCGATTATTAACGGAACCATTCCGCACCCCATTAAAAGCAAATATGGGGCGGGCTATGTGGTTCTTAAACCGGCCTCTCCCGGTACGGGAGTAATTGCCGGCGGCCCTGTGCGCGCCATTTGTGAAGCAGCGGGTATTACCGACATTTTAACCAAATCCATTGGATCTTCCAATGTGCACAATGTAAGTAAAGCGACCTTTAAGGCATTAAAAGAAATGCAAAGCGCCGAGCAAGTCGCTAAAAAACGTGGAATATCGATTAAAAAATTGTTCCAGGGATAATCCGTAACTTTTGCAGGGAATGACAATCATGGCAAAGAAAACGAACTACAAAAAAATAAAAATAACGCAGATCAGAAGTATTATCGGTCGTCCAGAAGATCAAAAACGCACAATCAAAGCTTTGGGTTTACGGAAACTTCATCATAGCGTGGAACATACGGCAACGCCACAGATTCTGGGAATGGTAAACAAAGTAAGCCACTTGGTAAAAGTGGAAGAGGTTTAAGAAAGGAAGACGGACGATGAATTTAAGTTCATTACGACCAGCAAAAGGCGCAACCAAAAAAAGAAAACGCATTGGCCGTGGCGAAGGTTCCGGCTGGGGAGTGACGGCTGGCAGAGGTAACAAGGGTTACCGTTCCAGAGCCGGATCGAAACGGCGTGCCTGGTTCGAAGGCGGGCAGATGCCTTTGCAAAGACGTTTGCCGAAATTCGGTTTTAAACGACCCGAAAAGGTGGTTTATCAGGTGGTTAATCTTGATGATTTAAAACGTTTGCAAGATAAAGACACCATTACCAAGGAAGATTTGTTTAATTCTCGTCTGATTCGCAAAAAGAACGTACCGGTAAAATTGTTGGGCGAAGGCGAGATCGATCGTAAAATTAGCATTGAAGTGAATGCAGTAAGCAAAACTGCCAAAGAGAAAATCGAGAAACTTGGAGGCGTAGTTACTTTAATATGATGCTGGAAACGTTTCGCAATATCTTTAAGATTGGCGACCTGAGAAAGAAAATTCTGTTTACTTTGATGATTCTTGGGTTGGAACGGATTGGTACCCATATCGTCACTCCCGGTATCGATACGGCTGTATTAACCGAAGGATTTCGTAATTTACAAAATACACTGTTCGGCCTGTACGATTTGTTTGCCGGCGGTGCGTTTAGCAAAGCGGCCATCTTTGGTCTGGGCATTATGCCCTACATTTCGGCTTCCATTATCATTCAGCTTCTGGGCGCAGTAATCCCCTATTTTCAGAAGCTGCAGAAAGAAGGCGAAGAAGGCCGTAAAAAGATTATGCAATATACCCGATACGGAACGCTCATTATTTCGGCGTTACAGTCGTTGGGTGTGGCCATCTTTTTGCAGAACATTCAATTGCCGGATGGGCGACTGGCAGTGCCGCATCCCGGGCTTTCGTTCGAATTAATGACGATGATTTCCATGACCTCGGGTACCATGCTCATCATGTGGCTTGGAGAGCAAATTGACCAGCACGGCATCGGGAACGGTATTTCGCTGATCATTTTCATCGGTATTATTGCCCGTTTTCCGGCGGCAATTATGCAGGAATATCAGCAGTTCTCCATTGGCCAGCGCGGCCTTTTGACGGAAATTATGCTGCTCGCTTTAGCCTTTGTGATCATTTATTTTATCGTTCTTTTAACCGAAGGCACGCGTAAAATTCCCGTGCAATATGCCAAACGTGTGGTGGGCCGCAAAGTGTACGGCGGAGTAAATACCTACTTCCCGTTAAAGGTAAACACGGCGGGCGTTATGCCCATCATTTTTGCTCAGGCCATTATGTTTGTGCCGTCGACCCTGTTAACCTTTTTGCCGGAAAGTGATTTCTTTTTAGGGTTGCAGCACTTGTTCTCCATGGATTCCTGGTTCTACTGGTTCGTCTATGGCCTGATGATTGTGTTCTTTACTTATTTTTATACGGCCATCGCTTTAAACCCGGTGGAAGTGGCCGAAAACTTGAAGAAGCAAGGTGGTTTCATTCCTGGCGTACGGCCGGGCAAAAAAACGCAGGAATTTCTGGACAACATTTTGACCCGTATTACCTTGCCCTCTTCGATCTTTTTGGCGATCGTGGCCATCATTCCGGCCATGCTGGCAAAATTCGCCAAAATTCCGTACAGCCTGGCAGCATTTTACGGCGGTACCGGTTTGCTGATTATCGTGGGTGTGGCTCTGGACTTTTTGCAGCAGGTAGAATCGCATCTGTTCATGCGCCACTACGACGGGTTTATGAAATCCGGTAAAGTACGCGGGAGACGCGGATAGTCCAAAATGGTTTACATTAAAACGCCGCAGCAAATTGCGGCCATTAAAAAAAGTAACATTATTGTCGCAGAAGCATTAGAGTTCATTGAAGAATTTATTCAGCCTGGCATCGAAACGCGCGAGTTAAATCGCGAAATCGAAAATTTTATTCTGAAAAAAAACGCCAGGCCTGCTTTTAAGGGACTCTACGGTTTTCCGGCGGCGAGTTGCATTTCTGTGAATGATGTGGTCGTTCATGGAATTCCCGGAAAACAAAAGCTTAAAGAAGGCGACATTGTTGGAATTGACATCGGCGTAGAGCTAAACGGTTATTACGGAGACGGAGCACGAACCTTCTGCGTCGGAAACGTAAACGAATCAATCGTAAAACTTTGTAAGGTTACCGAAGAGAGCCTGTACCTGGGCATTGAACAGTGCCGTGTCGGAAATCGCATCGGCGATATTTCGGCGGCCATTCAGCAGCATGTTGAGAAACATGGCTTTTCGGTGGTTCGGGAATTTGTCGGGCACGGCGTGGGCATTAAACCTCACGAAGACCCACAGGTACCCAACTACGGGAAACGCGGTACGGGCATGCGTTTAAAACGCGGCATGGTCATTGCCATCGAACCGATGATCAATATGGGCACCCATGAAGTGTACATCATGGATGACGAATGGACGGTGCGTACGGCGGATGGCCTGCCTTCGGCTCATTACGAACATTCCGTGGCTATCCTGGATGATGGTCCGGAAATTTTAACTAAAATTCAATAACAGGAGAAGCAAACTTGGGTAAAAAGCAAGATTCAATTAGAGTGGACGGAATTATTAAGGAAACTTTACCCAATGCTTCATTTATTGTTGAGTTAGAGAACGGGCACGAAGTGCTCGCCTACATTTCCGGTAAAATGCGGATGCATTTCATCAAAATTTTGCCGGGAGACAAGGTGAGTTTGGAGTTGTCCCCGTATGATCTGACTCGTGGCAGAATAGTTTACCGATATAAATAAAGAGGGATAGCGATGAAAGTTAGAGCCTCAGTGAAGAAAATGTGTGATGGTTGCAAAATAGTGCGCCGCAAGGGAGTTGTTCGTGTTATTTGCAGTAAGAACCCCAAACATAAACAACGTCAAGGATAATAGGATATAGGAGGCAATCTTGGCTCGTATAGCAGGTGTTGATCTACCCAAAAGCAAACGCGTGGTTATTGGTTTAACGTACATCTTCGGAATTGGGCGTACCAGTGCACAAAAAATTTGTGCCGATGCCGGTGTAGATCCGAATAAACGCGTAAAAGATTTGAACGAAGAC
Organism: uncultured Caldithrix sp.; assembly: GCA_964468415.1. Lineage (GTDB taxonomy): Bacteria > Calditrichota > Calditrichia > Calditrichales > Calditrichaceae > Caldithrix. The sequence goes on from CAYXUS010000136.1 coordinate 7,814, forward strand.
GATATTCGTAAAATTCGTACCATTATACAAAACGAATATAAAGTTGAAGGTGCCTTAAAGGCCGAAATCAACATGAATATCAAGCGGTTGATGGACATCAACTGCTACCGCGGAATCCGTCATTATCGCGGATTGCCGGTGCGCGGACAACGTACCAAAACCAATGCGCGCACGCGAAAAGGACGCAAACGTTCCGTAGGCGCAAAGAAAAAGAAAAAATAAAAATGAAATTGGGGAGATAGAAATTGGCTTCACCAAAAAGAAGTAGAAGACAAAAGAAAAAAGTTCGTGTAGAACCGCACGGCAAAGCCCATATAAAAGCAACATTCAACAATACCATCGTTTCCATTACCGATGTGTATGGCAATGTGATTTCCTGGGCCTCTGCAGGCGTTGTGGGCTTTAAAGGCTCCAGAAAAAGCACGCCTTTTGCCGCACAAGTTGCTGCGGAAAATGCAGCCAAACAAGCTATGGATATGGGCTTGCAATCAATCGATGTGGAAGTAAAAGGTCCGGGTTCCGGACGCGAAGCGGCGATCAAATCTCTGCAGGCAGCCGGATTAAAAATTCTTTCGATCAGGGATGTTACACCAATCCCGCACAACGGTTGTCGTCCACCAAAGAAAAGACGCGTATAACGTAGATGGAGATGGTAAATGGCTAAATATAATGGACCAAGAGGAAAAATTGTAAGAAAATTCGGGGAAAATATTTTTGGAAATCCCAAATACGATCGGTTACTTTCAAAAAAGCCGTATCCTCCCGGCCAGCACGGAATGAAACGCCGTAAGCTGAGTGACTATGCCTTGCAGCTCAAAGAAAAGCAAAAAGTTAAATACATGTACGGCTTGCTGGAACGCCAGTTCCGTCGTTTCTTTTTGAAGGCGGAACGTATGAAAGGCGTAACCGGTGAAAACCTGCTCAAGCTGCTGGAAAGCCGGTTGGACAACACCGTGTTCCGTCTTGGCTTTGCGCAAACACGCGCACAGGCACGCCAGATGGTGCTCCATCGGCACATCATGGTAAACGGGCACATCGTAAACATCCCCTCGTACATTTTAAAACCGGGGGACGTGATTCAGGTGCGTGAAAAGAGCAAACGCCTTTCCATGTTCCACGAAGCCCTTAAACGCGTGGATGCCGATCGGATGCTGCCCTGGTTAGAGCTGGATAAAGCCAACATGACCGGGAAATTTCTCGATTTTCCGAAACGCGAAGACATTCCTGTAAACGTGCAGGAAAGCATGATTGTAGAGTTGTATTCAAAATAATGTAAATTTACAAGATAAGGTGGTTATGAGCTTATCTAATTTTCAAATGCCAGAAAAAATAGAAGTCGACGACGCTACCTATAGCGATACCTTTGGACGCTTTATCGTGCAGCCTTTGGAAAAAGGCTACGGCGTAACCTTAGGTAATATGATGCGTCGCGTACTACTCTCTTCGTTAGAGGGGGCCGCTATCACGGCTATTAAAATCGATAACATCCAGCACGAATTCTCCACCATTCCCGGTGTGTACGAAGATTTGCCGGAAGTTATCCTGAACTTAAAAGAATTACGCCTGAAGGTGGCAAACAAATTGCCCGAAAAGATGCTTTTGCATCTCAAAGGTCCAATGGAATTCACGGGCAAAAATATTCAGGAAAACACGGAAGATTTTACCGTGTTAAATCCCGATTTGCACATTGCCACTTTAAACGATGATGCCGATTTTATGCTGGAACTCTATTTCGGCCAGGGCCGTGGGTATGCCATTGCCGACGAAAACAAAAATCCGGATATGCCCCTGGGTGTTATTGCCATCGATTCCATTTTCTCGCCGATTTTGAACGTCAAGTTCACGGTGGAAAATACCCGTGTCGGGCACCGTACCGATTTCGAAAAGCTGATCCTGGACATCACGACCGACGGCAGCATCACCCCGGATGAAGCCCTAACTCAATCGGCCAAGATCATCAAAGAGCATTTGCAAATTTTCATCAACTTTGACATTGAAAGTCAGGAAGAAGAAAAACAAGAGATCGACGAAGAAACCCTACGCATCCGCAAATTGCTCAAGATGAGCGTTGATGAACTCGAACTTTCCGTACGTTCGCACAACTGTCTGAAAGCGGCGAACATCAAAACCATTGGCGATTTGGTAAAACGCGACGAGCAGGAAATGCTCAAATTCAAGAATTTTGGCCGCAAGTCACTTATGGAATTGGGCAAAATTCTCGAAGAGCGTGGCTTACATTTCGGAATGGATGTTGATAAATATCTTAAACCTGAAGAGAGTAACAACAAGTAGTTAGAATAGGGACTTAAAGATGCGACACAGGAAAAAAGGTAATCACTTAGGGAGAACCGCCAGCCATAAAAAAGCATTAATGCGGAATTTGGCGATTCAGGTTTTCGAACATAAAGAAATTCGTACAACTCTGGCGAAGGCAAAAGAATTGCGCAGTTACGTTGAACGCCTTATTACCTACGGTAAAAAAGGTACGTTACACCATCGCCGTTTGGCCTTCAGCTTTTTGCAGAACAAACAAGCGGTAACAACCCTTTTTGACGAGATTGCGCCGACGTACGAAACCCGTAATGGCGGGTACACCCGTATTATTAAGCTGGGCAATCGTAAAGGGGATAATGCCAAAATTTCCATTTTCCAGTTGGTAGGCTTCGAGAAGGTTCAGAGCAAAGAAGAAAAGAAGAAAAAGAAAAAGGCCGAAGAGGCAACGACGGAAACCAAAAAGGTTGAAGAAGAAAGCAAACCGGTGGAAGAAACGGCCAAAAACGAAGAACCCAAAGAAACCGAAGCCACGGCCGAAGTAAAAGAAGAAACGGTTGCCGAAGAGACGAAGAACGAAGAAGCCGCGGAAAAAGATGAAAAGACGGCTGACGAGCCCAAAGAAGAAAAGAAAGAGGAAAACACCTCCTCCGAAGAAAAATAAGCGCATTTCATAAATGCAGCAAAAAGCCGCCGATTTTTTCGGCGGCTTTTTTTTATCTCTGCAAAAGAACCCAATCTGCTTGCATTCAATACCTTCCTTCCATAAATTTAATTTTATTAAATATATAGGTGCATTTCTATGTCCCGGTTCATTTTTTTGGTCGTAATAAGTTTAATCGCATTTTCCGTGGCCTTTGCCGAAGAACACGGCCTATGGGTGGTGCGCCAGACCATTACGAACCGGGACGATCTGGCATTACTCCGAAAACTTCAACAACGCTTTGGAATAACCGACGTGTACCTTCAGGTTCGCGCGCTGGGGCGTGAGAGCGTACCGTCGGTCGCTGAAAATCAGGCCTCCCCACTTTCTTTTAAAGAGATTGTCAATTTTTGCCATTTTAATGACATGTCTGTTCATGCCTGGATAAATGCCTTTTATGTGTGGTCTAAAGAAGAAGCGCCCACAGTGGGCCATCCTTTGCTGGACGATCAAAGCCACATCATTCAAGGACCGGACGGGCATCGGCCTACCCTAAAGACCTTGCGCGAAGCAGGCGTGGAAGGTTTTTACCTCGATCCCGAGGCAGCGCACAATATCGAACAAATCAAGAACATGATCCGCTATTTGCTTAATGAACAGCAGGTGGATGGCATCCATTTCGACTATTTTCGCTATCCGCCCTCTCCCTACCATTTTTCAGCCTATTTGCGTACGGAATTTCAGCGAAGTCATTACGTCGATCCGGCGCAGGTGTGGGGCAGGCAAAGCCTGTTTGCAAGCTATTGGGGCGTAAGCCGGCTAATTTACCTGCAAAGTACGTATGAAAAATTCATCCGCCAGCGCTTGTCCGAACGCTTAGGCGCGCTTACGGCGTACACGAAGGCCATCGATGAAAATTGCGAAGTAAGCGTGGCCGTAAAACCCGATGCCAATGTGGCCAAAAGCGAATACGGGCAGGATTGGCTACAGTGGCTGCGAACGGGCGCCTGCGATTACGTTATTTTAATGAACTATTCTGCAGAAAATAAAGAGTTTAAGAAAAACCTAAAAATGGCGAAATCCTATAAAGTAGCAAAGCGGATTGTCAACGGAATTGGGGTGTACAAATTGAACAGAGAGCAGTTGCAACAACGCATTAGCCAGAGCCAACATAATGGTTTGGGTGGCTATTGCCTGTTTTCGTTTAGTAGTTTCAAGAAGCCATCCAAAATGCTTGGTCAAATGTTTTAACACGGTGCAAAATTAGCCACAGGAAGTAAATGGGAAAGATTATTGCCATATCCAGCCAGAAGGGCGGCGTGGGAAAAACGACAACCGCAATTAATCTGGCAACCAGTTTAGCGATTTTTGAACAAAATGTTTTGATTGTAGACATGGACCCGCAAGGCAGCGTGGGAATTAGTTTTCATTTGGATGAATATAATATTAAATTTGGCCTGTATGATGTAGTGGTAAAAGATCTACCTCTCACCCGGGCAATCGTCAATAGCGGTCTCGACTATCTGGATATTGTGCCAGCCAATGTGCATTCGGAAGAGCAGGAAATAGAACTGTACAGCAAAGCCTTGAAATTGGATTTGCTGAAACGCATCTTATGGCCGGTAAAGGAGGCGTACGATTTTATTCTCATCGATTGTCCGCCCAACTTAGGCTCGATGACCTTAAACGGGCTGGTGGCGGCCGATGCCGTAATTGTACCGGTGGTTTCCGAGTTTTATGCTTTGAAAGCGTTAGGGAAATTTTTGACAACGCTGAAAAATATCAGCAAAAAATACAATCAAAAATTGAAAATTGCCGGAATTTTGATTACAATGTTTGATCGGCGCATAAAGAAGCACAAAGAAATCGTCGAATATTTACGTACAACATTTAAAGATTTGGTATTCGAAACCATGATACCTCGAAATTCCAAAATATCCGAAGCACCTTCCGTGGGGAAACCCGTGCTCTTACACAGCATAAAATCGGAAGGGGCTTTAAGCTATTTAAGGCTGGCGGAAGAAATCATGAAGAAAAAAAACGAAAATAAACTATAAGAAAGGATGGGACAGTGGAGAGATATTATAAACGAGCCGCGGATATCGATCAAAAAATCCATTCTGTAAAAATGCCCTACCTGGCCTGGAAAGTTTTGTTTCTGATCGGGGAAAAACAGAGTCTTGACGATTTGACAAAAATTTTGGAAGAAGAACAGGCGGCCATCGAAAAGGCCCTGTCCGCCTTGTTGGCCGAAGGACTAATCGAAGGATGGGATACGGGTGAGAAAGAAGAAGCGGCCGAAGAGGTAACAGAAGAGGCACCGGCCGCTGAGGAAGAAGCGGAGCAAGCGGAAGCTACCGAAACGATGGAAGAAATTGTTGAAGAAGAGATGGCGGAACAGAAGCCGGAAGAAGCGGAAAGCGAAAAAGCGGAAGAAATTGAGGAAGTACCGGAAGAGCCGGTTCCAGAAGTACCTGAAGAGGCCGCGGCCGAAGAGACGGCCAAAGAAGAAACAAAAGAGAAAGAGATCGACGAAGCGGATTTCTTTGCGGAAGAAGCGCCCGAGATCGTCATAGGGCAGGAGACAGAAGAGAAATCGGAAGAAACGCCGGAGGAGAAAGAAGAATCGGTTTTCGACATGGAAAGCGAGCTGAGCGAAGGTTCGGTATTTGAGGATGAGGAAGCGGAGGAAAGCACGGAAGAGAAAGAAACGATTGATCTGGTGGAAAGCGAAGAACAAGAAGAAGCCGTTTCTCTGGATCTCGATTTTGAAAGCGAGAAGGAAGAAAAAGCAGAAGAAGCTCCGGCCGAAGAAGTGCCCGAAAGCCAGGCACCAAAACGCGCGACCGATGAAAAAATAATTTTAGTGATTGATGACAGCATTGTAATTCGCAAAATGGTGGAACTGGCCCTGGAAAACGAAGATTACCAGATCGAAACGGCTGTGACCGGGAAAGACGGTTTAAAACTGTTGGATCAACTGGAACCGGATATCGTGATTTTGGATTTGATGTTGCCCGATATTAACGGCATCGATCTGTTGAAAACCATTAAGGCATCCAAAGGTATTCCGGTGATTATGCTTTCGGGCAAAGATTCGCCTCAAACCATTGAAAAGGCCCGCTCCGAGGGCGCAGACGCCTTTTTACCGAAACCCTTCAGAGATGAAGAATTGGTGCAAACCATTAAAAAGTTAATTTAATGCAAAGTTGGCCTTATGGAAGATGAATTAAGAGCTTCGGTCGTAAAGATCGCCGGGCAATTGTTTGCCATTGAAATCAAATACATCCGCGAAATACTTCCCATGCCCAAACTGACACGGTTGCCCAATGTGGAGCCGCAGTTCTGTGGCGTTTTTAATTTGCGCGGAAGAATCATCCCTTTAATTGATGTGGCTCCGGTGCTTGGTCTGCCGAACCAGACATTAAGCCAAACCGCCTTTGTGGCCGTGTGCGAAGTTAACGGACGAAACGCAGGCATCCTGACGGAAAAAGTACAGGAAATGCGCAGTATCGAAGTGGAATTATTGCACGTGCCAGACAACAATGTGCAAGAAAAACTGCTCCCCTTCATTTCGGCGGTTTACAAAGCAGCCAAAAGCGAACCCATTTACATTCTGGACATGGGAGCCCTCTTTGAATCGGCAGAACTGAACAAATATCGGTTCGAATAAACAAGCATATTGAGCCTATTAGCAAACGAGGAGCGTATGAAACCAGAAATCAAGGCGTTATTTGTTAAAATTACGATTACGCTATTGGTGCTGTTTATCTTTGCTGCGCTCGCCTTAGCCTATTGGCAGCAACAAAAAGAAATCGATCGACTGGTAGTGGAGAAAAATCTGGAACTCAGTTTAACGGCGGCAGCATTCCTGCAAAATTTGCCGGTAGATTCTTTGCTTTTGGTCGGTGCCAGGCCGGAGTTGGAAAAAGAATTTTACCCGCACCTGGCAAAGCGGACACGCAATTTCAAACAGCGCTATGGCGTTCCCCAATACATCAAACTGAAAATCGTGCGGTTAAAAGATACCATTTCCGAAATCGTTTACGACGAGGGGCAACCTTCGGCCACAGGAAAAGCCTACGATTTATGGCTGGAGATGAAAGAGGCCAGCACGGCGGACCGGGAAACCTACCATCTGGAAAAGCGCAACCAGAAATACCTGCTCACAGCCATCAAACCAGTGAAACATCAGCAATCAATGACGCCACTGCTCATTCTGGCCGAAGAAGACCTGGCTGCTTTCCGGCAACCTGTCTGGAATTGGGCCTACCAGAACGGAATTATCTTTCTGGCACTTTTTGTACTTCTCGTCATTTTGTTCTATTGGTACCTCCGGCCTCTCGGTCACGCACTTGAGTATTTGAGCGAAAGTATCAGGCGGCTGCGGGATGGCAAACCCGTATTAAAACCGGAGTTCGAATCCAAATATTTTGAAGAAGAGATAACCCATCTTAGCGGACTCACGCAACGCCTGGAAGAAGTGGAAAAGATTCGTAAGGCACGGGAAGAAGAACAAAAGCAAATCAAGGAATTTTTGCACATCGTGACCGAAGCAGCCGAGGGTGATTTTACCGTGCAGGCCAATGTTACCGCGGATGCTCTGGGCGCCTTGTCCGATTCGTTTAATCTGATGATCAGCGATTTGAGCTCGCTGGTCAAAGATGTTAAAAAAGCGGCTGTTCAGGTGGCCACGACCACGGAAGATATTTTAACCAATATCGAGGAAATGGCCAAAGGTGCGGTAGATCAGGCCGCACAAACGGAAAACATCAGCCATTTGGCCAAAGAGATGAACGAGCTTATTTCCGGCACGAATGAGAACGCGCAAAAAGCGGCCAAAGCGGCACAGAAAGCAATGGAAGTGGCACGGCGCGGAAGCGAGACCGTGCAGAAGGCCATCGAAGGCATGCACGCCATCCGCAATGCCGTGCGCGAAAGCATGAAACAGGTACGCATTCTGGATGAAAATTCCACGCAAATCGGCGAAATTTCGGATTTTATTGCAGAAATTTCCAGTCGAACCAACTTATTGGCGTTAAATGCTTCCATCGAGGCGGCCCGTGCCGGCGAGGCAGGCAAAGGCTTCTCGGTAGTGGCGGAAGAGATCCGCAATCTGGCAGAGCGCACCAACACGTCTGCCGAAGAAATTTCCAAACTCATTCAGGCCATTCAAACCAGTGCCTCTCTTACCTTGAGCAATATCGAAAAAGGCAATAAAGAAGTGGCCGAAGGTACCCGCCTGATGGACAGTGCGGGCGAATCGCTGCGGGAAATTCTGGAAACCGTGGAGGTCTCCTCCGATTCGGCCACCAGCATTTCCGAAGCGACCAAACATCAAACCAAATACAGTAAGCAAATAGCCATTGCTCTGGAAGAGATTACCATCATAGCGCGTGAAACGGCGAATAATGCCCAGCAATCCAAAGAAGCGGCCAATCAACTGGAAGCGCTTTCCAAAGAATTGAACAAGGCTATTGAAAAATTTAAGTTAAGCAATTGAACCATGGAGCTTGACGATGACGAATAAAGAAAAGGCAATGACTTTCAGTTCATTTTTTATCATCGAATTTGTCGATCATGTTTTAAAAAAATTAGGCGACCAATTCGATGCCGGGGCCGTCGCATTGTTTAAAAAATTGGCGCAGGCCCTCAAAGTTGCCGATGATCCCATCCTCGTTCTGGAAAAATTAGCGCAATTTCAGGAAACAAACGATCTCTCCATCTTCCTTTTTGACGTGCTGGACCGCGTAGGCAAAATTGCCCCGCAGGAATCCATCGACAATCTGGACAATTTAAGCGAAGACTTCATCAATTTGTACGCGTTGATGATCGAAGATGATGAAATCCGCAATTTCTTGCAGGTCATTGTCAACGAAATGGTACAGGAAGTGCCTCAGGAAGAAATTCCGCAAGAGGCATTGTTAACCCTGGAAGAATTCTACGAAGACGAGTTAAATCGCGCATTTGATCCCGACTTTACGCAGGACGATCAGGATGAGCTGAAAACGTTTTATTCGGTGGTGCAGCAAAAATGGCAAGAAGGCCAGACCTACCAAAAAGATTTCGTCCGTCTGGTTGAACAGATACGGGAAGTTCTTTCGCCCCGCTGGGAAAGTTTGCTTAAAGAAAATGCCCTGGCCCAATTGCCCGACAAGGTTAAAGAAATGGTGCGTGCCTATCGGCAGTTTAAGGAAACCCATGCTCAGGATTTTTTAAATGTTTTGACAGAAGGCGCATTGCCGCTTGAACCCACCTCCGCAGAAGAAGAGAAAAGCGAAGTTACGGTTGACGATTTGCTGAAAGAATATTACCGGAGCGAAGTGGACGATCACATCGAACTCGTCAGAAGTATTTTAAACAAACCCTATTCCGAACGGGCCATAGATGGAATCATCAAAAATTTCCGATCGCTGAAAGAAGTGAGCATGATTCACGGCTATTCCGACATGGAAGGCTTTTGCGACCATGTGGTTGCGGCCCTCGACAAAAACAAGCGAAACGTTAAATCGTTCAATGCGCCTTTGCAAACGGCGTTGGGAAATATCCTGAACTTCTTGCACGAACTGGACAAGGCCGATTATCAGCTTAAAAAATCGGGGAAAAATGCGGAAGCGACGCAGCTAATTGCCCAACTCGAAGAAGCGCTGAGCAAAGCGGAGAAAGTTCCGGAAACGGTCAAACCCGTTGAACAGCCTCAAAAGGCAGAGCAGGAAGCACCGGCCGAAGGCGGGAAAGAAACGCTGATTTCCCTGGAAAACCGCGACGAGGTTTTTCGTGCCTTTAAAGATGTGCTGACCAAACTGACGACCGATTTAAAGCCGTTTGCACCCGAAGCCGATGCCCGGAGCTTTCTTACGGCACTAAACACCGTGGTTTCGTCGGCACCGTGGCTGGATGAGCACTTAGCGCAAACGGTGCTGGTGCCTTTCCGGGAAAATTACGAGCGGGCTTTTGCCGAAGATGCCGTGGACCGCCCGCAGGTACTAAAAGCCCTGCAAGAAGGATGGGAAACCTTTTTGCGGGAACTGAAACCCGATGCTTCCTTTGAAGAGTCGAAAAAATTCTGGGAAACTTTTTCCATCGAGACCTTTCGCAGCGCTGAAGAAAAACTGGATGTGTCCAAAGCATCCACCGAGGCCTTTGTCGAAAGCATGCGGGCCGGCTGGAGAAAACTTGTTCCCTTACTGATTCCGGCCCTGATGGACGGCGATGAAGAGGCGCGGGAGAAAGTGCGGAAATTTTTACATCTGCTCAATGAGAACCTGCGACTCTTAAATCTGGAATCGTACGCGGACTTACCGGCATTTCTGGAAAATGAATGGATGAAAACGTCAAAACAATTGGACGACCCGGCTCTGATCGAAGAAATTAAGCAAACATTCGCGTTGTACTGGGAACGCATGGCCATGAAAGGGCCGGATGGGAAGGCCACCGATTTAAAAGAGGCGCTGGCCGAAGTGCTGGTTACCAAAGAAGAAGCCCCCGAACCACAGGCCGGAAAGGAAGCGGCAGAAGACGAGCTCGATTTTGTGCAGGACAGTTTGGCCCATGTGCGTAATTCACAGGCGTTGTTGAACAAATTGAAAACAGAGCCCGAAAATCGGGATGTATTGAATACCATCGCCAGCGAAATACACGCCATCTATTCGGCAGCACAGTTCATGCACCGCGAAAACATTGCCGACGCTGCCATTATTGTGGAAGAAACCGCAGAAATGTTTGCGGCCCCCGACGTGACCCTGCCGCAAGATTTGCCCGAAAAAATGGAACAGGCGCTGCAAAGTTTGGAACGCATGGTCAAGGACCCGAAAAAGCAAATTACCGAGCCCTTCGAAGCCCTGCAGAAAATACTGGATCAACTGGTGCTGGAAGAATCGGTTCCGGAAGAAGGACCGCAAGAGAAAGAAGCAATCGAAGGGGAAGCGGCTACTGTGGAAGAAAAGCCGCTGTTTAGCGGCCAGAGCATGGAAGACGAAGAGCTGCGCGAAATTTTTAAGGCCGACGCGCAAGATTTGCTCAAAACGTTAAACGCGGCCAATCAGACCTTGCTGCTCAATCCCGTGGATGAAGAGAAAATTCGGGAGTTTGATCAGGCGATCAATGCGCTGAAAAATGCGGCCAAAATGACCGGACTAAACGATTTGGCATTGGTCTTTAGCCGTCTGGAAGAAATTTCCGAGCAGCTGAAAGAAAATCCTTCCGTCAGCACCAAGGATGTGCAAACGCAGATTGCGGAATTTCTGAAAAAAGTTCCCGACCTGATCGAACATCCGGAACTGGATGCTCAGGAATTGAGTGCGACACTGGCCCACTTAGATGCCCTGACTGCAGAGGTGGCCAATCAGCAGAAAAATGAGAAAGCACGGGAAAAACGCTTGCGCAATTTATTTGTCGAAGAAGCCCACGAGCTTTTGCAGAAGATTAATCATAGCCTAATCGAGCTGGAAAAAGTGCCGGAAAGCAGTACGATTCTGGCCGAACTGCTGCGCCACTTGCACACCCTAAAGGGCGGAGCAATGATGGCTAATTTTGGTAAAATCGGCGAATTGGCCCACAAACTGGAAGATTACTTTCAGCTTTACCGCAACCAGAATGCGGAGAAAAAACTGGAGCTTCTGCCTACGGCTTTTACCATCATCGATTTGATTTCGGAAATGGTGCGCTCCGTAGAACAGGGTGATTCGGAGCTTGTTTCGCAGTTTACCGCCCGTTTGGCCGACATCGACAACAAATTGTTTTATTTGAAAGATTTCGACATTCCCCAGGAAATTACCGAAACGGTTCCGCCTGCTTCCGCCAGGAAGAAAGAACCTCCGGCTGTGCAGGAAACGGACAACACCATCAAAATTAAATCGTCCTACGTCGATCATCTCGTCAATTTGGCGACCGAACTGGTGGTTGCGCGCACCGAATTAGCCTCGCATTTCGAAGCGTTGCGCCGCCTAAACGGCGATCTGGAAAATCAGAAAAAATTTATTCGCCATTTTGTCCATCAGTTCGAAGACTTTCTGGACGAAAGTGCGTTTGGCGATCTGAAGAACCTGCCGCCTGCGCTGGAACAAGATTACGAAGTTTTACGCAAGTTTCTGGAGAATTTTAAAAATATCAGCACCGAAGTTAGTGAGGGCTACGGGACACTGAACAGAATTACCCGCCTTCTGGAAAAGAACATCGCCCAACTGTCGGTACTAAGTAAAAGCCTGCACGGCGATTTGTTGAAAGCCCGCATGGTGCCTATCCGGCTTTTGTTCGAACGCTTTGAACGCCCCGTGCGCGATTTGGCCCGTAAGCAGCGCAAGCAGGTAGAATTGATCATGGAAGACAACGGCGCGGAATTGGATCGTGCCTTGGTCGATGCGCTGTACGAACCGTTGTTGCACATTTTACGTAATGCGGTCGACCACGGTATCGAAAAGGTTTCGCAAAGAAAAAAGGCGCGCAAGGAACCAAAAGGAAAAATTATTTTACGGGCGCGGCAGGAAAAAGGACAGGTGGTTATCGACATCATCGATGATGGACAGGGTATCGATCTGGAAAAGATCCGCAGTAAAATTGTCGATCTGAAACTGGCCACGAAAAAGGAAGCGGCCCAAATGAGCGAGGGCCGGCTTCTGGAATACATCTTCCAGCCCGATTTTTCGACCAGCGACAAAGCGACCGATGTTTCCGGACGGGGTATCGGTTTGGATGTGGTCGTGGCCGAAATCCAGAAACTTAAAGGCATTGTCCGCGTTAAAACCGTTCCGGGACGCGGTACTACCTTCTCGATTCGCGTTCCTTTGACTTTGATCGTTTCGCAGGCCATGCTCATCAAATTTCACGACCAAACCGTGGCCGTCCCTCTGGTCGCCGTTATGGAGTCACTGGAAGTAAGCGAAGAGTCGATCTTACTGGATGACCAGCGTTCCTATGTTCAGGTACGCGGCAAGTTGCTCCCCTACGTGGACATCGACGACATGTTAAAGATACCCGGCGAAGCCTATGAGAAAAAGCCAAAACGTAATGCCATTGTTCTTCACGATTCGGGAGTGAGCATTGTGCTGGGCATCGAAGAAATTCAGGGGCGGCAAGACATTGTCATCAAAAGCCTGGGAAACATGCTGCAAAATGTGGAACTGATTAGTGGCGGCACCATTTTAACAAATGGTGAGGTGGGATTGATTCTGGACTACGCTGCCTTGATTCACAAGGTAGAGACGGAATTTTTCGCCAGTTTGCGCGAACAGCAACTGGTGCGCAAGATTATTTCGCCGAAACGCGAGCGAAAGCTTACGGAAACCGAAGGGTTTATTGATCAGGGTGAAATTGCACCGACAATAATCAGAAACCGCGAGCCGGTTATTCTGGTGGTGGACGATGCCATGAGCGTGCGTGAATTTATCAGTGCGTTTTTGGAACGCAATGGGTTTAAAATTCTGAAAGCAGCGAATGGCAAAGAAGCGCTGGAAATGGCCAAAGAAAATGAGATTGATTTGCTCATTACCGATTTGGAAATGCCGGTAATGCACGGTTTTGATTTGATCAAACAGCTTCGTAATACAGAAAAATACGAAGAATTACCCATCATTATTTTAACGGCACAAGCCGGTAAAAACTTTCAAAAGAAAGGGGCAGAAGCCGGAGCGAACGCCTTTATTTCCAAGCCATTTAAAGAAGGCGATTTGTTGCGGATGATCAATGCTTTTATTAAAGTGCAATAGGTTTAATCGAAACATGAAAAAAGTATTCCTTTTGGGGCTCGGAACATTTTTTTTAATCGCTTCTACCATTGTTGGGCAAAATGCACAGCCCACAATCATTCATAAAGCGGTCATTACTTCGTCCGTGCGCTGGAGCGGCAATATTCTGATCAAAGGAGACGTGGTCGTTGCGCCGGGAGGAAGGTTGCAAATTGAACCGGGCACACGCATTGCCTTTGCTCCCAAGCAAGATGAAGCGCATTCCGGGCAGGACAAGACAAGAGCGGAATTGATTGTGAAAGGTGCCATTTTCGCCAAAGGCACCATAAACAACAAAATTGTTTTTACTTCGGCGGCCTCCAATCCGCGCATGAAAGACTGGAGCGGAATTGTAATCGTCAATCTGAAAAATCCGGCCGTGTTCGAATTTACCGTAGTGGAATATGCCTTTAATGGGTTCGATATTAAAAAAAGTAATCCGATCATCAGAAATTGTCAGATTCAGTTTAACTACAATGCCGGTGTTAAAATTGCCGTACGCTCGAAAGCGCGCTTAATTGGCAACATCATTACGGACAATGGCTATGCCGGAGTTATTTGCGAAACAGGGGCACAGCCCGTGCTTACCGATAATTTGATTACCAAAAACCAAATCGGCCTCATCGTGTTTGGTACGGCCGTTCCCAATTTGGGGAATTTGCAAAAAGGCAATGATTACAATCCGGGACGAAACGCCTTGTTTGACAATTTGGAATTCGATGTGTACAACCACGGGGTACGCGACATCAAAGCCGAAGGCAATTCCTGGGGAACCAATACGCTGGAAAACATTACCCAGCATGTGTACGACAAAAACGATGCCGAACGTTTTGGCGCTGTGGATTTTAATCCGATTGTGGGCAATGTGGATTTAATGCAAAAGTTGCTGCTCAGTCAGAAACCGGTGCAAACAAAGCCGGATACCACGCAAAAGGGGGCACAAGCCCAAACAAGCACGCCTCCTCCGGCCGTGGCGCCAAAAACCGTTGCACCGCAAACAAGTCCACGTCAGTCGTCGGCACAGGCAACGCCTAAAATGAGTGGGCCGCTGTCCAACTTAAAGTCCGGGCAACAGGATACTACAGGTAAAAAAGCATTAACCGTGGCAACTCCTGCAAGCAAGCCCGCTGCGGATACTTTGAACGAGAAGCCCGTGGCGGCCTCACAAATATCGCCTCCGCCACCGTCTTTCCTGCAACCCCGGAGTGCGCAGCCCAAGGAAGAAAGCAAACCGGCCGAGCCGCAAATCGATTTCAATCAGGTCTTTTTGGACGTGTTTCTCGATGAGAAAGTTCAGGTGGTAAAAAGGGTAAAACCGGTTGTGGACGACCCGTCCAAGGGCATGTATGAACACGGACGCATTGTGGTACGTGTGGTTGTAGGCAAGGATGGAAAAGTGGAAAAAGCCAGTGTGCTGAAAGGGCTGAATTACTACTACGACTCATTGGCTCTGGATGCCGCCCGAAAATTTGTCTTTAAGCCCGGAAAAGTAAAGAATCATCCGGTTCGTTTTTCTACCAGTATCTTGTTCAAATTCTAACGGTGGAGTGCTTCATTGAGCGAAAAACGAAAACTGTACGTGGCAATTGCCGGAAACATTGGCGTGGGAAAAACAACGCTGACGCGTTTGCTAAGCCAGAAGTTGGGCTGGAAGGCCTATTATGAAAAAGTGATCGATAATCCCTACCTGGAAGATTTTTACAAAGATATGAAGCGGTGGAGTTTCCATCTGCAAATTTATTTTCTTTCCCATCGCTTTATCAGTCAAAAAGAAATCACGGAATGGCCGGGTTCCTGCATTCAGGATCGCAGCATTTACGAAGATGTGGAAATTTTTGCGACCACGCTGCACAAGCAGGGCTTTATGTCGGATCGGGATTTTGAAAACTACCGCGCGCTTTTTGACATTATGGCCAGCTATCTTCGTAAGCCGGACTTAATCGTCTATTTGCGGGCCGATACCGAATTGCTGATGCAGCACATCCGAAAGAGGGGGCGCAGTTACGAGCAGAACATGGATCGCGACTATCTGGAACGGTTGAATCAGGCTTACGAAGAGTGGATCGATCGTGCTCAGAAAGAAGGATTTAAAGTGTTCATTTTTAACATGGCCAACCGCGATTTCGAACACAATGAGCGGGATTTTAACATTTTGTACCACACCATTCGTGATCTGGAAAATCAGGCATGGATCGACGGGCTCTAATCGTCACGTATTATTTCCCCCCGCTGGGGGGAGGGGGCGTGCAACGTATGGCCAAGTTGGTCAAGTATGGCACGCAACAGGGCTGGCATTTTACCGTTGTTACCGCCGATGAACGGTCTTCGATCATCCCGAAGGATGCCTCGCTTTTGGATGAAATATCGCCTTCCGCAAAAATCATTCGCATTCCGCTTCGGATTTTGCCCGCGGGCGGAAAAGAAAATCTGCATTTTACCCGGCATTCGAATTATTTGAAACGTTGGCTTAGCGCCTTTTTTTTTCTCCCTGATAGTCGCCGGAAATGGGTAAAAAAAGCATGGCCGGTGTTGCAAAATGAGCTGAAAAAAGAACGCTACGATTTGGTTTTGATCAGCCTCCCGCCATACTCGCTTTCGTTTTTGGCGCAGACCATCCAATCCCGGTTCGGGGTACCTGCTCTGCTCGATCTGCGGGATCCGTGGACATTGAATCCGTACAAAATTCACCCAACGCCTTTGCACCGTTTCATCGATTGGAAATTGGAAAAGGCCGCGATTGGTTCTGTGCGGTTTGGGGTTAGCGCCTATGAACGTGTACTAAAACACTACGAAGCCGTGTTGCCTGCTTTCGGGCGCGGGGCCTGGCAGGTTATTCCCAATGGCTTTGACGAAGACGACTTCGTGGGGTTAAAAGCCCCTTCTCGCGGGCACGATTCGTTTGTGGTGGCCTTCTCCGGGACCATTTATTCCCATGTGAATCATCCTGCGCCTCTCTTTGGCGCAATGGCCCTTTTAAAACGGCAGGCGCCCGGGTTAGGACAAAAGCTGCGTTTTGCTTTTGTGGGGAAAGCACACATCAATGTGCAACGGGTGGCACGCAAGTACGGAGTTCAAAAGCAAATCATCGAATATGGCTACCGCCCTCATCGGGAGAGCTTGCAAATTTTGCAGCAGGCCCAGGCCCTGATGTTTGTGCTGGACGACCGGGAGCCCCGAAGCGCATTTACGGTGGGAGGCAAGGTTTACGAGTATTTACGGCTTAAAAAACCGATTTTGGCTTTGGTGCCTCCCTCCGGCGAGGCCGCCGACTTAATTCGAAGAACCGACTCCGGCAAGGTCGTTGCTCCCACACGGATCGAAGAAATTGCGGCGACCCTGCAAAAATGGATGATTACCCCTCCTAAATTTACCTTTCATGGCATCGAACAATACGAACGCCGCAGGCAAAGTGCACAATTTGTGGCGTTTTTCGAAGAAATTTTACGCCACAAGCATTAAAAGCCTTTGTGAGAATAGTAAGGCTGACTTCTGTACAAGGGCAGAGTAATTTTGATGATGGTAGCAAAGTTTTCCGTGGAATAAATATCCAAATTTCCTCCGTGCTCCAGTACAATTTTGCGCGCAATGGCCAGCCCCATGCCCGTCCCGTCTCTTTTGGTCGTAAAATACGGTTCGAAAATTTTGTCCCGAATATCTTCGGGAATACCCGGGCCGGAGTCGGCGATTTCGATCTCCACCATATCCAGAAAGTTTTGCTGAATGTCCACGACTTTGCTCAACGAAATCGCAATGATGCCTTCTCCATGCAAGGCATCGATGGCGTTTTCGATTAGGGCCTGCAAAGCCATTTTTAGCTGCTGGGCATCGGCGTACACTTTAGGCAAATCGGGATCAAATTCCAATTGGAAGTGAATGGAGCGTCCGGCATAACTTTTGAAAATTTGCAGGGTTTGCCCAATCACCTCCTTTAGATCAACCCAGTCGAGTCTCGGAGGTTCCAGGTTGGTAAATTTCAGGAAATTAATGGTTTTTTCTTTGACCCGCTTAACCTCTTTGATCATTAAATTGAGCTCGGGCTGAATTTCCCGATGGGTTTCCGGTGAAATTTTGGAAAGCTTTAGGCTAAGCGTGGTCAGGTTGATGTTAATTGAAGAGAGAGGTGCTTTGATGTCGTGCGCCATTTTTTGCACGGTTTTGCTCCAAACTTTCAGGCGGTCGTCTTCGATGGGTTTGGAATAATCATTGAGTTCCACGAAATAGGCAGTAACGTAGCCCAATGCGGCGGCGATGGGTTTGCCGAAGACACGCGCCTGCAACGAGATGCGGTTTCTGATTAACGAAATTTGAGTGTCCAGAGGCTGTTGGGTGCGGAGCAATTCTTTGAGCTGTTCCAGAAACGAAGGGAAATCGGCAAAGATTTGAAAAATATTTTTCCCTTTCAAATTTGTAGCATCCAAACGGAATTGGTGGATCATGGTATGGTTGATGTAGCGTATTTTCCCTTTGCGGTTAATGATCATTAAACCGCGATCGGGATTGTGAAGCAACGAATCGAGAATGGTCCGGTAGGAGGTAAACAGGTTAATCAGGGAAAGCAGTCCCCAGAGCAGCAGGAAAATCAAAATAAAAAGAATGACATTGCTGAAATAGTGCAGGGGGTACCAGGGATTGAGCGAAAATTTGACCAAATATTTTTTCTCGCCGGTTTGAACGGAGAGCAGTGGCGGCGCATTACCGTTCTTTTTCAGCGAATAATTCAGATTGTCCCAATTAACATTTTTTATGGGCAAAACGTAATGTTCGCGCAAAAAATTCGTAAAAATAACCAGACGATTTTGGGAACGCCCGATCCATTCCGCAGAAAAATCACCATCCAGATCAAACCGCGTCTCCAAAATTCCGGTTATCGGGTAATCGGTGAATTCTTGTCCGACAATTTCGGCTTCGGGGGAGAGAAAAATTAATTTTCCGGTAACATGGTTAAACAGATAGGTGTGATTTTCCCCGTTGCTTGCCGATTGAAAAATGTCCCAATCGCGGCCGTGCAACTTTTTTTGTTTGACGAGCTTGCCTTGCCAATCGTACAAAAGTAAATCCGAACAAGACTGTTCTTTATTCCCGTAAATGACCAGCGCAATAATGTTTTGATGGTCGGTGCCAAAAGGAAAGGCCTGAAGCGAGACGTTCTTGCCCTTAAACGGAATGGGTGAAAATGCAAAGCGGAGCTGTGGCGTAAAAACCGTTAACCAGGCGGCATAGTCATTAAAAGGTTTTTGCGGGGAACCATTCGCAGTTGCCACGCATCCCCTGATCAGAATTCTGGCGCTTTTGTTAACCTGCACGGCAGCCGGTTTTGCCAAAAAGGCCGTTCCCCGGGGCGAGGCAAACAGCAAACGTTTTTTGCGGATACTGTAAACGTAAAGTCGGCGGGGATGCAGGGCGTGGCCGGCCATCACATTGAAGATCAGGTCGGCGTAACCGTCATTGTCCGAATCGGCAAAGGTGCCGGCGATGGGACGTACATCCCAATACTTCACGTTTTGTGGGGCGCGAAGCAGAAATACCCGGTTCAGGATGTAATGGGAACGGAAAGGATTGATGGCGTAAAGAAAGAGTGAATCCCTGTTTTTGGTAAAAACGTAAACTTCGTCGTGGCCGTCATGGTCATAATCGCCGAAGATCATGGATCGGGGCAGCCAGCGTTCCGCAAATGTCCACTGATCGATGAGCCCGCCGTTGTAAGCGTAAACTTTAAGGGCGGCCTCGCGGATGCTTTTTTGGTATTTGAGTGCAGCCATCTCGCTAAAGCCGTCGTGGTCAAAATCGTGATAAAGCACGTTGGGCCGGGGAATGCTGCGCGTATCTTCCTGTAGTTGTATGCGATGAGGGGTAAAGCAATCGGAGAACAGATGAGAAATGAGAAAGGTGATACCCAGAGCGATGAGAATGAGAAAAAAATAAACCGGATACGGAGAATTTAATTTGGATTTCATGACGAAAAGTTTGATCCATTTGCGCAGATTTCAAATGTTGGGAAAAGCGAAATCCGCAAATTGTGCTGTTAACAGATAATAAATGTTGGAAAAATATAAGTAGATTTGGTGACGCTTTCAATAAATGATGAAAAAAATGTGAATTTTTCGACCGTCTCTTTTTTGCTAATCGTTCACATTTTGCCTGCGTGTCAAGGCGAAAACAAGCAGAGAAAAGAACATAGCGGGGAAAAATGGCTCCAGCCCCAGGGGGTAGTGCGGCATATTTTGCTGCGTGTGCAACATGCCCCAGAGAAAGAGCGCAAGACCCAAAGCAAAACTGCCCGCCATCAATAAAAGGGTTGCCTTGGGCCGCAAACGAAGGCCCGGTAGGTAAGCGCCCAAAATTGGCAGCAACAACGGGGGAATAAACAAGGAACCAAGATTGTACCACAATTGAACTACAGAAGGCATGAACCAGGCCATAATTACGGCAACAACCGCAGTGAGCACGAGCCCAAGCTTAACGTACAGGGTGCTTAGCTGTTCCGATTTGTTGTTGCGTAGTTCGAACAGAATGTCTCGCCCGATGCCCATGGCCGAAAGAAAGGTGTAACTATCGATGGTGGACATGATGGTCGCGAACAACCCTACAAAAAACAGACCGCGAATAAACGGCGGAAGGAAGGTGCTTGCCAGTGCCGGGTAAGCCATGATCGGTTCTATTTTGGGCAAAAGAACAAAAGCATACAATCCGCTGAGCATGGTTAAAGAATCGAACACAAACCAGAAGAGAACGGAAATTACAATGCCTTTCCGGGCAACGGCCGGTGTTTTGGCCGCGGCACAACGTTGATGAAAACCGGGGTCAATGAATGTCCAACTGGCAATAAAAAACCAGACCAAAATGTTCTGGACACTTAAATTCCCGCGAAGCGAAGTGTGCACGGCGTCGAGCCGACGGAACATTTCCGCCGGAGAGAGTACACGGCTCAGAAACAGAATCAAAATCACAAATCCGGTGAACATGAACAGAAATTGCAGTTTATCGGTTTGCACAACGGAACGGAAACCTCCCCAATAGACGTAAACCGTCGAGAAAAAGGCACTAAGCAGCAAAGCGTTGAACAAAGTGAGATGGAAAAAATAGCGCAGCAAAACCGCCAGCATTAAAATGTAGGGTGCGGGTGAGGTCATCAGAACGATGAACAGGCCGCTCAAAAGTCCTACGCGACGGCCGTAATGGCGCTGCATCATGTCCGGAATGGAGACATTTTCGGCCTGACGGATTTTCCCGGCGAGCAAAAAGGCAAAGAGCAAGGCAAATAAATAATAGGGAAGGCCCATGACAATCCAGGCTACGATGCCCGAACCGTAAACAAATTCCCCGATTCCTAAAATGCCTCCGTACCAGGTGGAAACCAACGTGGCCACAAAAGCGGGGATGGTCAGAGAACGCCCGCCCAGCAGGAATTCATTCTCATCGGGATGCGGCCGACGGGCACGCCAACCGATGGTAAGCAAGAGCAACAGGTAAATTCCTACCGGAACTAAGTCGAGCCACGCCATTTTAACGGCCTTTTTCTACCTGATACATGAGTAACATTCCGCCTTCGAACGAAATGCGGCATTCCGGTTGACGCACCACATTGCTAATACCGACAAAAAAATCGGGGAAATCTGCTTCGGAAAGTGGGTATTCAAAACCGTGCAAACTTAAATGCCTTACGGGGTTAAACGCGATGAAAGAAATCGTTTGCCCCACGGGCAGGTGCAACGTGTGGCTCCCCGGATGCAAAAAGCGCATGCGCCCGAAGGTATCGAAGATTTCGATGGATTGCACTTTACTTTTGTGTGCCAGAAAGAGCACATTGGCCAAAGCATGGTCACTTCTTTTACCTGTGGCATTGATGATGCGCCAGCGATCCCCATGCAGGGTTTCGGCCAGTTTCATGGCCTTCTCCAGATCGGTGGAATATTGGTCGTCAAGCCGAATTAATTCGATATCCGGAGCGATTTGTGTGTGATCAATTCGAATCGAATCCAGGTCACCGATGATGTAATTGGGTTTGATGCCCTGTTGCAGACAATAATTGGCGCCACCGTCGGCGGCAATGATGATATCGACGCCTTCCCTGGCATGTGTTAAACGCTCGGGTGAGAGCTCTTCTCCGTTTAAAACAATTAAAATGGTTTTCATTCTTTTGCCTTACATTGCGTTTGGACAGATTAATAGGTTACCTGTAAATTTACAAAAAAATTGCGTGTGGCACCCGGAAAGAAGTCTTGCCCTTCACCATGTGCCAGGTATTTCTTATTTAGTAAGTTCGCCACATGGAGTTTTGCTGTCCACTTTGTGCCGTTCCAGCTTCCCAGAGAGTAGCGTAAGTCGAAATTCAATACGGAAAAGGCATCGAGTTTGTGTGCGGGATTTTTGTAATTGTCGGTGTAATATTCTCCCTGATACCGCATATTTAACGAGGCGTACAGTTTGTGCCAGGAATAGGTCAATCGTGCATTACCCAGAAAATCGGGAAAGCCGGCAATGGGATTGCCGCTTAAATCGGTGGCCTTGCCCGACCAATCGTACACTTTGTACGAGACCAGTTCGTTTTTGCCATAGGTGGCATTTCCCGAAAGTTGCCAGCGGGGACTAAGACGAATACTACCCGCCAGTTCAATGCCCTGGTGCAGGGTGCGGTCTGCATTTCCGGTAATGGGTTGGCCAAAGCGGTCTAATTGTCCGCTTTTGATGATTTCGTTTCGGAAGCTCATGTAATAGTAGTTAAGGGTGAATTGGGCCCAATTGTTTCGGAAAGCGTAACCCAGTTCGAAATCGGTGAGAGCCTCGGGTTTAACCAGCGGTTTGTCAAAGTTGTAGCTGCCATCGGGATTTACTTCGAATTGCGGGCGAACGTAGCCCCAATCTTCGGGAGAACTGGCTTCTGCGGCATCGTAAAGATTCTTCAAACGTGGTTCGCGCTGGGTAAACGAAAGATTGACATAAGCGTTCATTTGCGTGTTTAACTGGTAGCTCAATCCCAAACGCGGGTTAAGAAAATAGTAGGGGACACTGAAATCGGTGCCGATGAATTTTTCGTCGTACAGACGATATTTTTTGTAGGTGAATTGCAAATCGGACATGACCGTTACTTTGGGATAAAGCGCAGATGTCTGATGAAAATACACGGAGGCAATGTCTTTTGCTCCGCGATATTGGTAGTAGCGTCGGGCGTGATTTCCCACCACTGTGGCAGGCAGGCCGCTGCCTTTTTGCAGGCGTCCCCAATGGAGCGAACGGTGCATGCGCAATTCCGCTCCCAGCACAAATTCGCCAAGATGCGATTTGTAAATAAGCTGGGGCAACCATCCCACCTGATTATTGTCCACATAGGCCCGAATTAAGGCGTCGGAAGGAATGGAATCTACATTAAATCCGTATTCGGGAGTCAGCCGGAAATATTCCGGTGTGCCCCAACTTCCGTCGTAATCAAAAAAGCCATAGCCCTTAATGTAGAAGAAGGTGTTGTTCAAAGTGGCACGCTGATTAAGGCGATATTCGTGCAAAATTTCGAAATGCGGTTGGTTAAAGTTTTCGATTTCATCGTTACGCCGCTCGGAGTAATAGATGGTTTTGCCGTCCTTGGCGTAATCCCACCAGTTAAAATTTTTGCGGCGCAAATCCGGATCGTTGTTGTATTCTTTAGGGATGCCGGTGTAGGTTAAGGCGTCGGCAATGGGCCCGCCGTAAAATTGCAATCTCAGGGAGCTGTGGTTGGTGTAATAGGCGGCGCCCAAAAAATAGCTTTTGAAGTCGATCCAGGCTCCTTCGCGGTAACCGTCGGTTTGAATGCGCGAGGCGCGTCCGTACAGCACCCAGTGCTTGCCCAGGAGTCCGCTGTTGTACGAAAGAGAATATTTTTTCGTATTAAACGAACCGAATCCCACGGAAGCTTTTAATTGGCGTTGCGGGGAAAAGTAGTTGCTAATGATGTTGATCGAGCCACCGATGGCTGCCGGACCGTAAAAAGCATTGCCCGCACCACGTTGTACCTGAATGTTTTGCACATTGCTCAGAAAGTCCGGAAAATCGACCCAATACACATTGTGATCTTCCGGATCGTTCTGGGGAACGCCGTTAATCATGACCGAGATGCGGCGTTGGTCAAATCCCCGGATGCTTAAATAGCTGTATCCCAGGCCGGTTCCGCTCTCGGAATAAAAGGTGGTCGAAGGCAATTCGGCCAGCATTTCCGGAATGTCCTGAATGGTGTGACGTGCGGCAATTTCCTGCCGTTGCAAATTGCTGAAGGTAATAGGCGTGGTGCGCCGTGTGGCACGTGTGGCCACAATGCTAATGCGTGGCCCGGAAAGAATGTTTTGATCCAAACCAATGGTCAGGCTGGTATCCTGGGTCAAATGAATGTGGACGGTTTTGGAATTGTACCCCATGTAGGAAATGGTTAGCCGGTAGTCGCCCTGCGGAAGTGCGGGAAGGACGAAATATCCATCCGGATCGGTTGTGGTGCCGATGGTGGTACGGTGAACCACGATGTTCGCCCCGGCCAGGCCTTCTTTGCTTTGTGCATCGACAACCATTCCGTGAATTTTTAATAATTTCCCCGAAGCAAACAAAGGAAAAGAGAGTCCAACGAATAGACCTATTAAAAAGATAATGCGTCGCATAGCTATCTCCTTTATTGATCGTTTAAAAACAAAAAAGCCATTTCCCAGTGCAGGAAATGGCTAAAATGCTTTGGCCCGTTTCCTGCGCTGGTATTACCCAGATCAGGTTCAAGGGGTATGTTCTCAGCCCCGAATCGGTTGGAGCACCCCCACGGATGTTTGTATTTTGTCGGTTAAATGCTATTCCGGGCAATTCCCCGGGAGTTATCAGCTATTTTTCTTCCTCTTTTTTTCTGGTTTTTCTACGGCCGCGCTTTTTCGGCGTCTGTTTTTGTTTGGCTTCCTCGCGAATACGGCGAATTTCCTCCAGCCGTTTTTCGATTTCGCTTTCGATTTCTTTGATTTCTTCCTGAACTTTTTCCTGAGGACGCACTTCCGTGCTCCTCTCTGTACTATTCAGATGTTGATTTAACTCATTTTGGGTCAATTGAATTTCATTTTGCAGGTTTTTCAAATCATCAATGATTACCGGTAATGTTTCGTGCTTTTGCAGACCCTTAAAGTCGTTGGCCAGCAAATAAGGGTACACCGTGCGGCCCAAAAGTTCGAATTTCTTTCGTTCGCTAATTTTCAACTGGCGAAGTTCAAATTTTAGGCGAGCGGTTTTTCCGTAATCTTCAGCGATTTCTTTGAGCCCCTGAGCATTGGCTTTTGCGTTTTCCAGACTGTCTTCGATTGCTTTGCGAATTTTTGCTAATAAATCTGCCATGATGCCCTCAATACGTTTAATGCCATTACCTTGGACAAAAATGGGAAATTTTAAGCGAAAAATCAAATCTTTTGAATATCAAGTATTTTATTCATAACTTTTCGTAACAAAATAAGAAGAGGAACCCCGATATGGCTACCCATCACACGGTTTTGATTGTCGATGACGAGGAATCCATCCTGCTTTCGTTGCAGCGTATTTTGGAACTTTCCGGCGATTTTGAGGTGTTAACCGCCCGCAGTGCTCGTGAAGCGTGGGACATTATTAACACTCAACTTCCCGACCTGATTTTAAGCGACATTGCCATGCCCGAAACCGATGGCATCGAATTTTGCCGGGCCATTCGGAACAATGAACTTACCCGTAATTTACCCTTCATCTTTTTGACCGCGAAAAGCGAACGGCTGATCGAAGGATTTAAGGCCGGTGGAGACGATTTTATTCTGAAACCGTTTAATTTTGACGAAGTAATGGTTAAGATCGAAGCGATTTTCCGCCGCATGCGCAACATTCGCGAACTGGCTACCCAATTGCGGGGCAGCCTGACCGATTATTCTCTGGACGACATTCTGCAGATGTGCCACGAAAAAAGCATTAGCGGCAGCGTGGTGCTTTACAATAGCGGGCAAACCGGGACGATTGTGGTAGAAAAAGGCGATATTAAGGACGTGAAATTTCAGGGATATCCCGCGGCCCGCGCGCTGGATGCCTTGCGTCTCTGGAACGAAGGGATGTTTGTGGTGCGGCCGGTGGACTTTCGCTTCAAACCGGAATTAATGAAAAAAAAGAACCCGATTGTTCCGCGTCCGGAGTTTAACGATTCCATTTTGCTGACCGATGGCGTGTGGTGGGTGGGACATCGCGATATGGAAAACCGGGTGCAGGTAAATGCTTACCTGCGTTTGTTTGAGCGGGACGATCGGCGCATTACCGTGTTGGTCGATCCCGGCCCGGAAGAATATTATGCGCACTTAAGCCGCAAAGTGCAAGACTTACTGGGCAGCCCGAAAAATATTCAGGTGCAGGTGCTGACCAATGCCGATGACGAGTGGAACGGAAATTGGCGGAAGCTGCACCAATTAAATGACCGGTTGGTTACCGTAACCAGCCGGAACCATCTGAAACGTTTTATTCCCATGGGCATTAACATACGCCATGTTAAATTGATCGATTCTTTGAAGAAACATCGGTTAAAACTTGTTACCGACCACCATTTGCATTTTTTGCCGACTTCGTTCTGCCCGGTGTCCGGTTCGTTTATGCTGTACGATCCCCACGCGCGCATTCTTTTCTCCGGTGCGATGTTCGGATCAAATCTGGAAGTCGCACAGTCGAATCGATTGTTTGCCCTGGAAAGCGATTGGGATGCCATTCGCCAATTCCATCAGGAACATTTCCCTACCGGGAAGTGTTTGCGATATGCCATCGATTTGTTGCGGCAACTGGAACCCAGGCCGACGATGATCGCTCCGCAGTTTGGTTTGGTCTGGCGCGAGACGGTGATCGACATTTTCTTTAAACGATTGCAATTTTTGAATACCGGTCTTGATTTGCAAATGAATCGTTTGCCTTATGACGAAGTGCTTAGAATTATTAAAGCCGCCAACCAATTTCTTGACGAGGCCGCCAAGTTGATACCATCCAGTCAAATCGAGTTGAAAATTCAGAATGATCCTTTGCTTATGGCACAATGTGTGTTCAAAGACAATCAAATTATGCAGATCGTAGGTTTGCCTCAGGTTTGCCTTTCCAGACTGGTCGCCACTTTGGTGCAGGGAGAAGACGCAGCTACCATAAAGCAAATTCGTCTTTTTGCCCGCGGTGCGGCTCGGGCGCATCAGGTGGAAAAATACCTCGAAAACCCATCGGAACAGTTTACGGAAGACGATCTGTTCGGAGAGGAGTAAAAAAATCGGCCGTGCGAATTTGTTCTTACATGCTGCGGAAATGCCGGACACAGCGTCTTTTTTAAGCCAAAATGCCATTGAAGATGTAAAAATCACGCCATGCAAACAACGCAAACCATACCTTACCGAATTGCCCTGCTCACTTCGTTTCCTACGGATGTTACCGTAGGCTCCGGAGTGGTGCGCATGATTATCGGTTACGCAAAGGCATTGCGGCAAGTTGGGCTGCGGGCGGAAATTGTACATCCGACCTTTAAGCCGACTTCTTACCTGAATCTTGCGGTTCGCCGATTAACGTTTAACAAAAAACTCAAACTTGCTGGCTACGATTTGTTGATTGGTAGCGATTTTGACGGCTTTGCGTTTGCGGCCGGTTCGATGCCCAAAATCGTTTTGAACGGGGGCATTTTGGCCGACATCGTTCGTTTTGAAAACGGACCGACCCGGCGAATTTTGGAGCACCTATCCAAACGTGAGTGTCAGAACGTGCGCAGTGCCCTTCGGGTGGTGGTGCCTTCGGCTTACACGGCCCGCAAGGTTCGGCAATATTACGGGGTTTCTCCGGAACGGATTGCGGTTATCCCTCTGGCTATCGATCGCGGCTACTGGCAAAATTTGTTGCATCATGCAAAAGAAGAATTTTCCCGCCCGCCTACCATTTTGTGCGTGGCAAAACAGTATCCGCGAAAAGGTATTGCCGATTTGATTCGGGCGTTTTCCTTGGTGCGTAAAAAAGTTTCGCAGGTGCGATTGCGCCTGGTCGGCAACGGTCCCGAATT
>CAYXUS010000137.1:0-9371 GCA_964468415.1 uncultured Caldithrix sp.
GTCTTTTTCGGCTTTTACAGATTTATCACCGGCAAACAAAAAGTAACTTGGGAAAAAGCAACCAGATTAACATAGGAGTACTACTATGAATTTTTCATTTGAAGCAAAGGACGATGTCTTAATAACGCGTGTCCATCAAAAGCGTGCAACCGTGGATATTGCAGGCGAACTAAAAGAAGAACTGTTGAAAAAAATCGATGAAGTCAGTCCTAAAGTAATTGTCGATTTAAGCGCCTGCGAATTTGTGGACAGTTCTTTTTTGGGGGCCTTAGTTGCCGGCCTGAAAAGAACAACCATGCGCAATGGCGATTTAAAAATTATCGGATTGCAACCACCAGTACGGGCTATGTTCGAGCTGACACGTTTGTATCGTATTTTTGATATTTTTGAAAATGAACAAGACGCAATAAATAACTTTTGATAAAATGAGTGATCTGATCATATTATCGGTTCCGGCTGATTTGAAGTATTTGCTGCCCGTCGAAAATTTTGTTGAAATGATCGTAAAACAATTCTATGCAAAAGATGATGCCATAACTGTCCAGCGTTTTCGGGTAATTGCGAATGAAGCTTTTGTAAATGTTTTACGACATACGCCTGAACCAGAAAATGGAATGATTACAATCTATTTCGAATTGGATTTTCCGACTCTGTTTATTCGTTTTCCGGATAAGGGAAAAGGTTTTAAAGTTGATGGTTATTATCCGCCATATCCTGAAAAATTCGTTGGAACCGATCATCTTATTCTTAAAACATTGGATGGTGAATTGCATGGAATTATTGAAAATTCCAGAACACTGAAGCTTTGGTTTAAACCGGTCGAATATGAAATCAAAAAAGATAAGATCGTGAAGGGCCTTAAAGCAGGAGGAATGGGACTTTCAATTATTGTAAAATTCATGGATGAAGTTCGTTTCATTAAAGATGAAAAAAAAGGCCATTATTTTGAATTAAAAAAAGTTTTTAAGGAACAACCATGAAAAGTGTGCTTTACGTACCTGGAATTAATTTTTCGCTTAATCCATTAACGCGTTTAATCCCAAAGGCTATGGTGCCCTTGTTAAACAGGCCCATATTGGAATATTATGTATTCCAAATAGCCAAAGCAGAAATTAACGACATTAAAATTATTTTACACCAGTTCCCTGAGCAGGTAGATCATTATTTTAAGGATGGAAAGCCCTGGGGAGTCAATATCTCCTATTCCTTGGAAAAACAACTTTTGGGTGATTTCAGATCGCTGCGAAAGATTCGAAGTTTTTTGGGGGAAACTTTTATTTTCGGTGATGCGCAGTTTTTCTTATTAACCGATTGGAACGACGTTGTCGAAAGGCATAAGAAATCAGGGAAAAAAATCTCGGTTGTTTGTAAACAATTCAACCCGGTTAAAAATTATCATGCGATCGAGTTTGATCCTCAAAAGAATCTTTTAAAAACAATCAGGCCCATAGAAAAGTCGGTGAAAGAAGATAAAGTTTTTATTTTAACCGGCCTTTATGTGTTCGAACCAGAAATATTGAATTACCTTGACAACAAATCGATTAATTCCATCAGCAAAGATTTAATCCCCCAATTGCTTAAAGATAATGAACCCATTAATGTCATCGAAATTGACGGCATTTTTGAGCCATTGACAACTTTGCACTACTACTGGGAATTGAATATGAATTTGCTCGAAAGAGGCTCGTTAAAAGAATGGATCGATGGGAAGGAAATTAGCCCCGGAATTTTTGTTGGAGAAAATTGTAAAACAAAAATAAATCTGAAAGAAGAAGCCGTCGGGCCGATTCTTATTGGAAAAAACGCGGAAATTTGTAGAGAAGTCAACATTCGCGGCCCGGTGATTATTGGAAATAATGTTAAAATTGATCGGGGAGCTACTATTGATCATAGCATTATTTTGGACAGTACGTATGTGGGAAAAATGGTGGAATTGAAAGATTCTGTGGTAGCAAAGAATTGTTACATTTCGGTTAAAGCATTGTTCGGAACTTTTGTAGAAGAAAATTTCATCATTAGCGAATATCTTAAAGAACCATTCCGTGTTAAACGCGATCGCTTCATCATTGGCCTGATTGATAGAGTGGTCGCATTGATTGCTCTCATTTTACTTTCCCCTCTCTTTTTAATCATTGCCATCCTGATCAAATTAGATTCGCCTGGCCCGGTGTTTTATGTCAGCAAACGCCTGAAACGCCCAAAATTGGAATCGAAGGACGAGAATCACTACCAGTTTGTTAAAGAAGAAGCGGTTAAGTATTACGTTTTCCGGACGATGTACACAGATGCCGACCGACGTTTAAAGGAATTGGAAACCAAAAATATTTATGACAGCGGCCCGTATCGTAAAATCGAAAATGACCCCCGCGTGACCCGTATCGGAAGATTTTTGCGGAAGACCAGTTTGGACGAGTTACCTTTATTGATCAACGTACTGAAGGGAGATATGAGTCTTGTCGGGGTGTGGGCTTTACCTACCTATGAAGCGGAAGCTTTGCAGGCCGAAGGATTAAAGAGTTCGGATTTGGACCTTTCGGAAATGGCACGCGTTCGTTTTGAAGGGCGTTTGGGCTTAGCGGGGTTATGGCAAGCCAGAGGGCGTTCGGAACTTAGTGCAGAAGAACGTGCATTGCACGATTCATTCCAATCCGCATTAATTTCACTCTCAAACAGCGTAGAAGATCAATTAGGCGAATACCGGGAGTATATCTCATTAAAGGGGTATCTGAAGCTGCTGTGGGAAACATTTATTGCCGTGATCAAAAGAAAGGGCGCACAATAGTTGATTTAAATTGCCAATGCATTTATCTTTCCTGAATTAGTAGTAAACACTGTTTAATCAATTAAGTTGGGGAGTGGCATCAGCAATATGGAATTTCATAAGGATGTGTTACAGAACTTCAGCGAATTTCAAAGATACGAATGGCTGGAATCCAACGCCTTAGGAGCCTATTCTTCTTCGAGTATCATCGGGATGAATCTGCGCAGAGAGCATGGATTGTTAGTGGTACCACACCACCGCGAAAATAAAAAGGTGGTTACGTTAGCCAAATTCGAAGAAACGATTTTTATCGAAAATCGCCTCTTCGAAATTTCTTCGAACCAATACGAAGACAACATGTATCCTCACGGTTACCAGTATCAGGAAAAGTTCTTGCTTAATCCGTTCCCGACATTTGTGTACAAAGTAGAAGACCGAAAAATTCGCAAGACCTTATTTCTGCTCGAAAATCGCAATTTGGTGGCCGTTCGCTATGAACTTATGAATCAGGGCAGGCCGGTGACCTTGGTGATAAAGCCGTTTATTGCCGTGCGTTTTAACGATCAGTTGAACACGGAAATTCAAGGATTGAATACCGATACGTATTTGGGAGAATCTTTTGTGCGCTGGGCTCCCCGTCCGGATATGCCCGAACTGTACGTCTATTTTAAAAAAGGCGAATTCATCACGGCTACATTGTGGTATCATGGATTTATTTACCCCCGGGACATGAACAAATATGGAGTGAGTAAGGAAGATCTGTTTAATCCGGGCTTTTTTCAGGTAGAACTAAAACCCTATGAAAAATTCGATCTGTTCATTTCCACAGAAGATACAGATTTCTTCCGATTGGATTTTGAAGAACTTTATTATCATGAAAACAAACGCCGCCGTGCCGGACTTTTTAATTTTACCAAAACATCGCCGCTTTTGACGACAATCAGCATGAACTTTAAACGGCGTTTGTCTTTCAATAATGATAAAATCGACATTAATCTTTCGTTGCTAAATAATATGCGCAATATGCGTTTCTTTTTATTCCATTTACCCTTTCTTTTCGAAACCACCGAAAGCTCATCTCTGTTTAAAAATACGATTAATGAAATTTTGGAATATGTGGACTCGGGGCTGTTGCCGAGTAATTTCCCTCTGAAAAATGACAAGCCCATTTACAATCAGGCCGATTTAAGTTTGTGGCTTATTTACATTTTGTATCTTTATTACAAAAAATTTGATGATCTGGAATACATCGAATCTATTTATGAGCGCCTGCGATTAATCATCGATACTTTGAGCAAGGGGACGACCTTCAATATTTATCAGGACAAAGACGGATTGCTTTTTGTAGGCGATCGTACCATCAATGTTTCGTGGATGCCTCTGAAAAACGATCGGGGTGAAGTGTTGCGTTATGGCAAGCTGCTGGAAGTGAATGCCCTTTGGTACAACGCATTGCGCATTATGGCCGAATTTAGCGATCGCCTGAAAAAACGACGCTATGCCTCGAAATACAATAAAATTGCCAAATCCGTAGAAGAAAATTTTAAAAAGAAGTTTACTAGTACCAAAGGAATAGGGTTTTACGATTTTATACACCAAGACACGATTAATGATGATTTTCGCATTAACCAAATTATCCCTTTGGCAATGGCTTTTCCTCTGTGCGATCAGGAATTGGGCGGCAAACTTTTAAAGAGAATCGAAGAAGAATTACTCACCCCCTATGGTTTGCGTTCGCAATCGATTTATGATCATGGCTATCGGCGGAGCAAAGAGATCGGAATTGAAGACAAGAACGAATATTATTCGGGGGCAGTGTGGCCCTGGGCTATTACACTTTTCATTATTGCCAAAATGCGTTACGCGAAAAACCGGGAAGAGCTGATCGGTTTGTGGAAAAACTATTTTCGTCCATTGCTCGAATTGATTGAAGAAGGCATTTTGGGCTACATTCCCGAAGCACTTCATTTTAATGATCGCCTGAACCCGCTCGGTAGCGAAGATTTCTCCTTGGGGTTGGCAGCGGTGCTCTGGGCCGATTATTTGATTGGTAATGACACTTATTTTTCTCCGCAGTCTCAATAAAAAAACGCCCTTCACGGTGCGGAATTGTGTACCGTTGACTTTGGCTGAAAGACATCCAAAAAATTATCGGGTGACTTTGGCAGGATGGCGTGGCTTTGTGCGTAATTCCTGATTTAAATGTTCTTTTACGCGTTTGAAAACATCTACCCAGAAATCGGGCTTCTGGGCATAATACGCTTTGGTAGAATCGAA
The DNA here is from genome assembly GCA_964468415.1 of uncultured Caldithrix sp. GTDB lineage: Bacteria > Calditrichota > Calditrichia > Calditrichales > Calditrichaceae > Caldithrix. Next base: position 5,039 of record CAYXUS010000137.1, read on the forward strand.
TTGTGCCCGGGTGATATGATATTTTTTCAAAATATTGCGGGCCAGAACGGCTTTTTCTTTTTTGTCGATTTTTAGATACTGCAAGGTCATCATTTCTGCCAGCACTTTTGAAAACGTCTCTTTCTTTAAATGGGAAGCCGAAGGCTCCGGGGAACATGCAAATAGCAGTGCCAGTAAAAGCCCCGCCGTCAATAATTTAAGTGAACTCATAGTCTCTTCAATCGTTAATAATTAAAAAAAATTGCATCGCAATGGGTTAACAAATGTTTTTGCAGTGCAATTTAAACGAATCGCCGGAGTGAATCAAACAATATTTGTCTTGAAAGTTGATGCTATAATCTTTACTTTGCTTTAAAAGTTTTTGCGGAGGCGGTCAATGCGTTTTTGGACGAAACTGTTCTTACTGGTATGCCTGGTATCGATGCCTGCCTGGGCTCAGTTTGGGAAAAACAAAGTTCAATATAAAATGTTCGATTGGCACTACATCCAATCGGAACATTTTGATGTGTATTTTTATCGTGGGGCGTATAAGCTGGCCTCGACGGTAGCCGACATGGCCGAGGCTTCGTACGCACAATTGCGCAAAGATTTCGATTACGAGCTGTCCAAGCGTGTGGTTATTATTCTTTACAAATCACACAACGATTTTGAACAGACCAACGTAATCGAAGAATTTTTGCCCGAAGGTGTTGGAGGCGTTACCGAACTGTACAAGAACCGGGTAGTTATTCCCTATGAGGGCTCTTATGCCCAGTTGCGTCATGTGGTGCATCACGAATTGGTGCATGCCGTGATGAACGACATGCTCTACGGCGGATCCTTGCAATCCATCATTTCCGGCCGGGTCGTTCCGGTGCCAACCTGGTTTGCCGAGGGCCTGGCCGAATTCTTTTCCGTAGGCTGGGATACCCGCGCAGATATGATTGTACGCGATGCGACGATTTCCGGCTATTTACCACCCATCGAATATTTAAGCTACTACATGGCCTATCAGGGCGGGCAAAGCGTTTTCCGTTACATTGCCCGCAAATACGGACGGCAGAAAATCAGCGAAATTTTACACAGAATCAAAGGCTCCTTTCGCATTGATGCCGTTTTTAAGTCGGCTCTGGGAATTAATTTAAAAGACCTGTCCGACCAGTGGCAGAAAGCCATGCGCAAAGAATATTGGCCGGATATTGCCAATCGTAAAGAATCGGCGGAAATTGCTTCGCGGCTTACCAATCACAAAAAGAAAAAAAATTATTTGAACAGCAGTCCCGCCCTTTCTCCCCGCGGAGATAAGATGGTGTTTCTCTCGGACCGGGACGGCAAACAATCCATTTATTTGATGGATGTGTTCGAAAATAAAATCATCAAGCGGCTGGTCAAGGGCGATGCCTCTACCAATTTTGAGGAACTAAAATGGCTTACGCCGGGAATGGGTTTCTCGCCGGACGGTAAAAAGGTCGTGTTTGCAGCCAAGGCCGGGGATCAGGATGCGCTTTACATCTACAATCTGGAAACAGACAAAATCAAACAGTACAAATTCAATCTGGATGGCATTTATTCCGCTTCGTGGGCCCCGCAGGGATCGCAAATCGCATTTATCGGTAACTGGAATGGCGCCAGCGATATTTATGTGTTCGATGTGGAAAAGGATTCTCTGCGTAAGGTAACCCACGATATCTTTTCGGATGGTTATCCCAAATGGTCACCGGACGGGCAGCAGTTGATTTTTGTGTCGGACCGGGGCGATTATCTGAATCCGGATTCTTTGCCCAAAGATTTTAACATTAGTAAGCATGATTACAGAAATCTTGATGTGTACATCGTGAACAAAGATGGCAGTGGCATGCGCCGTGTGACGCGCTCGCCGTACCGCGAAACCGATCCGATTTTTGCCCCGGACGGGCACACTGTTTTTTACGTGAGCGACCGCAACGGAGTGTTCAATATTTATCGCCATGATTTGGACACAGACAGTGCTTATGCCGTGACCAATTTGTTGACGGGCGCTTTTCAACTGACGATGGACAAAGATGGCAAACAACTGGCCTTTGCCTCTTTCGAAGAAGGCGGTTGGGACATCTATTTGTTGAAAAATCCTTTGGCGTTAAAGCCGGTGAAATTAGAAAAAACCGTTTATTTTAAACAATTGGAAAAAGAAAAGAAAGAAAGAAAAAAAGAAGGCAAAACCGTACAACTGGCCGAGAAAGATTCGCTTAAAAAGGAAGTTCGCGTACCTCTGACCACCGATTACAGCAAATATGTTTTTGCCGATATGGACCGCCGCACTCAGGTAAAAAAAGTTCGGGTAAAACTCAAAAAGAAAGAATACAAGTTTAAGAGCGGACATTACAAAGTGCACAATTATCGCGTGAAATTTTCGCCTGATTTGGTGAACGGTGCGGCTTATTACAACACCCTTTGGGGTTTTCAGGGATACACGTCAATTGCTTTCAGCGACGTGCTGGGCAACCACAAAGTGTATTTGGGAACCAATCTGGTCTTTGATTTGCGCAACAGCTACCTGAACCTGCAATATTGGTACTTACCCCGCCGTACCGATTACGGATTTATGTTGTTTAATTATGCCAATACCTATTTTTCGGGATATTACGGATTGATTCGTTTCCGCAATTATGGCGCCTGGTTTATGGCTTCGCATCCGTTTAGCAAATATACGCGCGCCGAGTTTTACGTAAATTGGTGGAACTCTTCGATCGACTATTATTTATTGGAAGAATACACCCAGTCGGTACACAGCATTTTGCCCGGTTTACGGCTGGTTCACGATACTTCGGATTGGTACTATTTTGACACCGGTCCCCGCGATGGCTTTCGTGGCTCGATCGATTTTATGGCCTCGCCGCATTACACGAAAAACAGTCCCGAATTTGTTTCACTTACGGTGGATTTGCGGCGTTACTTCAAAATTACCAACAATTATTCGCTGGCTTTTCGCCTAAATTCCGGCTTTAGCCGGGGGAAAAATCCCCAGCAGTTTTTTGTGGGCGGAGAATTAAACTGGCTTAATCGAAAATTCAATGGCGATTTGCGGTTAACCAGTGTTTACGATGTGTATTTTGCCCAGTTTGTAACGCCTTTGCGCGGTGGAAGGTTTTACGAAAAATCCGGTAACAGTTTTGTGCTGTTTAATGGTGAGTTTCGTTTTCCGTTTATTCCCTACATGCAATTGGGACTTCCGCCGATGCGTCTTGGCAACATAAAGGGAGTCATGTTTACCGATATCGGGACGGCCTGGGATTCGCGTTGGGAAAAAGAATTCCGGGGAATTAAGGATGGCAAGCTTCACGATATTGTAATGGGCTACGGCGTAGGTACCAGGGTTTATTTGAGCTTTCTTGGGGTCATTTTCAAATACGATGTGGCCTGGAGGTTTGATTTGGCCCATTCGAGCAAACCGATGCATTACATTTCGATAGGTGTGGATTTTTAATGATACGCTTCATTCAGAATATCGGGCGTAGAACGATTTACTTCTTTCAGGAAACCGGCACCGTTTTTATTATGCTGTGGAAGGTGATCCGCTATTTTGGGATGCTCTGGAAAAACAGGAATCTTGTTTACATCCAGATGATGGATATCGGTGTACGATCCTTACCTCTGGTGTTATTTGTGGGTGTTTTTGCCGGGGCAGTGGCTTCGGTTCAAACGGCTTACCAACTGGAAGGCTACATCTCTTTTAACTATTTGGGTGCAGCCACCAGCATTGCCGTTTTCATTGAATTGGGGCCGGTGCTTACCGCATTGGTGGCTGCCGGACGCGTTTCCGCCTCGATTGCGGCAGAAATAGGCACCATGAAGGTGACCGAACAATTGGATGCTTTGCAGGCCTTAGCCATCGATCCCATCCGTTATCTGGCTATGCCGCGTATTCTGGCCGGATTTGTCATGATTCCCATTCTGACGGTTTTTGCCGATTTTGTGGGGCTGCTTGGGGCTTATTTTGTGGCTTATCTGAATTTGGGGTTAGAGCCGGAAATCTTTTTTGGCAGTGTAAAAGAATTCTTTACTATCATGAACGTGATGTCCGGTTTGATTAAGGCCTTTGTCTTTGGTGGGGTTACGGCGATTATCGGCTGCCATGTGGGCTTTCACACCGAAGGTGGTGCCGAGGGCGTAGGAAAAGCGACCATTCGGGCTTTTGTGCTTTCTTCGGCATTAATTCTGCTAAACGATTATCTGCTTTCGGTGATTTTATTTTGAGTAGCATTAGTAACTTAAGTTTAACCGGTTAGCTGGTTTGTTTAAATATGATTGAGATTGTCCATTTAAGAAAGTCATTTTTTGGAAAACCTGTTTTACGCGACGTAAATTTAAAAATTTA